>CAZBXY010000073.1:0-8809 GCA_964495365.1 uncultured Frigoriglobus sp. | reverse complement strand
GCACCCAGGTGACGGACGCGGGGCTGAGAGCACTGGCCGGGCTGAAGAACTTGCAATCGCTGGGCCTTGGCTGGACTCAGGTGACGGACGTGGGGCTCAAGGAACTGGCCGGGCTGAAGAGCCTGCAATCGCTGGGTCTTGGCGGCACCAAGGTGACGGACGCGGGGCTGAAGGAACTGGCCGGGCTGAAGAGCTTGCAAGAGCTGGACCTTCAGCAAGCCAGAGTGACGGACGTGGGGCTGAAGGAACTGGCCGGACTGACGAGTTTGCAAGAGCTGAACCTTGTTGGCACCCAGGTGACGGACGCGGGTCTCAAGGAACTGTCCGGGCTGACGAAATTGCACTCGCTGGACCTTAGCGGCACCAAGGTGACGGGCGCGGGTCTCAAGGAACTGGCCGGACTGACGAACTTGCAAACGCTGAACCTTGACGGCACCAAGGTGACGGACGCGGGGCTGAAGGACCTGGCCAGGCTGACGAACTTGCAAACGCTGACCCTTGTTGGCACCCAGGTGACGGACGCGGGTCTCAAAGAACTGGCCGGACTGACGAACTTGCAATCGCTGGGACTTGAGCGAACCAAGGTGACGGACGCGGGGGTGAAGGAACTGCAGCAGGCGCTGCAGAAGTGCAGGATCATTCGCTAGCCGGGAGCCGATTCGCGGAATGGGTCTCGTCTGCCGGAGTCGCCATGCTCAGGAGCCTCCTCTCTGTCCTCGCCATCCTGCTACTTCCACTCTCCGCGTGGGGGCAGCCGGTGGCGTCGCGCGAGCCGACCAGCACGCACATCTTCCCGGCCGGCGGGCAGCGCGGAACCACCGTGAAGCTGCGCGTCGGCGGCGAGTGCCTCCCGCCGGGGATGGCGTTCCGGCTCAACGGAAGCGGCGTGAGCGGTCCGGGCGTGCTCGGCGCGGAGGCGAGGCCGAAGTACGAGCCGTCGTCGCGCCGGCCGCCGCGCGACGCCGACGGGGTCGGTGCGGCGATGACGTACCCGCGCGAGTGGGAGTCGAGCGTCACCATCGCGGCCGACGCCGAACCCGGCACGAAGTTCTGGCGCGTCTCCGGGGCGTGGGGCGGGACACGCCCGCGGCCGTTCCTCGTGGGCGATCTGCCGGAATTCATCGAGTCGGAACCGAACTCCACGCCCGAAAGATCCGAGCGAATTACGCTGCCGGTCGTCGTCAACGGTCAGATCGCCGGCGAGCGCGATCAGGACTTCTTCGTTTTCGCCGCGAAGGCCGGCGAAGTGGTCGTCTGCGACGTGATGGTGGCCCGGATCGGTTCGCCGCTCGATCCGGTTATTGCGATCACCGACGCGCGCGGTCAGCGCCAGGACGTGCAAGAAGTGCGCGTCGGCGGAGATCCCGTCGTGGCGTTCCGCGCGTCGGCGACCGGCGACTACCACTTGCACGTCGCCAATCTCGGCTACGGCGGCGGTCCGGCTTACGTCTACCGCGTCACCGTTTCGACGAGGCCGTTCGCGGTGCGCGCGTTCCCTCCCGGCGGGCACGTCGGTGAGTCGCGCGAGGTGGAAATCGACACGCTCACCGGCGCGGGCGCGTTCCGCACGACGAAGGAGCAGGTGACGTTCCCATCGACGCCCGGGCTGTTCCTCTTCCGCGGCGTTCCGCTCGTCGCCGGCGAGATGCCGGAGGTCGCGGAGAGCGGCGACACCCGCTCGGCCAAAACGGCGATGGAACTGACCGTGCCGGTCACGGTGAGCGGCCGGTTCCTGACCGCCGAAACGGAAGGCTGGTTCCGCTTCACAGCAAAGAAGGGCGAAGCGTTCACGATCGAGTGCCGGTCGGCGCCCGACTCCGCCGCGGTGCCGGCGCTCGTGCTGCTCGACGACGCGGGGCGCGTGCTGGCGAAAGCGAACGCGGTCGATGCGCCTGAACGCGAGGTTCTCCTGGAGTGGCGCGCGCCCGCCGACGGGACGTATCGATTGCGGCTGCGCGACCTTCAGCACGGCTCGCGCGGCGGGCGCGAGTTCGTCTACCGACTGTCCGTGCGCCCGGCGAAGCCTGACTTCGCACTGAGGCTCGACCCGGATACCGTGAACGTCGTGCAGGGCGGCAAAACCGAAATCGATCTCGTCGTCCGGCGCGCGGGCGGCTTCACGGGACCGATCGACCTCGACCCGACGGGGTTGCCCGACGGCGTGACCATCGAACCGCGCCGCGTACCCGACAACCAGACGCGCGTGAAGCTCGTCGTATCGGCCAAGCCCGACGCGCGCCCGACCGACGTGCCCGTTGCGCTTCGCGGCACCGCGACCATCGACGGCAAGCCGGTCGCGCGCCGGGCCGCGGTGCCGACGTTCGGACCCGACCGCGACGCGCTGGATCTCACGGTTCAGCACAAGCCAATGTTCAAGATCACGTGCAACGAGGCGTATCAGTACGCCCCGCGCGGCAGCGTCCACCCGTACACATTGAAGATCGAGCGCCTCAACGGCTTCACCGGCCCGATCACGCTCCAGCTCTGCGAGCGCCAGGTGCAGGACCTCGACGGCATCGAGGTGATCGAGACGGTCGTCCCGGAGGGAGCCACGGAGGCCAAGGCGCTCATCTACTTACCGGAGACGATGCACGCCGGCGTTCAGCACCACAGTCGGCCCTACGTGCAGGGGCACGCGACCTTCACCGACCAGTGGGGCACGAAGCAAACGATCCTCGCCGTGTGCGACAAGCGGTGCATGGTGCGGACCACGCCGCAGGTCGTGAAACTGCGCACGGTGACGCGCGAGATTACCACAGCGCCCGGCGGGTCGTTCGAGTGCAAGTTGGCCCTGGATCGCACGTCGAACTTCACCGGCGCGGCCGACATCGAGTTGCTCGCGGTGCCCGGGTTCAAGGCCGCGCCGGTTCATCTCAAAGCGGGGGAAAGCGAGGCGGTCGTGCGGGTCGAGGTCGATCGCGGGGTGAAACCGGGCGCCGGTCTCGTGCTGACGTTCCGCGCGACGGGCAAGTTACCGTCCGGCGGGACCGCGGTCACGGAGGCAGTCGTTCCGGTCACGGTGAGCGGGAAATGACCCGCGTCACAGGTCGATCGGCGTTCCGTCGCATAACCGGTGCGGCTGTCCCTCGGCGTCGCGGAGTGTGCTCTCCGGGTCGATGCCCAGAAGCCGGTAGACGGTGGCCGTCAGGTCGGCGGGCGTCAGCGGTCGGTCGGCGGGGTACGCGCCCTTCGCGTCCGACGAGCCGTAGACGCGCCCGCCCGCCAGCCCGCCGCCCGCCAGAACGACGCTGAAGCAGTTCGACCAGTGGTCCCGCCCGCCCGGCCCGCCGTTGTTCTGGAACGTCCGGCCGATCTGCGGGGCGCGGCCGAACTCGGTCAGGACCAGCACGAGCGTCGTGTCGAGCAGCCCGCGGTCGGCCAGGTCGTCGAGGAGCGCGGCGAGGGCGCGATCGGCGAGCGGGAGCAGGTGAGTCTTCAGCCGGTTGAAGCCGTTGCTGTGCGTGTCCCAGTTGGCCCCGCCGCCGACGTTGGGCCAGTGGACGTTGACGAACCGCACCCCGGCCTCGACCATCCGCCGGGCCAACAGAACGCTCTGACCGAACTTGTCCCGGCCGTAGCGGTCGCGCGTGCGCGGCGGTTCGGCGCCGATGTCGAACGCGGCCTGCGCGCGCCCGCTCGTCAGCAGGTCGAAGGCCCGCTCGTGGTACGCGCCCAACTCGCGCCCGGCCGGGGTCCGTGCGAGAGCGCCCTGCCCCGAACCGAGCCGGTCCAACAGTTCGCGGCGCCCCGCCATCCGGTCGCCGGGCACGTCCGCGGGCCGGGCCAGGGCCGGGACGGAGAACCCCGGCAGGCTCGGGTCGCCCTGGAGCCGGAATGCCTCGTAGCGGCTGCCGAGCCACCCAGCGAACTGGCCCGGGGTGAGGTGCGCGTTCTCGATCAGCACGTCGGGGGCCATCACGAAGGCCGGGACGGTGCCGGGCGTCGGCCGCAGCCGCGCTGCCGCCGAACCCATCGTCGGGTGATCGGTCGGGCGCGGCGGCGCGAGAACCGCGTCCTCGCCCACGGGTTCCTTGCCCGTCAGCATGTGGTAGCACGCGGGGCTGTGGTTCCCCAACCGGCCGTCGAACCCCACGCTCCGAACGATCGTGAGGTGGTGCGCCAGCCGGCCCAGTTTGGGCAGGTACTCGGTCATCAGCACGCCGGGCGCGCTGGTGCGGACGGTGGCGAACTCGCCGCGGATCTCGGGCGGCTGGTTCGGCTTGGGGTCGAAGGTGTCGAGGTGGCTCATCCCGCCGTTGAGGAAGATCAGGACACACGACTCGGCCCGCGGCTTCGGCCCGGCCCCGAGCGCGCGGAGGTGGAGGAAGTGGCCCAGCGCCAGGGCGCCGGCCGCGAGCGCCCCGCGGCCGAGGAACTCTCGCCGGTTCGGTCTGGGTGCGGGCATGATTGCTCCTCCTTCCTCGTGCCCAATTCTCCCCCAGCGCGGGCGCCAAAACCAGTGCCTTTCCCGGACCTACAATTCCCCTCAAGGCCGGTCTTCGGGACCGGGACCACAGGAGCGAATCGATGAAAAGTGACCTCAGCGGTACCGTCAGTCTCGTGACCGGGGCGGCGCGCGGGATCGGGCAGGCCATCGCGGACCGGTTCGCGCGGAACGGCAGCATCACTTACTACACCGACCTCGTACTCGCGGAAGCACAGGCCGCGGCAGCCGTCACGCCCAACGGGCGCGCTCTGAAACTCGACGTGACGAAGCCGGCGGAGATCGCGGAGGCCGTGAGGCACATCCGCGCCGAACACGGCCGGTTCGACGTTCTCGTGAATAACGCCGGCGTCAACACGATGGCCCACCGCGTCACCATCGATCAGTTCCCGCGCGAGGAATGGGACCGCATCCTCGCGGTGGACCTCACCGGCCTCTACGAAATGAGCAAGGCCGCCGCCGCAGTCATGCGCGAGCAGAAGCGGGGCCGGATCATCAACATCGCGTCCATCGCGGGCCTTGTTCCGCTACGACTCCAGTGCCCGTTCGTCGCGGCGAAGGCCGGCGTGGTGAACTTGACGAAGGCGATGGCGCTCGAACTCGGCCCGCTCGGCATACTCGTGAACGGGATCGCGCCCGGTTCGACACTCACCGAAGGAACGCGCAAACTCTTCTACGGCGATGGTGGGATGTTCCAGGAGTCCGTTCAGCGGATGCTCGACCACGTGCCGCTCGGGCGGCCCGGCACGGTGGACGAGATCGCGGTCGCGGCGCTGTTCCTCGCGGACCCGGAGAACAGCTACATGAACGGCCACGTCCTCACCGTGGACGGCGGCTGGACCGCCGGCTACACCCGCGACTTCTGATCCGCCGGTTCTCTTCTTGTGGGGTACGCCTCTGGCGTGCCGGCACGCCGGAGGCGTACCCCACAATCAAATCAGGTAGCGGTAGCCCAAATACATCACCGCGACGAACGAGACGAACGTGAAGAGGAGCGCCACCGGGCTGACGACCGCATAGCCGAGGCGCACGTTCGCTTCCGGTGGAGGGGCCGACACGCCGGGGTATTCGGGCTTCCAGCCGTCACTCTCCCACCACGCATCATCTTCCGCCAGCGTCGGGCGCAATTCGGCCCGGCTCGTCCACAGCGCGACCGAGCCGAAGATCATCAGTGACAGCGCCGCAATGGTCACCACGATCGGCACGTGCTTGTCCTGGTCCAACTGCTCGGGCTTCAGCGCGAGGACCAGCAGGATGGACACGCCGTTGTTCATCGCGTGCAGGAGGATCGGCACCCAGATGCTCCGCGTCGCGACGTAGACGAAGTGCAGGTACGCGCCCATGAGCGCGATGACGAACAGTTGCGTCGGATCGATGTGCATCACCGCGAACAGCACCGATGTGACGAGTACGCCGGCGACGAGGCCGTAGCGGGCGCTCAGTCCGCGCCCGAGGAACCCGCGACACCACAGTTCCTCGACCAACCCCGGCCCGATCCCCACCGCCAGCACCGTGAGCGGCCAGGGGTACTCCTTGAAGATGTCGTTGAGTGCTTTCATCGCCGCCGGCGGACGAATGCCGGTCGCCCACAGAAACGCTTCCTGAACCACACCGGACACGATCATGAACCCAGGCACGACGAGCAACACGAGCAACACGTGCAGCCCCGCGGGCTTGCGAACCCCGATCTGGCGCTTCCAGTCCGGCCCGATGCGCCGCGGCAGCACGAGCGCGATGAGGCCGAGCGAGGCGAACTGCGCCGCGAGCATCCCCCAGGCGATTGCCTGCCCGAACTCGAACGGCATCGCTGGGCGCTCGCCCTGGAACTTCGGATCGATCGCCTTCAGGGCCGCGTCGATTTGTTGGTCGAAGAACTTGCCAGGTTCCGGCGCGGCGAACGCGTAGGCCGCGAACACAACGCAGATGGTCCCCAAAAGCGCGCAGAGCTGCGCCGCGACGAATACGACACACCAAGCGATCGCCTCCCAGAAACGCGCGAGGTATACAGTGATGCCCCACACGATCGCTCGCCACACGCGGCGCGACGGTCCGCACGGCTGAGGCGCAGGTTCTGGAGGTTGCTCCGTCGGCCGGAGTACCAACGGCGGGTCGTTGTTCGGTTCGCTCATGCCGACTCACAACTTGATGCGCACTTTTGTATAGATTGCCACGAGCCGGTTTTGGCGACTTTCGCAATTTGCCGAGAATACCAGCAAGTCGCAATATGCTCAAACTTCCACTGACTTGCCACGTGGCAAGTTTTTCACCAAAACTATACATCGGATCAGTATCGCAACCAACCCTGGAATTCGAGGAACTGAAGGATCCACGGGTTCCGCCACGGGTTCCACGCGGGGTAGAACACGCTCAGCACGCTCGCTCCAAGAAGCACCGCGCAGAGCAGCCGACCGACAGCGCTGCGAGACAGCCGATCGGCGACCACCGGCACCGCGAGCAGCCATAGCGGGATCAGCCAGAACAGCCACCGCGGGCCGCTTGTGTTGCCGCCGTAGTTGTAGCTTTGCGTGCGCGTCAGGTAGAAGGCGAACACGACGAGCGACACGAGCAGAGTCATCAGTGCGAACATTTCGAGCGTCCAGCCGGTGCCCTTCGGCTTGCCAAAGAGATCGCGCACCGCCGGCGCGCTGCGAATGCCCAGCGCCACCAACCCTGCGAGCGCAACGAACCACACCGGCGTCAGGCTGAACCACCCGTGATGGCCCACGAGCAAGTGAAATGCGTAGACCGATGTCGGTTCGTCGTTGAAGTCGAGTCCCTTCGCCGCCGGCGTGCCGATCTTCGACCAGTGGCTGCCCTCGAACCGATACCACGGCCCGCCGAACTTCTCGTAGACCGGCTCGAACGTACTGAACGCGATGTAGTTGCATCCGTACAGAGCGACCAGCGGCAACACCGCACACGGCACGAAGAACAGCAGCGTGCTTCGCGTGTGCGCGACGAGGAGCGGCAGCCCCAGCGCCGCGACGAACGCCAGTGCCGGCAGTTCGAACGTCGCCGCGAACCCCGCGAAGAACCCGCAGCAGGCATAGCCCGCTGGCGTCATGTCGCGGTTCTCGATCACCGCTTTCAGAAGCGGGTAACTGGCAAACAACACACAGAACGCGGCCGGGCCGTGGTTGTTCAGCGTGCCCGCGAAGGTGGTGAGGAACGTACCGAGTGCCGCCGTGGCAAACGCGAGCAGCTTGCCGAAGTCGGTCTTACCGATGCCGTCGATCAAGCGACCCAGCAACACGAGGTACACCGCGAAGGGAATCACGTTCCATGTCAACACGATCACCGGCATCACGAGCCACCGGTCGCGAACGATGTCCCACCCGAACGCTTTGCGGAGCAGCCAGTATTCGCCGGCGGCGATGGTCGCCATGAGCGGCGGCTTGCTCGAATAGAACTCCTGCGTCTCCGGGTTCAGCACCACGTCGGTACTGCGGTACGCCGGCTCCGCGGCGATCCCTTCGTCCTTGTACGCCTTCGGGTTGTTCGGGTCCGGGGTCGTGCGCTTGCCGATGACGTAGGTTCTGTCGTGAACGAGCGCCCGAACCGTCGCCCACCGCGACTTGTCGTTGGAACTGAACATCGGAACGGGATCGGGCCGTGCCTCCGGCCACTTGCGCTCGGGTTCGTAGCCGTAACCGCCCGGTTCCGGCGCCTTGTAGCGGCTCGGCTCGATGACGTTCTCGCCGCCGACGGTCCTGGCCGCCGCAATGGCGACGGCCGCGGCGGTCAGCAGCAGGAACGCGGATCGGCGGAGGTCGGAGGCGTCAGCGGGCATGGGAGTTCCCGGGGTTGAAACCCGGGCTATTAGACGGTGGCCCTTCAGGGCCACACAGGTTTTGGACCCCGAAGGGGTCACCGTGCAATAGCCCGGGGTTTCTAACCCCGGGTGCCATTACGAGCCGGTGCGCTCCGCGACGCTGAACACCTCGTTGTCGAGCCACTTCCGCGCGACGATCATCTCGGCGATGAGGCCGGCGAGGATACACTGCCCGCCGAGCAGAGTGGCGATCCCGCTGAACACCGCGCCGACCACCGCCAGCGCGAATGCGGACGCCGCCGTCAGGTACGCGCCGAGCGCCCCCACCAACACGCACATCACAAACCCGAACAGGCCGAACCCCATCAGCCCCAGCCCCCACGCGCCGAGGAAGTGCTGCGGGCGCCGCGCGAACCCGGTCAGGAGGCGCACCGTGACGACATCCAGCCCGCCCTTGATGAACCGCTTCCAGCCGTACTTCGATTTCCCGAACTTCCGCGCCCGGTGCTGGATGACGAGTTCGCCGACCTTGAACCCGCGGGCGAACGCCAGCACCGGCACGAAGCGGTGCATCTCGCCGTACATGTGGACCT
>CAZBXY010000072.1:24656-28481 GCA_964495365.1 uncultured Frigoriglobus sp. | reverse complement strand
GCGGGCAGATCAAGACCGGCTCGGCGAGCCGCACCGATCGCATCGCGAAGTACAACCAACTGCTCCGAATCGAGGAACAGCTCGGCCCGGCCGCCGTCTATGGATGGGAGATGCGTCGCGGATAGTCGCAAGTCACAAGTCCGAAAGTCACAAGTCAGAGGCAATGTGCCTGGCTGCCTTTCGACTTGAGACTCGCAGACTTGTGACCTGAGACTGAACTATGCCCACCTTACTCTCCGACCCGCCGCAGTGGCTGTACCTCGTCCTCGGCGGGGCGCTCGTCATCACCGGCGCGCTCGCGGCGCAGAAGCAGGACCGGCGCGCGGTCATCCCGTTCGGCATCGCGTTCCTGCTGATGCTCGCCCTGTTCCTCCTCGACAAGTTTTTTGAAAGCCCGCGCGAGGAGGCGGTGCGCCGCGTTCACATGATGCAGATGGCCGCCGACACGCGGAACGCGGACGCGTTCGTCGAACACGTCGCGGACAAGGTCAACGTTCAGACCGATCAAGGGATGAAGACGGCAACGCGTGACGCCTTAAAGAAATCTGATTTCTGGGCGATGTTGAGGCAGTTTAACGTTCGCGTATCGGTGACGAGCTTTTCCCGCGACGATGTAACAGTGATCGATGACAACACGATCGAAATCGGCTTCGTGGCGAAGGGCGAAGCAGACGGGAAATCGATTCCACTGTACGCGCGGGCGACGTTCGGCAAGCAGTCCGATGGTTCGTTCAAGCTGACCGCGTTCAAGACGTTCGAGTTCATCGACCGCACGAAGGCGTTCCCGATCCCGAACTTCCCATAACGCGGGCCGCCAGCTCGCGCCCCTCACGGTTTCCGCCGCTCCAATCGCGGCGCCCGCTGGAGCCAGGCGGTCGGCAGTTCCAGTTTCTTCCCCGGTTCGATGCCCGCGGAGCCGAACACGTTCGGGGCTGTCGCGCGGGCCTGCAACAGCAGCACCGCGGCGCCGCCGGCGAACGCGGTCGCCACGCCCTCGCCGCTGTAGGTCTCGGCGCCGAGCGCGAGCGCCCCCGGGCCGAGCACGTCCGGCTTCCCGCGAAGGGCCAGACCCGTCCCGCCGCCGGACTGCGCGGTCGGCGCACCGGTTCCGACGGTGGTCGCCCCGAGCGCGTCGCCCGGCGTGCCCACGCCGGCGGTGAAGCTCGTGTACGAGCGGAACACCGCGCGCGGGGCGCCCGCGGCCGTGCCCACGGTTTCGATTACGATCCGCGGGTGGATCTCCAGTTCGCGCTTCAGCCCCGACAACTGGGAGACGTTCAACTGCGCGGATTCTAACACCAGCGCGTAGCGGCCGGCCGCGGGCACGGTGTACTCCAACATCTGCTCGAATACGAGGTACGTCTGCGTTCGGAAGATGATGTTCGGTACGCTCACCGATCGCGCCACTGCCTCCATCTCGTCGTTCGCCCGCGCCGCGCCGACCGGATCGATCTGCCGGAGCAGGTGGAGCGTGAGGCCGTACACCGGGTCTTCGCGATTGGGGAACGCCGGGTCGGCCGGTTCTCGCCACTGCACCACGAACCGCAGCTTCGCGTCCTTCGCGATCTCCGGGCCCACTTCCCCGGTCACCGCGCGCGTGCCGAGGAAGTTCAACTGCGGCGACCAGTTGTCTTGCGGGAGTTTCGACCCCAGCGGGACGAACTCCAGGAGGCCGTCGCGGTTGGCGTCCACGAACGGCCCGCCCCACACGGCCGCACCCGCGTTGCTCCCGGCCTGCACCCACACGAGCGGCGCGGGCGGGGGCGTGGTCGGCTTCACCGCGCGCGGGGGAACGGGCATCGCGAGCCGGTCGAGCGTCCCGGCGAACTCGTTGAGCGCGTCCAGCGGGTACCCGGATTCCCAGACGAGCGTGTTGACGATCGCGCGCGCCCGATTGAGGGCGGTGAGCTGCTTCTGGAACGCGGTGAACCGATTGACCAGCACCGCGTGTTGCTTCTCGCGCTCGAACACGGCGTCGAGGTCGGCCTTCGCTTTTCTCACCGCGAGGTCCGTGTCGCTGAGCGCGGAGAACTGTCGGTAGTCGTCGAGCGCCTTCTTCCGCGCCTTCGGGTCTTTCTCCTTTTCGAGGAACTCGTTGAGTTCGGTCTCGGCCTTCTTTCGTTCGGCGATCGCGATCGCGTTCCCGACCGGCGCGGTGAACGCCTTCTTGTAATCGTCCACGGCCCGCGTGCGATCGCCCTCCAGCGTGGCCGAGCGGACCGTCAGTTCCGAGAGCCGCACCAGAAGCGAGTCGGTGTACGGCACGTCGCTGCGCGTGAGCTTCACGACCTCGTAGAGGTGGAAGAAGCACCCGGGGTCGATGCGGACGAGAACCAGTTCCGCGTCCGGGGCGACCGCGGCCAGCGCCCGCGCCGCGGCGGTGCCGGTTCCCTGTCGGGCCGGGTCGGGCGGCATCGGGAGCATGTCCGCCGTGAGTTCGGCCGTCAGATCAACGATCGTCGTGCGCTTCGGCAGTTCGGTGCCGATGAGCTTGTCGGCCCCGGTGAAGTCGGACCCGATGAGGACCACCTTCATCCCGGCGCCGGTGTAACCGAGTTTGTGCAGTTCATCGAGCCGGGCGGACTTGAGTGCTTCGGGCAGCGAAAGCGCCTTTCCGCCCGGCACCAGTGCGATCGTCTCGGACCCCTGGCGCGGCAGCCGGACGCCCAGAACGCCCGGTTCCGAGGCGAAGAACTCGACGAACGACGCCCGCGGCAGTCGGATGCTGGCAACGTTGCCGATCGCGCCTTCGAGTGCCGACCCGGCGTACCGGCCCTGAATGAGCGTGCGGAGTGATTCCAGGTCTTCAAGCCGGTTCTGGAACACCACCTCGACGCGGATCGGTGCGTCTTTCCGCGCCGGGTCGAGCAACACCGCGCGCAGGTCGGCACTGTACCGCTGCTGGATGGGCAACACCGGGGCCGGCGCGAACGGCGGCGGGGCTTCTGCGACCGGTAGCACCTCGGCCCACCGCAACGGGTTGCGGTCGCGGAGCGGCGAGTCGAGCTTTTCGACCGACGAGTTGGGCAGGAACCACCCGCTCGGCTCCAGCCGGATGTCCTTCACCAAAAGGTCGAGGTTCTTGTACGGGATCGACCCGCGAACGATCGTGTAGCCTCGCGGGTCGTAACCCAGTGCAGGCACGAACCCGAGCCGGGCGAGGTGCTTGACCGTTTGATTGTGCAGTTCCTGCTGGAGGTTCGGGTGCAGTCCGGTTCGCAGCCCGATGCGAACCGCGACCGGTTTGTCCAGCGCGTCGGGGTACGTGTGCCCGGCGGGCGCGAAGAGGATGTTCTGCACCCGCGGCTCGTTGAGGACGTCGAGTACCTTCGCACCGGGGATCGTCCCGACGTGCCGCTCGGCGTTGGGGTCGAGTTCGTCGAGGTCGCGGTCCGGGTCGTCCTTGCGGGCGTCCACGAACCCGAGCGCCGCGAGGTGCTTCTCCAGCGCCCGGTACTGCCGGACGCGCTCGTCGCGGTCGGCCCGGATGCGGAACCGGACCTGAACGTCCACCTTCTCCGCCCGCGGCGGTTCCTTAAACTGGGCCTCGCCCCGCGAGGTCGCGAGGGGCAGCAGGAGGAGAACGAAGGCGGTACGGCCGAGCGAGTGCGTCATGGTGGCGTCCGGGTGTGGGCGCGCGAGGCGTCAATCACCATCGTGACCCGTCGGAGCGGAGTTGCCAAGCCTTCGCGGGAAACAAATCGCGGCCCGCGTGCGGAGAAGTGGGGTTATGCCGATCGGGCGAACGGCCGGTGTCAGCCGGCCGGGGGGACTTTGGCGCTTCCACCGGTCGGCTGACCCCGGCCGTTCGCCGACTTCACGCTG
>CAZBXY010000072.1:20005-24646 GCA_964495365.1 uncultured Frigoriglobus sp. | reverse complement strand
GCGGCATTCTGGCGGTTTTCCCGTGGGGGCGACGGTCCGATGCCTGCGGGGGTTTGCCACTTGGGCCCTCGCCCGTGGCTGGGGACACCGGCCGTTCGCCTACTTCACGCTGTTCGGGGTGAGTTTGCCGAGGTTGTCGAACAGGCGGACCAGCGAGGCCATCAGCTTCTTGAAGTCGCCCTCGTGCAGGCTCTCGTTCGGTGCGTGGGCGTTGCTGGCCGGGTCTTCGATCCCCACGAGCAGTGCCGGGGCGCCACCGAACAACTCCGAGAGCGGCCCGACGAACCCGATGCTGCCGCCACAGCCGATCGCCACCGGATCGTGGTCGAAGCCCGCGCGCATCGCGGAGAGCGCCGCCTCGAACGCCGGGCCGTTGGGGTCGGTCATCCACCACTCCACCGGCGGCCCCGCCGGCGTCACGGTCACCTCGCAGCCCCACGGCGGGTTCGCGGTGAGGAACGCGGTGAGCTTCTCCAGCACGTGCGCCGGCGTCTGGTCCGGCACGATCCGGCAACTGATGATCGCCGACGCTTTCGGCAGCACCTGGTTTGATGCGCCCTTGATCGAACTCGCTTCTTGCGCGATCACGGTCGCGGAGGGCCGGCGCCACGTCTGGGCGTACTCGTTGTACCCCTTCTCCATCGCGAACCGCGCCGTCGGAACGGTGCCGATCATCTGCCGCATCTTGTCGGCGTCGAACGGCAGCTTGTTGAACGTGGCCCGCTCCTTGTCGGTGAGCGGACGGACCTGATCGTAGAAGCCGGGAATCGGCAGCGGACCGTTGTCCCAGTAGAGCCTACCGAGGATCGTGTTCAGCGCGATCGCGGCGTCCGGGAGCGCGCCGCCGCCCATCCCGCTGTGAACGGGGATCTTCGCGGTGCTCACGTCCACCCGAACGGCCACGATCCCGCGAAGCGAGTAGGTGATACTCGGGATCCCGACCTCGATGTTCTCGGTGTCGCAAACCACGATCACATCGGACTTCAGCCGGTCGCGGTGCGTCTCGAAGAACTTCAGCAGGTTCTTCGAGCCGACCTCCTCCTCGCCCTCCACCAGCATCTTGATGTTGACGGGCAGCGTGTTGCCGGTCTTGCGGTAGGCGGCGATCGCGGCGAGTTGCGCGGAGATCGCGCCCTTGTCGTCGGCGGCCCCGCGGGCGTAGAGCCGGCCGTCGCGGCGGGTGAGCTTCCACGGGTCACTCAACCACTGCTCGACGAAGTTCACCGGCTGAACGTCGTGGTGCGCGTACAGAAACACCGTCGGCTTGCCGGGCGCTTCGAGCCACTCGCCGTAGGCGTAGGGCAGCGACTGCCCGACGCGGAGGATATCGACGTTGTGCAGCCCCGCTTCGCGCATCTGGTCGCAGGTGAGCTTCGCGGTGCGGTCGATCTCGGGGTTGTGTTCGCCGTCGGTGCTGATGCTCTGAATCGCAACGAGATCGGCGAGACCGCGAACGACATCCTCGTGATACTTCTTCAGCCAGTCGAGTGCCGCGGCTTGCATGTCGGGAGCCTCCGTGTGATGGGTGAAATCACTCTACCGCTCCGGCGGGTCGGGGTAAACCCGCGAGAACGCGCGCCCCGCAAACGCGTTGCGAGACACACCGGCGCGTATTTCCCTGAGAAAACGAAAGGTTGCCAAAGATTGCCAAAGATTGCCAAAGATTGCCACTTGGCAACCTTTGGTTTTCCCAGGGCTTTTGGGCCATTTTTTCAAAGATTGCCAAAGATTGCCAACTCGTCACCCGCCCGGCACTTATCTATACATTTGTGCGCAATCGCACAGTCGCATTCTGCCTATTTGCGCGCGCTGCGGCCGGTTCCCTCGGGAAAGTAGTAGGCACACTCTGTGTGCCGTCGCGATACTTGAGGTGAAGCAACGGCACACGGCGAAATTCACTACTACTCTGAGGAGTTCCCCATGTCCGCTTCCGCTCACGCCGGCGAACTCGCGTTCCGGGCCAGGTTCCTCCGCGTCGCGTGCATCGTGAACGCGGCCCTGTTCCTGCTCCTCGTCGGGGGCGGTGCGGTGCTGCTCACGACGGTCGCCCGCGCGACCGGCGCAAGCGCGCCGGCGGCCGACGAGAAGGATATCCGCGCGGTACTCGACGCGCAAGTCACGGCGTGGAACAAGGGCGATCTCGACGGCTTCATGGCCGGCTACTGGAACGACGACAATCTCACCTTCATCTCCGGCGGCGACATCACGCAGGGCTGGAAGAAGACGAAGGAGCGCTACGTGAAGCGCTACCAGGCCGACGGGAAGGAGATGGGCAAGCTGAGCTTCGGCGAGTTGCACGTGGAGACGTTCAGCCCGAACGCGGCGATGCTCCGCGGGAAGTTCGAGCTGGTGTTCGAGAAGGAGAAGGACGACAAGAAAAAAAAGGCGAGCGGCCGGTTCACGCTGATCCTGCGCAAGTTCCCCGACGGGTGGAAGATCACCCACGACCATACGTCGGCCGACGAGGTGAAGTGAGCCGTGTGCCCTTCGACAGGAGATGCCGATGAGCGACTCTAACTCGGCCACTCGCGAGTGGTTGCTCCCAACGGTCGTCCTGCTATCCCTTGTGTTTTGCATATTTGCGAATGTCGCCCCGTTGAATACGCGGAATCAACTGCGGGAGGCCCAGAAGATCAAAGCGCAACTCGGCTGCGTTACTCTGGACAAAGCAATCCAGAAGTACACCAAGAACGAAGCGAACACGAAACACGAACTGCCGAACACGCTGCGCGATCTTGTAGATCCGCCGATCGGGAGCGGGTCGTTTCTCGAAAACGAGGGACGCGACCTCATCGACCCGTGGGACAAACCGTACCAGATGGAACGCGCCCGCAGATCGGATGGCACCGAGTACATCCTCGTAAAGACCACCGCACCCAACGGGACGCTAATCACGCAATACGGCATCGGGGCAAAGAATGCCTACCCGAAGTGACGACCGGACCGCAGACGACCACACCTCGATCGAAGAGGTGAAGTGATGACCGAACCGTCTCCGCCAAGAAGTTTCTTCCGCGACCTGCTTTTGGTCGGCTGTTCGGGGTTTGCGCTGCTCCTCGGCTGTGCCGTTTGGTCGATCCTCACAACGCCCCGAGGAATGAACGCCAAGGAGACCAAAGCGCAACTCGGCTGCGTGGTGGTTGACAAAGCGATCCGGGAGTACATCAGACACAAGAGCAACCCGAAAGAGGAACTGCCGAATACGCTCCAAGATCTCGTGCAACCGCCGTTTGGCGGACCATCGCTACTGGAGGGTGGACAAGCGGACCTGATCGACCCATGGGGTCAGCCGTTCCAAATGGAGCGCGCGAAGAGACGGGACGGGAGCGAGTTCATCATTGTGAAGACGACCGCGCCGGATGGAACGCCGATCAGTCAGTTCGGGGTCGGGCCGAACTCGGTGCCGAGGCTTGAGTGAGGTGCGCCCCAGGAGCGGGAGAAGTGAGAAAAAATCGGTCGGGCCGGTTAGCTTCGGGGACGCTGCCAACCCCGCTGCCGAACCGGCCCGACACAGTCGCTCCCACATTGAGTAAGGGGACGCTGCCAAACAACCCCCTACTCATACTTCCGATGCGCCACGCCGCGGGGTTATTGCCTCGCGGCGGAATTTTTTTCACTTGCGGGCGCATCCCGAACGTGGATCATCAGTTGCGACCGCCCTTCCCCGCACGGAACCGCACATGAACACGCTCTCCCGCCGCTCGTTTCTGGCCGCCGCCGCGGTCGCACCCGTGGCTTTGCAGCCACGGTTCGCCGCGCTCGCCAAAGCCGAAGAGGCCGCGAAGTTCAAACTCGGCACCGTCACCTACAACGTGCCCAAAGACTGGGATCTGCCCACGCTCCTGAAGATCTGTAAGGAGGTGGGGATCGCGGCCGTCGAGTGCCGCACCACGCACAAGCACGGCGTCGAACCGACCCTGAGCGACGCGCAGCGCAAAGAGGTGAAGAAGCAGTTCGCGGGCGCGGGCGTCGTGTTCTGGGGCTGCGGCAGTGTGTGCGAGTTCCATTCGGACAAGCCGGAAGTCGTGAAGAAGAACATCGAGGACTGCAAAGAGTTCGTGCGGCTCGTTCACGACATCGGCGGCACCGGCGTGAAGGTGCGGCCCAATGGCGTCCCGAAGGGCGCCGACGAGCAGAAGACGTTCGAGCAGATCGGCAAGGCGCTCAAGAAGTGCGGGGAGTTCGCCGACGGCTTCGGCGTCGAAATCTGGGTCGAGGTCCACGGCGCGATCACGCAGATTCCGAAGAACATGAAGACGATCATGGAAGCGTGCGGGCACAAGTCGGTCGGGGTGACGTGGAACTCGAACGGGGCCGACATCGAGAACAAGTCGGTCGCCGCGGCGTTCGAGTTGCTGAAGCCGTGGATCAAGTCGTGTCACATCAACGACCTGGGGAACGACGCGAAAGGCACCTACCCGTACCGCGAGCTGTTCAAGCTGCTCCGCGGCATCGGCTACGACCGCTACACGCTCTGCGAGGTCGGCACCGCCTACGACCCGGAGAAAGGCGCGGCGTTCTTCAGGGAGTACAAGGCGCTGTGGGAGAAACTGGTTCGTGGATGAGGCGAACCCGGCGTGGGGCCCCCGGGGGGGGGGGGGGGGAACCCACCCCCCGGGGGGCCCCCCGGGCGCCGCACCC
>CAZBXY010000072.1:17733-19995 GCA_964495365.1 uncultured Frigoriglobus sp. | reverse complement strand
GTGCCAACGCCGGGGTGGGCGTGTCAAACCACCCCGGCGTTGGCACGCCGGGTTCGCCTACCACTTGGCTTCGTCGTCAAACGCGCCCCACTTCGGGGCCGCGGGTTCGCTTCGGGTCTTCGCGGAGCGCGCTTTCAGAATCGCGTCGGCCAGGTCCAGGTCGTCTTTGGTGGTGATCTTGAAGTTCGCCGGCAGCCCCGGCACGACCACCACCGAATGCCCGATCGCCTCGATTAACTGCGCGTCGTCGGTGATCGGCGACGTGAGCGCTGTACGCTTCGCGTAAGCCTCAACCAGCCAGTCGCGGCGGAAGACCTGCGGGGTTTGCGCCTGCCAGACGTTCGCGCGCGGCACGGTGCCGGTAATGCGGTTCGTCGCGGGATCGACCTGCTTGAGCGTGTCGGCGACCGGAATCGCGGGCATCGCGGCCCCGTGTTCCTCGGCCGCGCGAACAACGGCGGAAATAAGCGCCGAAGTGACGAGCGGGCGCACCGCGTCGTGGACCGCCACCAGCGGCACGCCGGCCGGAACGCGCAAAAGCGCGTTGGCGACCGACTCGAACCGCTCCGCGCCGCCTTCGACGATCTCCACTTTTTCGACGAACGCGATCAGCCCCTGGAACCGCCGGCGGAAGTCGTCGCGGTCGTCCGGGGCGATCACGAGGTAGACGCGGCTCACGTCGTCGCGCGACCAGAACGGCTCGGCGGCCCGCTGCCAGACCGGGCGCCCGTCGAGTGAGACGAACGGCTTCTTCTCGATCCCGCCGAACCGCGACGACCGCCCGGCCGCCGGGATGATGACCGCGAGCTTCGACATGGCGTACCTGCGGAAGAAGTGACGGGCGCTACTTCCGTTCTATCAGTTCCTCCCACTGAGCGAACAGCGCGCGCCACCGCTCGACGGCCGCGGCGCGCTCCGCGAGTTCCTTCTCGACCGACGCGGTCAGCTCCTCGGCGGCCCGGAGCCGCGCGTCCCACTCGTCGAGTCGGGCGTCGAGCCGGCCGAGCTGCGCGGGCGGCTCCCCTTCCCCGGCCGACGGTGCGACGGCCATCTCCCACCGCTCCTCGGCGCGGTCGAGCGCGCGTGTCGCGCCGGTGAGGGACGATTCCATCCGGTCGAGCGCGGTCTGCCACTGGGCAATCGGGAGGGGCATCGGACACCCGTTTCTCACGGACACAGCGAGTGCGCAAACTGGGCGGCTCGTAGCCCGCAGTTCCGCGCGCCGCAAGCCGAGTTTTCGCTGACTTTCTGCTTGCGTCCGCGCCCGGGGCGCTGCTATTGCGAGCCGCTGTCTGCCCGGACGCCGCGCGAATTGTGAATCAGTCACAATTCGCTGCGCCCGGGCGGTGATTGGGGGCGCTTCGCCCGCGGTGCCGGCTTGGGGGCCGGCGGCGCGATCGCGGGGCGAAACGGGGGACGTGCGGCGCTTCCGGGCGCCGTGCGGGTGGGGGAGGATACGCCGTGTACGTTGCCTGCTCGACGCTCAGCTTCAGCAAGCTGTCGCTGGAAGACGCGCTCCGTACCGTCCGCGAGATGCGGTTCACGAAGGCCGATCTGGCAATCCACGACGCCGGCCCGCACTTGACGCCCGCCGAAGTCGCGGGCGACGTTGCGCGCGTCGCGCAGCGCCTGAAGGCTTCGAACCTGCCCCTGGCCGCGATCCACCTGCACACCGCGCTCTCCGACCCGGCGGAGGCCCGCGCGCGGTTCCGCGCCGTGTGCCGGCTCGCGCGCGTCTCCACGGTCCCGCTCGTGACGGTCCTCGCGGCCAACTCCGGCAGTGATTTTGCGGCCGAAGTGGCCCGGCTCGCCGAGTGGGTGAAGATCGCGGAGATGGAGGGCGTGATCCTGTCGGTCGAGACGAACGCGACCACGCTCACCGCCGACCCTCTCGGCGCGGTCGAGTTGTGTCACCGCGTCCCGGGTCTTGCGCTCACCCTCGACCCCAGCCACTACCACGTCGGCCCGCACCCGGCGAACTACGACTGCCTCTACCCCCACGTGCGGCACGTGCGCCTGCGCGACACCGGCAACACCCCGGAGCAGTTTCAGGTCCGCATCGGGCAAGGAGAACTGGAACACGGAAAGATCATTTCACAACTCGACCGGTTCCGCTACGACCGCGCCCTGACGGTGGACATCCGCGACGTGCCGGACAACCCGTTCCCGGTCGAACCCGAAATCCGCAAGTTGAAGTATCTGCTTGAATCGCTCGTGTGAGGTCTGGCGAAGAAAATATTGGTGCGGGCGCATTGGCGAACC
>CAZBXY010000072.1:0-17633 GCA_964495365.1 uncultured Frigoriglobus sp. | reverse complement strand
ATCGCTCGTGTGAGGTCTGGCGAAGAAAATATTGGTGCGGGCGCATTGGCGAACCCGGCCCGCAAGGGCCGTGGGTGTCAGCCTCGCGAGCGCACCCGCGGCCCTTGCGGGCCGGGTTCGCCTCGAACCGGTCGCCGACATGCTACCGCCTGCGTTTAACCAGGGTGTTGGGCGCGGCCCGCGTGGTCGTCGTATCTTCTGGCGCTCGCGAGCGGTTCGGTCCCCGTAACCGGCATTTCTGTCCTATTCTTTCAATTGGTCACCGCCGCGCGCGAACAATGGGACAGGCCCCTTGCACTGCGCGGCCCGATGAGAGAAAGTGGAGAAACCGGGGGGAAATAGTGAATCCCCCAACACGCTCCGATAATCTTCATGTGAAGCACCTGCCGCTGCCGGAGTAGCACCATGAGACTGCCACGGTCGGCCCGCTGGGTCGTCTGTTTCGGGGTTCTGATCCCGACCCTGTCCGCCGCGTTCGCCTCGGACCCCGCCCCGGCGCCCTCGCTCAAGTGGGATCCGGCCCGCACGACCGGCCCCGAAGACGTCGCCGAACTCAAGGCGCTCCAGTCCACGGTGAACGCCGCGGTCGAGAAGTGCACGCCCGCCGTCGTCGCGCTCCAGTACGGGATGAGCAACGGCAGCGGCGTCATCATCTCCGAAGACGGGCTGATCCTGACCGCGGCGCACGTGATCCGCGATTACGACGAGAGCTACAAGGGCAAGGGCGACCCGCCGCCACTGCCGTTCACCGCGGGGAAGAAGCTCACGGTGATGATGCCCAACGGCAAGAAGTACGCCGCCAAGACGCTCGGCATCAACCAGAAGATGGACAGCGGGATGGTGCAACTGACCGACAAGGGGCCAAACGACGGGAAGTGGCCGTTCCGCCCGGTGATCGCGAAGTCCACGGCCGTGCAGAAGGGCCAGTGGGTGATGGCCCTGGGCCACCCGGACGGGCCGAAGCAGGGGCGCCCGCCGGTCGCGCGCCTCGGGCGCGTGAAGGTGAACAATCCCGGGTTCCTGCGGACCGATTGCACGATCGTCGGCGGCGACTCCGGCGGCCCGCTGTTCGACCTGAGCGGCAACGTGATCGGGATCCACAGCCGGATGGTGTTCCCGTTCACGCTGGAGAGCAACGTCCACGTCCCGACCGACGACTTCAAATCGGAGTGGGACCAACTGCTCGCCGGCGAGTGGGTGGACAAGCCGGCGCAGCGCGGCACCGCGGTCATCGGCGTCGTGTTCCCCGAAGACGACCTGGACGACGCGTGGTTGAAGGACGTGGAGCCCGACGCCCCGGCCGACAAGGCCGGGATGAAGGCCGGCGACACGATCACCCGGTTCAACGAGACCCAGATCAAGACGGTGCGGGCGTTCCGCAAGATGATGGAGTTGACGAAGCCCGGCGAGAAGGTGAAAATCACGGTCCGCCGCGGCACCGAGATCCTGGTTCTGAACGTGACCCTGGGCAAGCGCACATAAAATCTGCGCGGGCCGTGGCATCTGCGGCCCGCGTGCGGTAGACTTTGGCGCCTCGCCGTGTTCGTGCCCTTTTTCCTCCCCGCGGATCGCCCCCGCGCCGCGTTCGATTTCCGATTCGTTCCTCTCAGGACACCGCTGGAGTTCCGACCGATGCTCTCACGTCTGCTCACCGCCGCCGCGCTGGTCTTCGCCTTCACCGCGCCGGCCCACGCCCAGCTTTCCAAAGACGCGAAGATCCTCGCCCCGTTCAAGCCGGTGGTGGCCCGGGCGAGCGAATCGACCGTTCGCATCAAGTGCGACGATAAGTTCACCATCCTCGGCACCGTTGTCGATGCCGACGGGTTCGTCCTCACCAAACTGAGCGAGCTCAAGGGCGCGCTCCACGTCCAGTTGCCCGACGGGTCGAAGTACGAGGCGACCACGGTCGCCGCGCACAAGGACACCGACCTGGCCCTGTTGCGGATCGACGCCAAGGGGCTGAAGGCGGTGTCGTTCGCCGACAGCCGCAAACTCCCGGCGGGCCACTGGGTCGCCGCGAGCGGGCCGACGAGCGACCCGGTGTCGGTGGGTATCGTCAGCGTGATGACCCGCAAGACGACCGGGCGCGACACGGTCATCACCAACCCGCTCCGCGGGTACATGGGGGTGATCCCGATCGACGAAATGGACAAGGACGGCAACGCCGTCGGCGCGCGGCTCAGCGGGATCGCCCCCGGCGGCCCGGCCTCCTCGGCCGGGCTGGCCGCCGGCGACATCATCTTCGAGGTGAACGGCAACAAGGTCACGAGCCAGAGCGTGCTGCGCGAGATCCTCGACGGCATGAAGAAGGGCGACGTGGTCACCGTGAAGGCCCGGCGCAAGGGCGAAACGCGCGACTTCAAGATCACGCTGGGCCAGGTGCCCGAGGACCGCAGCGACATGCAGAACGGGATGGGCAGCATCCTGTCGGCCCGCCGCACCGGCTTCTCGGAGGTGCTCCAGACCGACATGGTCGTGGACGCGAAGGACTGCGGCGGCCCGGTCGTCGATCTCGACGGCAACGTGCTGGGCATCAACATCGCCC
The DNA here is from genome assembly GCA_964495365.1 of uncultured Frigoriglobus sp. Taxonomy (GTDB): domain Bacteria; phylum Planctomycetota; class Planctomycetia; order Gemmatales; family Gemmataceae; genus Gemmata. Next base: position 15,088 of record CAZBXY010000072.1, on the reverse strand, counting down.
GCGCCGGCCGCGTGGAGACGTGGGTGCTGCCGAGCGAGGTGATTCGGCCCTTGCTGCCGGACTTCAAGGCCGGGAAGTTCGCGCCGGTGGTGAAGCCCCCGGCGCCGGCCCTGCCGGTCGCCCCGCCCCCGCGGGCGAAGACCACGAAGTAGACATCACGCATTGACAAGGAGAAGCGGTCGGGCTTTGGTTTCAGCCGCGGAGCGGCGACCGATGGTAGCCCGGGGTGAAGCGCCGGCCGAAGGCCGAAGCACAACCCCGGGAACCGATGCGAAAAAAGAATCGAAGCCCCGGAGGGGCGACAGAGCCGACTGCAAAGGTTTCTGTCGCCCCTCCGGGGCTTCGGGTTTCTTCTGCGGCTACCCGGGGTTTCGCTCGCAAAGCCTCGCTCCACCCCGGGCTAACATCGGTCGCCGCTCCGCGGCTGAATACCGCGCTGTCAAGAAACGCAATCTCGCTCTGTCTTCTCTTTGTCTGATCCACCGAGGCTGGGGTTGAAACCCCTCCGCGCGACCGCGTACCATGCCCGGTCTGCCGCGCCGTCCGTCGAGAATGGGCGTCTCGACTCGGGCGCGAGCGGTCGCACGGACGCGGAACATGCCGACCATCAACAAGCGATTCCTCCTCAAGATCCTCCTCGTCCTCTTCGCCAGTACCGGCGCGCTGGTCGCCGCGCACGCGGTGCAGGCCAAGCGCATCCCGGCGGCGCTCAAGCTCCAGTCCGAGCGCGCCGCCGAGGCCGGGAAGGTCGATGTCGCGGTCCACTACCTGCGGCAGTACCTCGAGTTCCACCCCGACGACATCGACGCGCTGACGCAGCTCGCGGAGCTGCTCAACAAGCGCACCCCGACGTACAAGGGCCGAACGGAACTCTTGTTCCTCTACGACCGCATCCTCAACCTCGACCCCGACCGGCACCCGACGCGGCGCGCGGCGCTGGCGATCTGCCTGAAGATCGGCCGCAACCCGGACGCGGTGACCCACGCCGAAGCGCTCCTCCGGGCGTTCCCGAACGAGGCGCTCTTGTGGCAATCGCTCGGCTCCGCGCGCGCCGGGCTGAACGAACTCGACAAATCGCGGCAGTGCTACGAGCGCGCGGTGACGTGTGCCCCGGACGACATCACCGGCTACCAACTGCTCGCGCAGCTCGTGTGGAAGACCCTGAACGACGCGCCCGGCGCGCGGGCCGTTCTCGACCGCATGGTGAAGGCGCTGCCGCAGAACCCGGACTCGTACCTGATCCGCGCGCGGTTCGAGACGTTCACCGCCGATGACCCCGGCGTTCAGGCCGCCGCCGGCGGCGACCTCAGCCGCGCCCGCACCGACCTGTTGCGCGTCCTCGAACTCGATCCCGAACACGCGGAAGCCACGCTGCTCCTGGCCGAAATCATGCAGCGGAACCGCAACATCCCCGCCGCGCACGCCCTGCTCCGCGACGCGGCCTCGACGTACCCGCGGAACTTGAAAATCGTCCGCGCGCTGTCGTGGCTCGAACTCGTCCGCGGGAACGCCGCCGCGGCCATCACCGTGCTCGAAGACGGCCTCAAGCACTCGCCCGACGGGTTCGACCTGATGGTCCCGCTGGCCGACCTGCTCGTGCAACAGGGCGACACGACCCGCACAACAGAGATCCTCGCCCGGTTGCAGGCCCGCCGGGCGCCGGCCACGCAGGTGAAGTACCTCAAGGCCCGCGTCGCGATGCGCGAGCAGCAGTGGCAGCCGGCCGTCGGGATGCTCGAATCGCTCCGCGCCGAGGTCTCGAACCCGCCCGGCCTCGACATCCAACTGAACCTGCTCATGGCGACGTGCTTCCAGAAACTCGCCGACCCGGCGGCCGAGGAGAAGGCGTACCAGCGGGTCACGAACGTCGATCCGAGGAACGTGCTCGCCCGCGTCGGGCTGGGCAACCTGTACATGAACACGGGCCGGTTCGAGGACGCCGCGCGCGAGTTCGAGTTCGCGCTGCAATCGCCCTACGCCACCGGCGTTGTTGCCGCCCAGTGGATCAGGCTGAAGGCGCGGATCTTCGTGCGCACCAATCCTCTGAACGGGTGGCGGAAACTGGAAGAAGCAACTGGCATACACGCCGGTCGGTTCGGGCGCGGGTCCGTCGAGCCGGTGATCCTGCGCGCCGAACTTGTGGCCGCGCAGGGGCGGTTGCCCGAAGCGGTCGCCCTGCTCCGCAAGGAGGCCGCGGCGCGGGCCGCCGATCCGATGTTGTGGTCCGCGCTCGCGCGCCTGACCGGCGACCTGAACGGCAGCGCCGCCGGACTGGTCGTGGTCGATGAGGCGCAGGCGTTTGCCGGAGACTGCGTCGATGTCCGGCTCGCGCGGGCGGCCCTTTACGCCCGCGAACCGGGCCGCGTTCGGCCGATCGACCCCATCGGCGAACGGATCGAGAACTGGCCGGAAAGCGAACAACTGCGATTGCTCGCCGGACTGATTGAAGTGTACGATAGTATAGATGACCGCGCGGGCGTGGTCCGCACGCTCCGCCGGATCGTCGCGCGCCAGCCGGCCAGCGCCGCAATGTGGCTGAAGCTCCACGACCGCGTGGCGCCCGGCGACGAGACCGCCACCGCGGCCCGCGCGGCACTGGTGAAGATCGAGGGTGAAGGAGGAGCGTCCGTTGCGCTCTGCGACGCGCGGACCGCGACCGCGGCGAGCGCCCCGGCGGCAGCAACAAGGCTAACGACCGCGTTCGGGGCGAGCCCGTCGCGGGCCGATGCGTGTCTGGCGCTGGCAAAGCTCAAGCACCTCACCGGCGACGAACCGGCCGCCGCGGCGCTCGTCGAGCGCGCGTTCGTGCTGGAGCCGACGAGCTACGAGGCCGCCGGGGCGCTGCTTTCGCAACTGGCCCGCGGCAACGCGAACGACCGCGTGGCGCAGTTGCTTGCGCGCCTCGCCGGCGATCCGCGCTGGGCCGGTGAGCCGTTCCGCCGCATGGTCGGACACGTGCTGCCCGCGGTTCCGCCCGCGGCGGCGGTCGCGGTGCTGAACGTGTGCAAGCCGCTCGTGGGGGGCGACCCAGGCGGCGCCGGGTGGATCGCCGAGTGCGCGGTGAAGCTCCACCAGCCCGACGCGCTCGCGCTGCTCGACGCCGCGTGCGGGCCGCGCGCCAATGCCGACGACTGGTTGCGTAAGGCGCTCTTCGTTTCCAAGGAGAACCCCGCGGCCGGGCCGGAGGTGATCGCGCAGGCGAAGGCGCGCCTGAGGCCGGAGGCTTTTGCTGCTCTCGTCGCGGTGTACGCCGACACCGCCGCCGGGAGCACGTTCGTGCCCGACGCCGGCACCCCGTCCGAGAAGCGGTTGCTCGCACAGGCGCGGTTGTCGGTGAAGCTGTCGCGCGCCAAACACGCCGAGGCCGCGAAGGTGCTGGAGGTGTTCCTCAACGAGAAGGACACCGCGCCGAGCGACGCCGACTGGGCGCGTCGCAACCTCGCGATGATCTACGCGGTCGGCGGCACCCCGGACGACCGCCTTCGCGCGATGACGCTTCTGAAGGAGGTGACGACCGAGGCCGCGACCGCGACCGAGCTGCGCTCGACCGTGGGCGTGTTGCTCTCGCTAGCCCGCTACCTCGAAGGGAAGGACCGGCGCGCGGTACTCGGTAAGGCGATCGGCGCGCTCGAGGCCGTTCACAAGGCGAGCCGGGCGCCGACCGACCTGTACGCGCTGTCGCAGTTGTACCGCGCCGCGAACGACACCAAGAACAGCCGCCGGTGCCTTCAGGAGTTGCTCGTCCGCGAGGGCGCCGAAAAAGAGCCGTCGTACACCGTGTACCTCACCGCGGCGCTGGAAGAAGTGGTCGCCGACGGCGACTTCAAGCGGGCCGAGGCGTTTGCGGGCAAACTCGCCCAGATGCGGGCGAGCGACTTCAACTCGCTGGCCGCGATCGCGCGGTTCGAGGCGAAGGCCGGGCGACCGGAGCGCGGGCTGGCGGTCGCGGAGGATTATGCCCGGCTCGCCGACGCCAGCGGGGGCGATTACGTCGTCCGCTCCGCGCGCGTCGCGGAGCTACTCGACGAACTGAGTCGCTTGCCGAACGTGCGCGGCACGCCCGCGGGGCGGAAGATCACCGATGCAGCGGTCGAGCGGTTCGCGGCGATCGTGCCGACCCGGCCGGAGGCGATCGTCGGCGTGGCCGGCGCGCTCTCCGCCGACGGTCGCGCGGCCGAGGCGTTCGAGCGGATCGAGAAACTGACCCGCTACATCCCGGCGCGCGTCCGCGTCAGCGCGGGGCTGGCGATCGCGCGCGGCGGCCCGGTCACCGACCGGCAGGCCGAGCAGATTCAGAAGTGGATCGACGGGTGCCTCGCCGAGGAACCCGATTCGGCCGCGCTGCTGTTGTGCCGGGCGGAGTTCTTCACGGTCCGGCACGACACCGCGGGCGCCGTCGCCGCGTTCGAGAAGGTACTCGCGAAGGAACCGCGGAACGTGGTCGCGCTGAACAACCTCGCGTGGCTGCTCGCCGCCGACCCGAAGACCGCCGAGAAGGCGCTCGATCTGGTGGCCCGGGCGACCCGCGAGGGCGGGCTCTCCGGCGACCTGCTCGACACCCGCGCCCGCGTGCGGATCACGCTCAAGCAGTTCGCGGAGGCCGAGAGCGATCTGGCCGAAGCGATCGCGCATGAGCCAAGCGCGCTGCGGTGGTTCCACGTCGCGCTGTTGCGGACGAACCAGACCCCGCCGGCGCCGGCCGATGCGGCGGAGGCGTTCAAGGAAGCGAAGCGCCGCGGGCTGGACGCGCGGAGCATCCACCCCGCCGACTTGCCGACGTTCCGAGTGCTGGAAAAGTAGGACAGGCCGCTGACCTGTTCTGCAAAGCGCGAGCGCCGACCCTTCGGGTCGGCGCTCGGTGTCGGTCGCGGCGTCACTTCTTGAACATCGCGTGATTCGGGTCGCCGCGACTGAGCATGTACGCGAGCATGTCGAGTACCTCGTTCTCGTTCAGACCGTTGACGAGCTTCTCCGGCATGAGCGAGATGTTCGACGGCTTCACGCTCGCAACGTTTTCCTTCTTGATCTCCATCACCTTCGAGGAGTCTTCGGGATCGAGAACCACGGTGTACACCCCGCCGGCGTCATTGACGATCTTGCCCGTGATGGTCTTCTCGTCGGTCGTCACGATCACCGACGCCTTGTACTGGTCGGAAATCACCTTGCTCGGCTCGACGATCGCCTCCGCGATCTCGCGCAGCCCGAACCGCCCGGCGACCTGCGAGAGGTCCGGGCCGGTCGCGCCGCCTTCACCGCCGACGCGGTGGCACACGACGCACCGCGCCGCGGCGTAGGCCCGCTCACCGGCTTTGAAGTTGCGCCCGCTCTTGAGCTTCGCCTCCAGGCCGACGAGGTCGGCGGTCGTCCACTCCTTGCCGGGGCCGAGCGGCTTGGGCAACACCGGCGGTTTGTACGCCGGGCGCAAGCCCGCGGCCTCGACCGCCAGCCGCTCATTGTCGGTCATGGAGGCGAAGGCCTCCTTCTCGATGTTTCGCAAGAACCCCTGGAAACTCGCCCCGCCGCTCTTGGTCTGCGCCTCCCGGAGGAAGCCGTAGTACACCCGCCAGCGGTCCATGTTCCAGCCTACGGTCGCGTTGCGGAGCGTGAACAGGTACGCCAGTTTCTGTTGATCGGCCGAGTTCTTCATCAGGTTGGCGATCGTGCCGCCGTACCCACGGTTGCGGAGGATCAGTTCGTCCAGTCCCTCCTGTGTCAGCGGCTTCGACGGCTTCTGCATCTCCTCGATCGCCTTCGCAACGACCGTCGGCGACTTCAGATAGACGAGCACCTGAATCAGTTCGCGGCTGACGAGGTCCGACTTGTGCGGGAACAGCGGGTCGAACTTCTTGAGCAGCGCCGCGGCCGTCTCCTTGTCCGGCTCGCCCATGCGAGTGAAAACGAGTTGGTAAGCGCGGAGCAGATCGAGTTGTGTCCGCTCATCGAGTTTGGGGAGGTCGAGCGCGCCAAGCTTCGCGAGCAGCTTCGGTTGCAGGGCCTTCTCGCCCTGGTGGGCGAGGGCGACCACACCCTCGATCACTATCTGCCGGATGTCGGACCCGAGTACTTGGTCACGCCACATTACCACCGGGTTGTGTTCCAGCAGCGTGCGGGCGGCCGAGCGAATGAATCGGTCCTGGTCCACCAGAGCCAGCACGATGTCGCCCGCCCCGCCGCCCTCCAGGGATTTCGAGACGTGCCCACTTTCGAGGTACTGCCGCTTTTTGCGGGCTTCGGCCCCGCGTTCGTCCTTGTAGTCCACCTTCGCGGTCGGTTCGGTGCCGACATAGGTCACGCGGAACAGCTCGCTGTTCGCGCCGCGACCGCCGATCGTGAAGTACATCGCGCCGTCGGCCGGGTTGATGCACACGTCGGTGAGCGGCAGCGGCGTGCGACTGAGGAACTCTTCCTTTGTCGCGGTGTACGTCGAACCGCTCGGGGTGATGTGGATCGCGTACATCGTGCCGAATGTCCAGTCGCAGATGTAGAGCGCCTTCTGGTACTTCGCGGGGAACTTGGCCCCGTAGCCGAACTCGACACCGACCGGCGAGCCGGGGCCGATGTCGATCATCGCGGGGAGCGAATCGACGTAGTAACTCGGCCAGACGCCCGAACCGCTGCGCCAGCCGTACTCGCCGCCGCTGACGGTGTGGCTCACTCGCGTCGGGCGGTACCACGGCATCCCCATGTCCCACTCCATGTCGGAGTCGTAGACGAACATCTCGCCGTCGGCGTTGAACGCGAAGTCGTACTGGTTGCGGTAGCCGGTCGAAAAGATCTCCCACGTCTTGCCGTCGAAATCGGTCTTCGCGACGTAGCCGCCCGGGGCGAGGATGCCGCGCGCGTGCCCGCCCGCGTCCCACATTCGGGTGAGCAGGTGATCCTCGGACCAGTTCTTCGGCACGCGGCTGTGGTCGAAGTTCGCCGGCGGCTGCGTGTGGTTGCCGCAGACGACGTAGAGCGACTTGCCGTCGGGCGCGAGCCGCACCGCGTGCGGGCCATGCTCGCCGCCGCCCTGGAGCGCCTTCAGTTTCTCCACCTTGTCGAGCACGTCGTCGTTCTTGGAGGACGTGACGCGGTACAATCCGCTCCCGGGGCCGCCGTTGCACACCACATACAGCGCGTCCTTGTGCCACAGTAGCCCCTGCGCCGCGGTGATGTTCGCGGGGATCTTCTCGACCTTCGTTTCCTCGTCCGAACCGATCTTCGGCGGGGTGATGCGCACCAGCCCCTTCTTGTCCTGGTCGCTGGCGATGAGCCGACCCTTGTCGTCGGCGCAGATGTTCACCCACGAGCCGAGTTTGTCCTTCGGCACCGAAAACAGCTTCTCGACTTTGAACCCCGGGAGCGTGACGAACGTGTTCGCCGGCACTTTCGAGCCGGGCTGAACGATCGCGGTCTGGAACACGTTGCCCCACGGCTGATCGCCGTACTTCGCGATCTTCTTCGCCGCGACGCCCTTTGCGTCTTGCTTCTCGGAAGCGGTCCAGCTCTCGTCGGTCACGACGTACTGCGCGCCGACCCTTGGGTTCACAAGAACGAGCTTGCACACGAACCCGCTCGGCCCGCCGGCGTTCCACACCTCCGCGACCAGTTCGTTGCCCGTGTCCTTGAGCAACTTCGTCACGTCGGCCTCGGCCCCGTCCTGCCACTCGTCGCACGAGCCGACCAGTTTGCCGTTGAGGTAGAGTTTGACGTGGTTGTCCGCCGTGAACTTGACCTTCGCGGTCTTCGCGGTGCCGTCAAAGGTCTTCGTCAGGAAGTACTTCTTGTCCGGGTCGGCGCCCCAGACCCACAGCGGCGTGGGGCCGGCGGAGTACATCGCGTCCCAGCCGGTATCGGCGACCGCGGGCGTCTTGGGCGGTTCCGCCCCGCGCTCAATGGCCGGCGCGATCGAAGGCTTCTGGGTGAAGGTGTCCTGCGCGCTGAGGAGCGAACACAGCGCCAGGGAGAGGAGGCCGAGGGTGAGCGTGCGCATGGGTGTTTGGCGAACGGCCGGTGTCAGCCGGCCGGTGGGAGCTTGGCACGAGACCGACCCGCGTAGGTCTCACAGGACGGCTGAAACCCGCCGTTCGCAGAACAAGCCACAATCAATATGAACACCATGCCGAGGACGTCGGTCAGGCGGTAGTCGCGGCCCTGGAACCGGTGCGTCAGCTTCGTGTGGTCGAAGCCGAGGCAGTGCATGAGCGTCGCCTGGAGGTCGTGGACGTGGACCATGTCCTTCGCGACCTTGAAGCCCAGTTCGTCGCTCTCGCCGTGCGTGTGGCCGGCCTTGATCCCGCCGCCGCAAAGCATGAGCGAGAACACGTCCGGGTAGTGGTCGCGGCCGAGCAGTTGGCTGTTGGCGGTGCGGCCCTCGCGGAACGGCGTGCGGCCGAACTCGCCGCCCCAGATGACCAGCGTGTCCTTCAAGAGGTCGCGGTTCTTCAAGTCCTTGATGAGCGCCGCGACCGACTTCGCGGTGACCGTGCCCTTCTTGGTGAGGCCCTCGCGAATTTCCGCGTCCGCCCCGGTGCCGTGGAAGTCCCAGCCCCAGTCGAACAGTTGCACGTAGCGGACGCCCTGTTCGATGAGCCGGCGGGCCAGCAGGCAGTTGTTCGCGAAGCTCCCGGCCCCGGGCTTGGCCCCGTAGCTCTCCAGAACCTTCGTCGGCTCCTTCGAGATGTCCATCACCTCGCTCGCCGAAAGTTGCATTCGGAATGCGAGTTCGTACTGCGAGATGCGCGTCTTCGTTTCGGGGTGCCCCAACTCCTTTTCCTGCAACTCGTTCAGGTCGCGCATCGCGTCGAGGCCGAGCCTGCGCGTGTCGCGATCGAGGCCCGGAGGGTCGGAGAGGTACAGCACCGGTTCGCCCTTGCTGCGGCACTGCACGCCCTGAAACACGCTGGGCAAAAAGCCGCTGCCCCAGCACCCCTGCCCGCCGCTCGGTTGCACACCGCTGGAGATCAGGACGACGAACCCCGGCAGGTTCTCCGACTCGGTGCCGAGTCCGTAGCACGTCCAGGCGCCGAAACTGGGCCGCCCCTGGCGCGCAAACCCCGTGTACAGAAGCAGTTCCGCCGGAGCGTGGTTGAACTCGTCGGTCTTCATCGACCGGATGACGGTCACGTCGTCCGCGACTTCGTGGAGCGGTTTGATGGCGTCGGACATCCAGACGCCGGCGTTGCCGTGCCTCTTGAACGGCTGCCGCGTCCCAAGGAGCTTTGGCACCCCGCTGGTGAACGCGAACCGCTTGCCCTTGAGGTACTCGTCCGGGCAGTTCTCGCCGTCGTGCTTCTGGAGCGCGGGCTTGTAGTCCAATAGGTCGAGGTGCGGCGGCGCCCCGGACATGTGCAGGTAGATGACGCGCTTCGCGGTGCCCGCGAAGTGCGGCTTCTTGGGGGCCAGCGGGTTCGCCTCCGCGCCATCTGCGCGCGGGAGGAGCGACGACAGCGCCAGCCCGCCCAGCCCCATCGAGGACGTTTGGAGGAAGTTGCGGCGCGTCTGAGTTTGCAGGCGCTCGATTGCTGGGTTCATGGCTCTCTTCATCAAGTACAATTGTACGTTCGCCGCGCTACTCGACGTCCCAAACGATGACCTTTCCACTCTCACCGACCGCCGCGACCGTCAGCCCGTCCGGGCTGAACGCGACGGCGCGGACGACTCGAATCTTCCAGTCAAACGCGCGCTCCTCGCGCAGCGTCTCGTGATTCCAGAACCGGACCGTGCCGTCGTGGCTACTTGTCGCGATCCGCTTTCCGTCGGGTGAGTATGCGACGCCCGTGACCTGCTTGTCGTGCCCGACGAGGCGCCCGCGGAGGTGGCGGTTCCGCCATTCCCACATGAGCGGGTTCGCCCCCGCCGCGACCACGAGCGTCTGTCCGGATGGCGAGAAGCACACGCCTTGGAACATCGCCAGGGTGTTCATGCAATCGCGGCCTTGATCGAGCTTCACCAGCATCTTCTTGGTCGCCAGATCCAACAGGTACACTTCGCGGTCCAGCCCGATCGACGCGACCGCGAGTACACCGGTTCGAGCACAGACCGACATCGCCACAGCACCGTAATCTTCCGAGAACGGTGTATCGACTGTCTGCGTCTTCCAGTCCCAGGCCGGTAGGGAGGCGTTCGGAATCCCTGCTCTCCAATCCCCTCTACTGTTGAGGATCAGTGGGGAGCCGTCCGGAGTGAAGACCATCGATCGCTTCAGTCCATAGTTCCCGGTGCCCATCCCCGGCAGTTCCGCAACCATCGCGGACGTCTTCGTGTCCCACAGTCGAAGGTGCGTCGTCGCAGTCGCAAGCAGCACCCCATCGGGCGAAAACGCGACGTGATCGACCTGCACCTTGCCTTCCGGCTGAAGGATCGTGCCGATTTCGGCGCCGCTGACCGGGTTCCACAGTTTCGTTACGCCGCTTTCACCCGCCGCCGCCAACACCGAGCCGTCCGGCGAGTACGCCAATGCCCTGAGCTTGCCACGAAGTCCCGCCAACACGCGCATACGGTTCTCACTGCGGTGCCGCACTCAGCGCTTCATCAGCATTTCGTCGAGGTTCAGGATCACGTTCGCCACCACGGTCCACGCCGCGGCATCGGCGACTTCGACCCCCTTCGGCAGCGGGCCGAGCGGGTTCGTCGCGAACGCGGTCGCCTTCGTCGCGTCCTTCTCGAACTTGGCCTTCGCCTCGTCGTAAAGCTTCACCAGGCGCGCGACCTCGGCGTCGGTCGCGGGGCGCACGAGGCACGCGCGGAAGGCGAACGCGGCGCGCTCCGCGGTGGTCGCCCCGCCCTTCTCGATCGTCCGGCGCGCGAGCGCCTGCGCCGCCTCGGTGTAAACCGGGTCGTTCATCAGCACGAGCGCCTGAAGTGGCGTGTTCGTTCGCCCGCGGCGCACGACGCACGCATCACGATTGGGCGCGTCAAATGTGGACATTGACGGGTACGGGTTCGACCGCCGCCACTGGGTATACACCCCGCGGCGGTAGCGATCCTCGCCGTCGCTCGTCTTCCAGTCGATCGCCCCGCCGAACGCCGCGTTGACGCCCAGGTTCGGCTGGTGCGGGCGAACGGACGGCCCGAGCATCTTCGGGCTGAGCAGCCCCGCGGCGAAGAGCGCCTGATCGCGCACCATCTCGGCCGACAGGCGCACGCGCGGCCCGCGCGCAAGCAGGCGGTTCTCCGGGTCACGCTCCACCAACTCCGGGGTCACCTTCGCCGATTGCCGATACGCCGCCGACATCACCAGGAGTTTGAGGAACCGCTTTACGTTCCAGTCGGACTGAAGATCGACGGCGAGCCAATCCAGCAGTTCGGGGTGACTCGGCAACTCGCCCTGAATGCCGAATTCCTCGCTCGTGCGGACGATTCCGGTGCCGAAGATCTGCTCCCAGAACCGGTTAGCGACCACCCGCGCCGTCAGCGGGTTCTCGGCGCTCACCAGCCACTTCGCGAAGTCGAGGCGCGACGGGCTTTGGGTCTTCGTCAGCGGATGAAACACCGCCGGCGTGCCCTCGGTCACCTCGTCGCCCAGATCCATGAAGTTCCCGCGGAACTGCAAGCGCGTCTTGCGCCGGTCCTTCCCGGTCAGTTCCTTCATGATGGGCACGGTCGTGAGCGGCTTGACCGCGGCCAGATCCTTCTTGAGAGCCGCGAGCTTGTCGCGCTCCGGCTTCATCTCGTCGGGCTTCTTGCCCTTCAGTTCCGCCTCCAGCTCCGCGACCTCCTTTTCCAGCTTCGCCTTCCTGGCGAGCAGTTCGTCGGTCCAGAACGGGAGCGTCGGGCTTTCGTCCGGGCGGTCGGCGTCGGCGGTGTTGTTGAAGAACGCGAGCGCCTGGAAATACTCCTTCTGTGTGAGCGGGTCGTACTTGTGCGTGTGGCACTGCGCGCAGGCCATCGACGTGCCCATCCACACGAGGAACGTCGTGTTGACCCGATCGACCACCGCGACGTTGCGGAACTCCTCGTCGCTGGTCCCGCCCTCGCTGTTGGTCATCGTGTTGCGATGGAACGCGGTCGCGACCAGTTGCTCCGTTGTGGGGTTCGGCAACAGGTCGCCGGCGAGTTGCTCGATCGTGAACGTGTCGAACCGCTTGTTCGCGTTGAACGAGTTGATGACGTAATCGCGGTACTTCCAGATGGTGCGGAGCGGGTCGTCGGCGTAGCCGGCGCTGTCGGCGTAGCGGGCGAGGTCGAGCCACATCCGGGCCCAGTGCTCCCCGAACGCCGGCTTGGCGAGCATCCTGTCCACGAACTTCTCGTAGGCGTTCGCCGACTTGTCGTTCACGAACTGCTCGACTTCCGCCGCGGTGGGCGGGAGGCCAGTGAGGTCGAGCGCGACCCGCCGGGCGAGCGCGTAGCGATCGGCCTCCGGTGAGGGTTGCAGCTTCTCGGCTTCGAGGCGTGCGAGAATGAAGTTGTCGATCGGGTTTCGGATTTCGAACTTGGTGTTTCGAATTTCCGGCACGGAGGGCCGCACCGGTCGGACGTAAGCCCAGTGCGCCGAAAACGTTGCGCCCTCCTTGATCCACTGCTTCATCACGTCGATCTCGCGCGCGGTCAGCTTCTTGCCGGTCTTCGCCGGCGGCATGAGGCTCGTGTCGTCGTGGCTGGCGGTGAGGCGGACGATCAGTTCGCTCGCGTCCGGCTTGCCGGGCACGACGGCGGTCGCGGCGCCGTCCTTGGTGTCGAGCCGCAACTTCGCCTTGCGCGTCTTTTCGTCGGGGCCGTGGCACTGGAAACAGTTGTTCGACAGGATCGGGCGCACGTCGCGGTTGAAGTCGATCTTGGCTCCCGCCGGTGCAGCCGGTTGTGCGGGACGCACGACCGGCGCGGCGCCGGGCGGCGGCTGTGCGGCGCCGGCGAGCGGCGCGAGCAGCACGAACGACAGCGCGAGTGAGCCGGTGGGGAAGCGCACGGGCACACCTCAAAGGTGACAGGCGGCGGGAACGGGCAAAAGGCGGAAGTCGGCGTGAGTTCAGTGTAGCGGGCGCGGGGGCGCGGGGGGAGCGAAAACGCGCGTCAGGTTTTGGGCGGTTGGTTGGGCGGCGGACCCGGTGGCGGCTGTTTGGGCGACTTGGGCGGGAGTTCGCCCGGCGGGGGGGTCCAGTTCGGGCGGAACGATTCCTGTTTGTGGCGGGCCTTGTGGAACGCCTCGGCCAGGAAAAACAGCGACGCGCACCGGGCGCCGAACGCGGCCACCGCGTCGGGCTTGGTCGCGGCCTCGTCGGCCCCCGCGCTGAGCTTCGCGTGGGTGTCGTAATCGGCCGTGATGTCCTGCCCGCGCATCCCCTCGAGCAACGACGCCTCGATCTGTGCGAACTTCTCGACCAGCTCCGGGGTCACCGTGCAGTCGTGGGTCTTGTACACCTTCAGTTCGCGCGGGGTGTCGTCGGCGGCGACCTCGACGCCCGGCGGTTCCTCCTTCTGGAGGTGGATAATCAGGCTGATCAGCCCGCCGGCGATGAGTAGGGCCGCGAGGACGAACAGCCCGATGGCGGCGCCGGACATCTCGTCCCTCTCGCGCGGGAGCAACAGCGAGAGGATCGCGAGGGCGCACCCGCCGCCCAGGAGCGTGAACGGGAGCGGCACCCGCTTCTCCCACGCGGTCCAGAGCTTCTGGAGCGGGTTCGGGCCGGTCGCCTTCGCCCGCCCGGGCGCGTTGCCGCCGGTCTGCACGATGAGGACCGTGATGTTGTCCGGGCCGCCGCGCAGGTTCGCCAGATCGACCAGGAACCGCGTGGCCTCTTTCAGCGGCATCGAGGTCACGACCGCGCCCACCTCTTGCGGGCTGACCACGCCCGTCAGCCCGTCGCTACACAGGACGAACGCGTCGCCGGGCAGCACCGGGTGCGGCCCCTCGATGTCCACCTCCACGTCCGGGTCCGGGCCGAGCGAGCGGATGATGACGTTCTTCTTGAAGTCGCCCAGCTCATCCGGGTCCACGCCCTGGCGCTTGGCGATCTCCCAGACCCACGAGTGATCGAAGGTGAGTTGCTCGGCCTTACCCGCCCGAATCCGATAGGCGCGGCTGTCGCCGACGTGGCCGACCCACGCGCCCTCGGGCCGGAGGATGAGGGCCGTTCCGGTGGTGCCCAGCCCGCGGAACTCCGGGTTCTGGGCCCCGATCGCGTAGATGCTGGCGTTGGTCTCCTGGAACGCCCGCCGCAGCGCCGGGATGACCCCGTCGCGGGCGTGCTTGGAGTACAGGTGCGGGATGTCGCGGACGGCCTTGGCGCTGGCCTTCTCGCCGACCGCGTGCCCGCCCATCCCGTCGGCCACCACGAACACGTGACCGACCTCTGCGAACTTGGACGCCTCCTGCACGGGGTGCGAGGCGCACGCGTCCTGGTTGTGGCTGCGCTTGACGCCCACGTCGGTCAACTGCTCGGATCGGACCGGTTCAAAAGCCGACACGGACCACCTCGGACTACTTTTCGCGCCCCGGCTGATACTCCCATCCTACGCCACAGGCGGCCGATTTGCCGCACCCAGAACCGCAATCCTTACCGGCCCAGTGCGGATTTCTTTCACGTGGCGTTGACCCCGGCCCGCGCCGGTGGTATGCGACCGGCGCTCAAAATGCAACACCGCTCGTGCGCCAGGGGGCCGGCCGAATGATGACGGCGCGATTCGTCGGACGCGCGGGGTTGGTCGCGCTGCTCGTTTTCGCCGCGGGGTGCGTGGACCGCAAGTTCGTCATCGAGTCGAACGTCCCCAACGCCCAGGTGTACATCGACCACGCGCCCGTCGGCGCCGCCCCGGCCTACGCCCCGTTCGAGTACTACGGCCACTACACCATCACCCTCGTCCACCCCGGCTACGAGACGGTCGTCAAGCGGGTGAAGGTCACCGCCCCGTGGTACGCGTACCCGCCGTTCGACTTCGCCGCCGAGGTTCTCTGGCCGTTCCCGATCCGCGACACCCGCCGCTACTACATCGAGATGTTCGAGTCGGCCCAGACCCGGACCGACGACATCCTGAACGCGGCCGACGCGCTCCGGCAGCGGGGCCAGATGCTGCCGCCGGCGGACCGCCCCGCGGCCCCGCGCCCGGGTTCGGCGCCGGCCCCGGTGATCGGCCCGCCGGTGGCCCCCGCGCCCGCCGGCGGCCC
>CAZBXY010000071.1:0-28757 GCA_964495365.1 uncultured Frigoriglobus sp. | reverse complement strand
GTGGTGAACCTCAGCACCAAGGCTCCGGTCACCGTGGACGGGCACGCGGTCCTCAACCCGGGGGCCGACTGCGAGTACATCCTGCCGGTGCGCCTGGCCGTCGGCGAGACGGTGGTGGACGTGGACTCGGGCGACGCCGAACCGCTGTCGGTGAACAACTTGCGGACGATCGCCGCCCCGGCCGCGACCCGCGACTCCGGCGGCGGCAAGACGGTCGTCTCGGCACCGCCCCCGCTCATCGAGCGGAGCGAGGCCGCCAAACCCGAAGAAATCGTCGGGTGGCTCGAAACGGTCGTCAACGTGCAGCAGGCCGGCGACCGCGAGGCGTTCTACACCCGGGCGGCCGAGGCGCTGGTCGAGAAGGTCGGTCTGGACAGCGGCATCGTGCTCATCAAGGACGGCGACGCGTGGCGGGTCGTGGCGCACGTGACCCGCGTCGAGCAGCAGGGCCGCGCGTTCAGCCACGCGATCCTGGCGCAGGCGCTCGCCGGCAAGCGCACGGTGTACGTCGGCGCGTCCGGGGCCGCCGGCGGCGAGAGCCTCGTCGGCGTGCAGGGCGTGGTCGTGTCCCCGTTCTTCAACGCGAAGGGGCAGATCAACGGCGTCGTGTACGGGACGCGGTTGCAGCGCGCCCGGGGCCGCGAGATCGGCCCGCTGGAAGCGCAGGTGGCGCAGCTCCTGGCGACCGCCGTCGGCGCCGGGCTGCAGCGCCTGGAGCAGGACGAAGAGGCCAACCGGCTGCGGGTCGCGAAGGAAGCGGCCGAGGAAGCCGACCGCACCAAGAGCGGCTTTTTGGCGATGGTGAGCCACGAACTCCGCACCCCGCTCACGACCATCATCGGCTATTCCGAAATGCTGCTCGAACAGGCCGAGGCGGACAACCTCCCGCAATACACCGCCGACCTGACGCAGGTTCATACCGCCGGGCAGCACCTGCTGGCGCTCATCAACGACATTCTGGACTTCTCGAAGCTCGAAGCGGGCAAGGTGGAGATTGCGAAGGAGCCGTTCGCCCCCGCGGGCCTGATCCGCGACCTGATGGTGTCGGTGGAGCAACTCGCCAAGAAGAACAACAACAAGCTGGACGTGGACTGCCCCGCGGACCTGGGCCAGGGCGTGGGCGACCCGACGCGGATCCGGCAGTGTGTGTTGAACCTGGTGGGCAACGCGTGCAAGTTCACGAAGGACGGCACCGTGAAGGTGACCGCCCGGCGCGAGGGCGACTGGCTGAAGGTCGAAGTATCAGACACCGGGATCGGGATGACCCCGGAGCAAGTGGGCCGGCTGTTCCAGGCGTTCACACAAGTCGATTCGAGCGCCGGGCGGAAGTACGGCGGTACGGGACTAGGTTTGGCGATCAGTCAGAGGCTCGCCGCCGCCATGGGCGGTCAGATCACCGTTGCGAGCGAAGCGGGCAAGGGCAGCACGTTCACAATGACCATCAAGGCGGTGCTGGGATGAGCGGCGACGACGGGCTACGTCGGCAGAAACTCCGGTGTGCGACAGATCGCGTATGGGCGAATGAAGTCTGTGGCGATGTGTTTTCCCGTGCTGCGGAGAATTAACTCCTGCGGCGTGCGCCCTTTTGGAAGTTGCTTCAATTCCTTGACGATGTATTCTGTCTTTTCGTCCTTGATGCAGATGTGAACCAGTAAGCCCCAGTAAATTAACTCACTACAGTCAGCAGCGTCTCCGAAGACGATGACCATTTCCTGACCAGCCGCTTTGGCCTTCCTCAGGAGTTCTTCGCCTGTGGTCCACGCTTTGTTCTCGTCGAACGAGCCGGTACCACCCGCCGCAACTCTCGCAGCGAGTTTCTCGGAGTGGACAATTGTGTAGATGCAGTATTCCGAATAGGCCGGTGACTTTGCCACGAGATCCTCTTGCCTGGGGGTTACGGCTGGGGATGCACTGAATTGTCGCACGCTGTGGGCGCGATGTCCAGAACGGCACGGCCTACATCGTCGCGCGCCTGTGTCCTTTGGCTACAATGACCGTATTGAGGGTGATTGATTGAGGAGCCGTTGTGGACCCACTGTTTTCCCGTATCACGATCGATCCGGCAGTATGCCACGGGAAGCCGTGCGTTCGCGGGTTGCGCTACCCGGTCGAAATGCTGCTCGACCTGCTCAGTTCCGGCATGTCGAACGATGACATCCTCGCGGACTACGAGGATCTGGAACGTGACGACTTGCTCGCAGCGCTGGCATACGCGGCACGCCTGACCCGCACCAAGCGCATTCAGCCGGTGGGGCCGTGAACTTCCTCATCGACGCCCAACTACCGCGGCGGATGGCGGCTTGGCTCGCGACCGCCGGTTACGACGCCGTTCACACGCTCGACTTGCCGAACGGCAACCGGACGACCGACCAGGAGGTGATGGACACGGCAGACCAACAACAGCGCGTGGTGGTCACAAAAGACGCTGACTTCGTGGATTCGCATCTTCTCCACAGCCGTCCGGCCAAGCTGTTGCTCATCTCGACCGGCAACATCAGCAACAGCGACCTCGAACAGCTATTCGTGCCACTCATCTCCGACATCGTGCGCGAGTTTCAGACCCATTCGTTCCTCGAACTCGATCAATCCGGGTTAACAATACGCGGCTGACCGGTGCCTTCACCCGCCCACCTTCACGCTGCGCCCGGCTTGCACGCGGACGTTGTCCTCGACGCGCTGGGCCTTCGCGCCGTTGGCCGGGACCACCCACACCGCGTACACCCCCGCCGGGACCGCCATATCGACGCGGTAGTCGGTCGCGGTCTGGATCGCGGCGTGACCCTTCTCGCCCGGACCGGGGTCGCGCGGGTCGGTGAGAACCACCTTGTCCGCGCGCGGGAAGTTGTCGCCGAATACTTCCACTACGCCCAGCACGTCGCCGAGCTTCAGGTCGTGCGTTGCGCCGGCCTTTACGGTGAGCTTTTCGGCGACCTTCACCGCGATCCCGCCCTTCGGCTTCGCCCATACCTCGAACGGTCCGTCCGACGGCAACACGAGCGGCGCGTCGAGCTTCTTCAACTCGCCGGCGGCTTCGCGCTTGCCGTCCTTCGTGTGGTAAACGGTCACCAGCTCGATTGGCGGCAGCCCGCGGTGCGGGTGAACCTTCAACTGCCGCTCACTGTCCGCCCCAAAGGCCGACGCCGCGACCAACGCGACCAGTACACACGCCCCGCGCATGGCGATCTCCGCTGGAGAACCGAAGGATACGTCTGATGATACGACGGGGCGACCCACCCGACGGATGCGACGAACCGGAGAACCCGTATCTTCAACTGGGAACTTTGGAACCTGGAACCTGGAACTCTGCCAATGCCCGACTGGCTCGTTTCGTTCGTCACGCATCCGGTTACGCTCCTGGCGCTCGGCGGCGGGGCCGGGGCGAACGCCCGCTACTGGCTCGGGGCGCTCGTGCGCGCGCTCCACGCGACCACGGTGTTCCCGTGGGCGACGTTCGCCATTAACGTGAGTGGGTCGGTGGTGTTGGGGTTCGTCGCGGCGCTGTGCCTGAACCACCCCGACGAGTCGCGGAGGAACTGGTACCTGCTTCTCGGCACCGGGTTCTGCGGCGGGTTCACGACGTTCTCGACGTTCAGCCTGGAAACGCTGGAGCTGATGCAAGCGGGGCGGGTCTGGACGGCCGCGGGATACGTGACAGGGTCGGTCGCGGCCGGATTGCTGGGTGTGTGGCTGGCGATGAGATTGGTTGGGCGCGCTTTGTAGGACAGGCCGGACGGCCTGTCGGAGCGAAGAGACAGGCCCGCGGGCCTGTCCTACAAGTCACCCGAAGAACAGCTTCATCTGAACGGTGCCGATCTGGACCACGTCGCCGTGGCGGAGCGGCTTGGGCTGGCCCGCGTGGATGCGGACCCCGTTCACCCACGTCCCGTTGAGGCTGTTCAGGTCTTCGATCACCACGTTGCCCTTGTCGAAGGTCACCGCGGCGTGCTGGCGCGAGCACCAGATCTGTTCGGTCGATTCCTGGCTCACGAGGTCGATGTCCACCGGCTTGTCGGCGAACCGGCCGACGGTGTTGCGGCCCTCGTAAATGGGGAACTCCGCGTTGATCCGCATCCCCCGGAGCACCACCAGCTTCGGCTGCGGGGGCGGCGGCGGGGCGACCGGCGGTTGATCGGCGCGCGCGGTTGCGGGGACGGTCGCGTTGGCGGCTTGTGCGACGGACTCATTCATCGGTGTGCCAGGGTGCAACGCGGGCGAACCGGATCCGCCGGTCCGTGGGCGGACGACGGCGTATTCTTCGCTATCCGGCACCCTAGTGCGCGATCAACCCGGCCGCGCGCGAGACGAACGATTTTTCCCCGCGCCGGTCGCTCAACATTCGCGCGAGAACTGAGATCATCCTGTCGGCGCGCAGTTATGCGGTTCGCACCTCAAGTGCGACCGCCCCCAGCGACCCGACGGACGCGACCACGAACACAACTTCGTTTCGCGGGAGGAGCAAAGAGGTGATGTCCGCGGCGAACGGCCCGGCCGCGGCCGGAGCGCCGACCGCCGTTCCGTTCACCGTCACTTGCGCCGGCCCGGGCAAAAAATCGCACACCAGCCACAGGCGCTCGCCGGCGTCGAGCGTGCGAGGGCGGCCGAACTTCCGCGCGTGCCGCGTGCCGCTACCGATCGCGTAGGTGTGCCAGGGGGGACCGAGACGGATCTGGTGCATGGGATCTGGCGAACGGCCGGTGTCAGCCGACCGGTGGAACCTCAACGTCTCATCTCACCAGCGCTATCACCGGCCGGCTGACACCGGCCGTTCGCCTACGCGGACTGCATCCGGTCGTGCCACTCGTCGAGCAGCTTGCCGATGTTCTTGAACCCGAAGTCGAGGTTGGCCAGCTCGTGGCCGAGGTCCACCGCGCGCGGGAGGTCGCCGTTCTCGGCCGAGCCGGTCGCGAGCTGGTACAGCAGCTCCTTGCGGGTCGCCTCTTCTTCGGCAGGCACCGCGGTGAGGCCCTCCTCGAAGTTCCGCTGCGCCAGCCGCCAGTTGTTCCGCTTCTTGAAGCACATGCCGAGCAGCAGGGCCGCCCGCCACTTCAGCCGGTCGTCGCGCCGGGCCTGCTGGAGTTCGGCGATCGCTTCGTCGATGTGATCGATCTTCAGTAACCGCGTGCCGAGTTCGACGCGGTGGTTCAACTCGTTGGGGAACCGGTCCGCCTTGACGCGGTACAGCTCGATCTCGCGCGTCACGATCTCGCGCGCGAGCTTCGCCCGCAGCGCGGCCAGTTCCGTCTCGCTCATCTCCTCCATGTCGGACGCGGGCGCTGCCGGCGGCTGGTCGGCGCCGGGACCGGTGCGGGCCTTCTCCTTGAGCTTGCGGAGCCGCTGCTCGGTCACTTCGAGGTTCTTCCGCAGGGGGGCGAGGTCCAGGTTCATCAGTTCCAGTTGGATCTGGAACGCGTTGCCGGTCGGCCCCAGCCCCTGCTGGAGCGCGGCGCGGGCGCGGTCGTCCTGCCCGGCCTTGCGGTACACCGCGGCCAGTTGCAGGTACAGGCTCGGCTCGGTCGGGTCGGCCGCGATCCGGGTGAGGAGCGGCCCGGTCTCGCGGGTCAGCTTGTCCGCCTTGTTCTCGGCCTTCGCCTCGATCCGCCCGAGCACCGGCGATTCCTTCGTGCCCTTCGCGGTCTCCTCGTACTGCCCCTTCTGAATGGTGGCGCTGGCGGCCAGGTCCTTCGCCT
The DNA here is from genome assembly GCA_964495365.1 of uncultured Frigoriglobus sp. Lineage (GTDB taxonomy): Bacteria > Planctomycetota > Planctomycetia > Gemmatales > Gemmataceae > Gemmata. Next base: position 23,070 of record CAZBXY010000071.1, on the reverse strand, counting down.
TGTGCGCGGCCTCCACGTCCGACGGGGCCGACTCGCGGACCAACTGCCACAGCACCATCGCCTTCTGGAAGTCGCCACGCTTCTCGAACAGTCGGGCGAGCGCCCGGTTGAGGGTCGCGTCCTTCGGGTACTTCTGCCGGGCCTGGTCGAGCGTGAACACCGCGAGGTCCGACAGCCCCAGCGCGTCGAACGCCTCGGCCATGTCCATCTGGGCGCCCTGGTCCCAGGGGTTGCGGCAGAGCACCTGCTCACCGAGTTCCAGCGCCGTGTGGTAGTCGCGGGTGCGCTTGGCGACCTTCAGCTTGGCCTTCCACCGCGGGGTGCTGAGGAACGCGAACCGGCTCCCGCGCAGGTTGTTGCCGTACTTGTCTTTTTGGGTCTTGCGCAGGGTCTGGCGGTAGAAGAAGTTGCCCGGTTCGAGTTTGCAGCAGGTGAGCAGCAACTGAATGGCATAGTCGTACCCGCCGTCCTTCGCGAGTTCTTTGGCCTTGGCGAAGCTCTCCAGCGCGATCCGCCGCTGTTCGGCGGTCGGCGCGGGGACCGGACCGGGGGCGGGTTGTTCGGGCATGGTGGTGGCATCTCCTCGCCGGGCCGCGGGCGCGCTGGGAGATTCTCGGCCGGTGGGCGGCGTGTTGGTGCGTACCATAATGGAGTGTCCCCAGTGCCAGTTTCCGGTTCCCCAGTTCCTAGCTGAAACGCGAACCAACTCGGACCGGCCGTTTTCAACTTGGAACCGCGGAACTCGGAACCCGGAACCACTGATAATGTTGTACCAGAACGGACAGGGGTAATCTGCGCCTTGGAAACGGTCGTTTTGAACGTCGATGCCGCGAATCTCGCCGAGAGGGAGAACCTCCCGCAGGTTCCCCCTGCGACCCCCTCCCGTCACCCGGAACTGATCCGCCGGGCCGCGGACGTGATCCGCGCCGGCGGGCTGGTCGCGTTCCCGACGGAAACCGTCTACGGGCTGGGGGCGAACGCCCTCGACGCGGCGGCCGTGGAACGCATTTTCGCGGCGAAGGGCCGCCCCGCGACCAACCCAATCATTGTCCACATTTCCGAAGCGTCTGCAATCGTAAACGTTGCTGCGATCTGGCCTGAGACAGCGGCCCGATTAGTGGAACGGTTCTGGCCGGGGCCGCTCACGTTAGTCGTTCCGAAGTCCGAAAAGGTTCCCCCCATTGTAACCGCCGGCGGGCCGACGGTGGCGGTGAGGTGTCCAAATCACCCCGTCGCCCGCGCACTGATTCGCGCCGCGGGTGTGCCGATCGCGGCCCCGAGCGCCAACCGCAGCACGGAACTTTCCCCCACACGGGCGGAACACGTCCTCAAGGGTCTTAACGGCCGAATCGACCTTGTGTTGGACGGCGGCCCGTGCCCCGGCGGGATCGAATCGACGGTCGTCGATGTGACGGGCGAACGCCCGCGCGTGCTGCGCCCGGGCCTTGTCACTGTGCCGATGTTGGAGGCCGTGTGCGGGCGGGTAGAATTCGGCGGGAATGGCGAGGGCGTTTCACGCTCACCCGGTCAGATGGCGAAGCACTACAGCCCGCGAACAATGGTGGTGCTCGCCCGCACGAACGAGGAAGCCTTCGCGATTGGCGAGGAGTTCACCCGGCAAGATTGGAGTTGGGGTTGGCTGTCGTTCGGTGATGATGCACAGCCCTTTCCTGCAATCGCAATGCCGCCGGACCCCGTGGGCTACGCGGCGCGGCTCTACCGCGAACTTCACGCCTACGATGAGGCTGATATCGATCGTATTTTGGTGACGCTGCCCCCCGACACGCCGGAGTGGGCGGCGGTGCGCGACCGGTTGATGCGGGCCGCCGCTAGCGGGTAGCCGCAAACACTTCGGCCGCGCCGATCGTACACCAGATGTGACTCCTGACCCCTGTCTCCTGACTCTCCGGCACATGGCTCGTCGCATCACCATCATCGGGTTCGTGCTGTTCGCCCTGCTCGTGGCCGGGGTCATCATCACGTACATCCCGAAGGCACGGCTCCAGGCGAATCAGGTGGCCTCGCAAAACAACCTCCGCGAACTCAGCCTGTTCGGCGCGCACCATGCCAAGCCGGACCCGAAGCGCGACGCGAGCAAGTTGCCCACCGAGATCCCGGCCGGTACGGTTGTCCTCGCGGGCGTGAACCTGGAGAACCGGCTCAGTTGGGGCGTCGTCATGCTGCCGCTCATGGACCAGCGCAGGAACCCCACCGTCGAACTGTTTCCGCTCATCGACGACAAACTGCCGTGGCTCGCCGAACCGAACCAGAAGGCCGCGCGTGTGCGGTTGCCCGCCCTCTTGTGTCCCGAGAACACGCCCCAAGTGCCATCGGGCGAACCGGCGATCACGTGTTACGTGGGCATCGCCGGCGTCGGCCCGAACGCAGCGGCGCTGCCGCCCGGCGCGCCGAGGGCCGGCGCGTTCCGCTACGACGGCCCGACGCCGTTCGAGCGAATCACCGACGGACTGAGTCAAACGCTTCTGTTCGGCGAGACGCGGAACGACGTGGGGCCGTGGCTCCGCGGCGGGCCGTCCACGGTTCGCGGGTTTGACGACGCCCCGGGCGCGCCGGCGCTGGTCGGCGGGCAGTTCGGCGGCTACTTCCCGGTGGGCACGAACTTCGCGCTGTGCGACGGGAGCGTGCGGATGTTCTCGGCGCGAACGTCGGCGCAGGTGCTGCTCGGTATGGCCACGATCGCCGGCAAGGAAGTGGACGTGCTACCGGGGGAGTAACTCGCGCATTGCCGCCCGTACCGCGTCGGCTCCTTCGGCGCGAAGGCGGGCGAGCCACTTCCACCCCGCGAACGAGTCGAGCAGTTCCCGCCGCCGGGCCTCGTCGGGAACGGCCGCGAGTACCTCGGTCCGCACCTCGGAAAGCACGCGCACCCACTCTGCGAACGCGCTGTCGAACTCCGCTTCCAGTTTCTCGCGCACCCGGCGGGCCAGAGCCGGTGATGCTCCGCCGGTACTTACCGCGAGCGTGAACTCCCCACGCCGCACCACCGCGGGGAGCGTGAAGTCGCCGGTTTCGGGCGCAGTGGCCGCGTTCACCCACACCCCGCGCTCGCGGGCATCGGCCACGACCTGCGCGTTCACTTCGGGCGTCGCGCAGGCGAACACAAGCGAAGCGCCTTCGAGGTGTTCGGCCCGATAAGCTTCCGCGATGTGTGTGACTTCGGGCGGGAGGTTCGGCAGCGTGCGCGGGTCGATGAGCCGGACGGCCGCGCCGCCTTCGATCACGGCGGCCAACTTCCGCATCCCGACCGCGCCGGCGCCGACGATGACGACGAGCCGGCCGCGCAGGTCCAGAACGATCGGCAACCCGGCCATCAGTCCTTTACCTTGACCCGCTTCCACACGGCCACCTGCCCGGTCGGGTCGTTCGTCTTGAACTCGGTCGGCCGGTCCTTGCCCTTCTCGACGTCGCACGTCTTGTATTCGTCGTCCTTCAGTTCGTAGATGCCGGTGTACTCCTCGACCTTTTCATCGACGACCAACGTGTAATCGAGGTGCTTGGGCTTCTTGGACGAATCGAACCGCACGGTGCCGGTCGAGACGGTCCCGTCGGGCGTCGTGATCGTGTACTTGTTCCCCTTCACTTCCATCGTCCACTTCTGATCCTTGGTGTCCTCGACCCCCGCGGTCTCGTGGTACGTGATCTCCCACTTGCCCTCGAACTTCTTCAGATCGGGGTCGGGCTTCTCGTCCTTCTTGTCTTCGGCGCGGCCGCAGTACGAGAGGCACACGAACAGCGAGGCGACGGCCAACAGTCCGCGCGGCATGGGAACCCTCCGGTTCGGAACGGGGACCGGCGCCACTTTATCCGACCGCCCGCGCGACCGCAATCACCCCGCGGCCGACGCCGGCGGCTCGTTCTGCGAGTCGTCCGCGGAGCCGCCGTCCGCCTTGCGGTACTCTTCGCGCTTCTTGTGCAGCGTGTTGCGGTTGATGCCCAGTCGCAGCGCGGCCTTCACTTGATTACCGCCGACCTCGCGTAGCACTTCCTCGATCAGTTCTCGTTCCACGCCATCGACCAGGAACTTGTGGAGCGTCAGCGTGTCGGCCTTGGGTGCGTGCATTCCGGCGCGGACCAGCGCGTGAATCAGAGACGGGACGTCGGCCGGCGCCCCGCTCCGCGGGCCACGAATGACTGGCCGCGACCGACCGAACCGCAGCATGTCCGCCGTGATCGGCCCGCCGTCGGCGAATACGGTCAGTCGCTCCAGCGTGTTCTCCAGTTCGCGGACGTTGCCCGGCCAGTCGTGCCCTTTCAGCGCCTCGACAACGATCGGGGTTAGCTCCGGCACCGGGCACTTGTGGACTTCGCCGTACCGCTTGAGGAAGAACGCGGCCAACAGCGGGATGTCGTCGCGGCGCTCGCGGAGCGGCGGGAGGCCGATCGGGATCACGTTCAGGCGGTAGTAGAGGTCTTCGCGGAACTCGCCGTCTTCCACCGCCTGTTCGAGCTGCGCGTTGGTCGCCGCGATCACTCTGACATCAACACGAATGGTGCGGCTCTCGCCGACGCGCTCGAATTCCTTCTCCTGAAGCACGCGAAGCAGCTTCACCTGAAGGTGGTGTGAAGTGCTGTTGATCTCATCGAGGAAGATGGTGCCGCCGTGCGCGGCTTCGAAGCGCCCGGTCTTGTTCTCGACGGCCCCCGTGAACGCCCCTTTGACGTGCCCAAAGAGTTCGCTTTCAAGCAGGTTTTCGTGCAGCGCGCCGCAATTGACGCGTACGAACGGCCCGTCTGCGCGCTTGCTGTGCTTGTGAACGGCCTTCGCGATGACTTCCTTGCCGGTCCCGGTCTCACCGATGAGGAGGACGTGCGCGGATTTGGGCGCGGCGAGGCGGACAAGGCGATAAACGTCCTGCATGGCCGGCGCGCTGCCCACAATTTCGGGTAACGGCGGCTCGAACTGCTCATTTTTGGGCATCAAGCAACGCTTCCGGGAGAGGAAGCCGCGGGGCACCGTCGAAAACTCACCCCGCATGACGAATAGCTTACCAACTCGTGCCCGCGAATGCCACAGGAATTGCCCAGAACACGAGCATTACGGTAGCTGGCTGCTGACGAGAACGGTGACCGTCGGCGCGAACAGCGGCGCAACGGAATCCGTTGGCCCGAAGGTAAGGTGCGTCCGATACGCCGTGGCTCCAAGCCCGGTGGGCAGCAGTTGCGGGTCGCGGAACACGATGAGTTGGCGGTGTTCGAGGTCGAGTACCCAGTATTCCGGCACGCCCGCGGTCGCGTAAAGTTCGGCCTTCGTGGTTGTGTCCATCTGAAGTGTTGTGTGAGCGATTTCGACGACCATGAGGGCGCGGGTTGGGGTTGTGGTCGCGTAATCACGAAACGTGCCGGGCACGACCGCGAGGTCCGGTCCAGGGTCGTTGTTCGTCCCGATGTCGAAACCCTGCTGATTGCGGACATAATGTCCCGCCGGACAGACCGAGCGGAGGAATTCGTACATCGCGGCGAGACCGAAATCGTGCGGGGGTTTGGGCATCACCATCGTGAACAGTTCCCCGTGAATGAGCATGGTCTTCATGTCGCAGAACAGGCCGGTTTCGTACAGCTTGCGGTACTCGGCGATCGTGAACCGGTGGGGCTTGGGCCCGGGGGCGCGCGCCGCCGGCGGGGGTGTTTGTGCGGGTGTGGGAATCGGGGGCATCGTGATTGTGGACATGGTTCACCTCCAAAAATCAGCGTACCGTTATTGCTTGCCCAACACGAGGTCAGTCACCCAGCACCCGCGGACGTGCGTCAGCGACGTGTCGCGGCAGTGGGAGAGAATGTCGTCACTGTCGCACTCCGCGTCTTGGAGCGCGTCGGCCAGGATCGGCATCGCGCTAAACTCGCGCGATTCGTACATCTGACGCGCGAGGGTAACGGCGGTGTCCGTGCGCCACGTCGGTGAGAACGCGACCGGGCGGAACGGGTTGCCGAAGATGTCGCGAAACGTATTCGCGAGGCTTGCTCCTCGTTCGGCGACTGCGGACGCCACGCTGCACGCAGCCAGGCGCGCATCACGTTTGGTAATACCGACGGCGCGCGGCTCAATTCGTATTCGCGTCGCGATCAAATCACGGATTTCTGCCTTGCCGTCGGCATAGAGTTCCGCGAGTTCAATCGCTCGCCGACTATGTGGGTCGCTGAAGAGGCCTTGCGCCTGCCTCGCGCACGCACAAGCAAACAGACGATACTTTCGCTCGGTGTTGTTCGGACGTAGCAAACCCACGAACCTTCCCAGTTCGTGAAAAGTATGCCGTTCCCAAACGCACACGTTGCTGATCATCAGTAGTGGGTCTTCGCACGCCAGCCATTCCGCTTCGGTCACGGTGCTTCCCCTTGTGTTCGCAACTCGTCCGGTGGCATTCTGTGGCGGCTGTATAATACCCGCTGCCGCCTGAAGACCGCGAGGCCCGCCGCGCGATGACCGGTTCCCTCATACAAGGCATCCACCACTACTGCATCGGACTCAGCTACCTGTGCGCCTTCCTGCTCGAACTCGCCCGGCTCCTGTGGCCGGCGAAGGCGTGGCGGGGCGCGGGGCTGGTGTTCGGGGCCGCCGGGCTGTTCGCGCACACCGCGTACCTGCTCGTCCAACAGCCGTCGCCCGCAGTGCCGTATGGGTCGGTGCTTTTGCTCGCGTGGGTGCTCGCACTGTTCTACTTCTACGGCACTGTGCATCACGCGAAACAAGCCTGGGCCGTCTTCGTGCTGCCGGTCGTCATCGGGCTGGTCGCGACCTCGCGGGCGCTGCTCACCTCGCCGCCGGAACCCGGATCGTTCGACGCGGCGGCGTGGCTCGCCGGCGATCGGTTCTGGGGCGCGGTGCATGGCGTGCTGATCCTGCTCGCGGCGGTCGGCGTGAGTGTCGGGTTCCTCGCGAGCGTCATGTATCTCATTCAGGCTCACCGGTTGCGCCGGAAGGTGAACCCCGGTACGGTGGTGCCGATGCTCAGCCTCGAACGACTCGAAACGATGAACCGCCGGGCGCTGAACGTCGCGTTCCCGCTGCTCACCGCGGGGCTGCTCGTCGGGACGCTGCTCCTTCAGCACGGCCACCAGCTCGGCGAGAACTGGCTGTCGGTCAAGGTGCTTTCCACCGCGGGGCTGTGGCTCGTGTTCCTCGTGTTGCTCTATCTGCGGTACGGCGCACACGTCCCGGCGCGGCGGCTCGCAAAGCTCTCGATCGCGTCGTTCGCGCTGTTGCTCGTCGCCCTCGTCGCCTCGCACCCGTTCGCGGTGGGAGGGGCGAAATGAACCTCCGCGCGATCGGGTGCAACGTCGAATCGGCCGCGGTCGAATTGCGCGAGAAGCTCGCGTTCGACGCCGCCAAGACGCAAAAAGCGCTGGCCGAACTCAACGCGCGGTTCGCGGCCGAAGCGGTCATCCTCGGCACGTGCAACCGCGTCGAGATTTACCTCTCGCGGCAAGAAACGGTCGCCCCGCTGCACGTCCCGCTGATGGCCGAGTTCCTCGCGGAGGTTCACGGCGTCCCCGCGGCTCGCATCGTTCCGCACCTGTACGAACACGCCGACGCCCAGGCGGCCCGACACCTGTTCCGCGTCGCCGCGGGCCTCGATAGCGTCGTGATCGGCGAAGGCCAGATCGCCGGGCAGGTGAAGGACGCCTACGAGGTCGCGCAGAAGCTCACCGCGACCGGCCCGCTCTTGAACGCACTGTTCCCGACAGCGCTCCGCGTGTCGAAGCGCGTGCGGACCGAGACCGGCATCGCGCACGGGCACGTCTCGGTGTCGAGCGCCGCGGTCGATTTCGTGCGCCAGGTGTTCGACACGTTCACCGACAAGACGGTACTCGTCATCGGTGCCGGCAAAATGGGCCGGCTCACGCTGAACCACCTCGCGGAATTGAAGCCGTCCGCAATCCTCGTCACCAACCGCAGCCCGGAAAAAGCAGCAGAAAGCGCGCGCGACTGCGGCGGGCGCGTCGTGCCGTGGGCAGACCTCGACGGCGCGCTCGTGCGGGCCGATATCGTACTCAGCACGACCGGTGCGCCTGAACCGATCGTCCCGCGCCAGCGCTTTGATAGCAAGGTCCGTAGGCGCCGCGCCGGGCGCCCGCTCGTGATCTTCGACATGGCCGTTCCGCGCGACTTCGACCCGGCGATTCACGACGGCGACACCGTGAGCGTGTTCAACGTGGACGACCTCGCGCGGGTGGCCGACGAGCGGATGGCCGAACGCCGGCGGCACCTGCCCGCGGCCGAGCTGATCGTGGAATCCGAGGTGGCAAAATTCATTTCCGAATGGAACAAGCGCGCGAACGGCCCGGTGATTGGCCAACTCACGTCCGAAGTAGACAAGGTGCGCGACGCGGTGGTGACGCAGCTTCTCGACAAGATGAACGGCAAGTTGACGGACGCGGACAAGGCGTTCATCGAGGGCGCGTTCCGCCTGTTCCAGAACCGGCTGCTCCACGGCCCGATCGCGGCCCTTCACGAAGCCAGCCGCGAGGGCCACAGCGGCCTCCGCGAAGCGCTGCGTAAGCTATTCGGGCTGAAGGGCTGAACCCGATGAAACCGCCCGCGAGCGGTGTACACTGCTCCTCATGTCCTCGTCGGCACACCCCACCGTCGCACAACCGCCGCCGGCACCGAGCGCGCACGGGACCACCGTCGCGGCGCCCAGCGCGCCCGCGGTCGAACTCGTGCGCCAGACCGTCAGCGACGATCCGGCGCTCGTTCGCTTCCTTCGAGGTAGGGTCCGGCTGTACGCGCTCATCAACCTGTGCGCGTGGGTGGTGCTGCTCGCCCGCGACCTCGCCACCGCCCGCGACGCCTACGCCGGGACGCGGGTTGCCATATTCGCCGCGGCGCTGGCCGTTCAGGCGGTTATCACCGGGCTGACGCGGACCGCCTGGGCCGCGAGCGTGCGCCGGTACTCGGCGCTGGGGCTGGCGTGCGCTGTGGTGTTCGCCGCGGTCATCGCGGCCATCCAGTTCGACACGCTCCGGCGCCCGGAACTCACCGCGCACGTGTTCGCCCCGGACGTGCGCTCGGTCCTCGGCGTCCACTACGCCAACGGCTGGGCACTCATCTGGTTCGCGATCATCTTCGTGGACGCGGCCGTGTACCCGCGGACCGCCCGGTGGACGCTCGGCTACGGCACCGCGGCCGGGACGATCGCGCTCGCCGTTTGCACCGCCGCGTATCTGGCCAACCCCGCGCTCACCGGCGCCGATCTGCGCGTGCTCGGCGTGCAGACCGCGTTCTGGGTGGTACTCGGCACGGTGATCGGCGTCATCGCGCAGTACCGGCTGGAATCCCTTCAGCAGCAGGCCGAAAAGGCGAAACGGTTCGGTCAATACAAGCTGACACGCAAGCTCGGCGCCGGCGGGATGGGCGAGGTTCATCTCGCCGAGCACCTGCTGCTAAAGCGCCCGAGCGTCATCAAGATGGTGCGCGCCGACCGGGCCGGCGATCCGGCGTCGCTGGTGCGGTTCGAACGCGAGGTGAAGATGCTCGCGACGCTCACGCACCCGAACACGGTCGCGGTGTATGACTACGGCCACACGGCCGACGGCACGTTCTACTACGTGATGGAGTACCTCCCCGGATTCGACCTCGACAAGCTCGTCACCGATCACGGGCCGCTGCCGCCGGGAAGGGCGGTGTACGTGCTGCGGCAGGTGTGCGCGGCGCTCCGCGAGGCCCACGCAACCGGGCTGATTCACCGCGACATCAAACCCAACAATGTGATGCTGTGCGCTCGCGGCGGGATGTTCGACGTGGCGAAGTTGCTCGACTTCGGACTGGTGCAAGCGGACGCGGTCGTCGGTTCGAGCAAGCTGACCTCGACCGGCGCGGTGATGGGAACGCCGGCGTACATGAGCCGCGAGCAGGCCGCCGGGCTGCCGACCGACGCGCGGAGCGACATCTACTCGCTGGGCGCGACCGCGTACTTCCTGCTCACCGGTCGCGCCCCGTTCGAGCGCGCGACGCTCATGCTGACGCTCACGGCTCACATCACCGACCCGCCCCCGCCGCTGCCCGACGGCGTTCCGGCCGACCTCGCGGCGGTCGTGTTGCGGTGCCTGGCGAAGGAACCGGCCGAGCGGTTCGCGAGTGTGCAGGAACTCGACGCGGCGCTGGCCGCGTGCGCGTGTGCCACCGACTGGCGCGAACCGGACGCCGCGAACTGGTGGGCGGAACACGCCCCCGCGAGCGCCTGAGGCGCCCGCGGTCACGCCTTCGACAGCGCCAGTGCGAACAGGAGCAGGACGACGACCGCCAAGAATGCGCGCAAGAGCCAGCCGTGATACGGGTCCGAACGAACGGGAACCGGGAGCGCCATGACAACCTCCGCGGCGAAGTGAATGGGGTCGAAGTGGTTCACCAACTGCCGGATTGTACCCCGCCCCGCGAGGCGGTTTCAACAGCCGATTCGGGGCGTCATTCTACCTCGATCTCGATCACCTCGAACAGCCGGATCTTGTCGAGCATGTCCCAGACCGCGGTTCGCTGCTCCGCGGTCCAGTTCGCGGACTCGCGGTCCCACCACGCGACCCAATCATCGACGTCCGCATAGCTCAGCGGCACAGGAAACGACCCCAGTTCACGGAGACGTGCGTGGACGGCAGTCGCGTCTCGCGACGACAGTTCGCGGATCGGGCCGAACCAGAACGGGTTCAGCATTTCCCGCACCGCCAGCTCGCGCCGCTCCCGCTCGCGCTCGGCCGCGGCGCGGTCGAAGAGGACGACTTCGGGCACGCGCAACGGCCCGCCGTCGGTGTCTTCAAGTCCCTGGTGATGGTACTCCTCCCAGACGGCCGGGCGCCCGGGCCAGCGCCCCACCGTGAGACCGGCGCGCGTCACCAGAAACGCCACACAAGGTGCTGTCATGTCCCGTCCTCGCCCACATCGATCTCGACGACCTCGTACAATCGGACACCGCGACGGTCGAACGCTTCTTCCGGTTCGACGCCGACCTCATCGTCGAGCGCGGGCCAGTTCGCCAGCTCCCACCGCCACGTTTCCACTCGGTAGTTCTTGTCCCACTCGCGCCGCGCCAGTTCTTCGAGCCGACGGCACTCGACCTCGGCCCGCTCGCGACTGCGGTACGCGCGGACGGCGCGCCCGCCCTCCGACCCCGGCTCGTACCACTCGTCGGTGTAGTTCCACATCACCCGCACCACCGCGAAGCAGACGGCCGACGCCGGCCGCTCGACGACCTCGAAGAACCGCACGCGGTTCAACCCGGCCCACACGTGCGCGAACTGACCCTCGGTCAGCGTGTGGGCAATTTTGAGCCACCACTCCGCCCATTCTTCGAGCGGGACGCCGGCCGCGGCGCGCTCGAACCACGACTCCGGCGGCGGTAACCCGCTGTCCTGGAGCCAGTCGAGGTAGATCGGCTGCGGGAGCGTCGTCAGCGCGTGCCAGGCGGTGCCGCACGCGAACGGGTTCACGCGGGCGCGCACCTCGGCCTCGCGCGCCGCGCGGTCGGTTTCCGCCGCGTCGCACGTGTCGAACGCGCCGAGCCGGACCTCGCCCGGCAACCGGATGAAGCGGTTGCCCGCCGGGCGCCAATTCAGCCGCCGCACGACGAACCGCGGCGCCTCACTCATCGCTCACCTCCACGCGGATCACCTCGAACAGCGGCGGGTCGCACAGCTCCCACACGCCCGCGCGCTGCTCGTCGGTCGTTTCGTCCTGGCACAAATCCCACCACTCGACCCACTCCCGCCGGCGGTTTCGTGTCGGCAGCGGTAGCGGGAGGGCGAGCTGCTCGAACTCGTCGCGGTGGAAATACGCGTCGGGGTCTTCGTCGAGAAACACGAACGGGTTGAGCACGTTCCGGCTGTCGGCGTTCATTTGGTCGCGGTGCGCCTGCGCCGCGGCGCGCGTGGCGAACAGCGCGACCGGCACCCGCGCGGCCGGGGAAGGTCGGTCGCGCCACCCGCTGTCGGTCGCGGAATCCGCGATCGCCCGGCGCTGCACCAGGAACCCGACGCCCGCGAACGGCGGCACGTCCGACGGCACCGCGATCGTTTCAAAGAAGGTCGCGGTGCGCGCGGGCCAGAGTCGGTCCGCATCCCCGTCGTACCCGAGTCGTCGGTCGTAGCGGAACTGGCCGTGGCCCGCGGCACGGGCGCGGTTCCGCCGCGCGCGGTCGGCCTCCGCCGCCTCCGCGCGCTGGTACACACCGGCCAGGCGCCCGCCCTCGGTGCCGGCGGTCGCCGCGTTCCAGTCGCGTTCGAGCTGGCCCCACACGATCTCGATGACCACGTGCCCGCTCTCCGGCCCGGTTTCGGCCACGTCGAAGAACTTCACCTTGTCGAACGCGGCCCACGCGTGGGCGAGCTGGTCCTCGTTCCACGTGTGCGCGAAGGCGTTCCACCACGCGCGCCAGTCGGAGTGCCGCAGCTCGCTCGCGGGCGGGTCGATACCGACGTCCATGAGCCAGTCGTGCAACCGTGGGCCGTCGAGCGATGACTGGAAGAACACCGACGCACCACCGAACCGGAACGGGTTCTCGCCGGCGCGGACCGCGGCTTCGAGTTCGCGCCGGTGCATCTCCGCGTCGTCGAACGTGTCGAACGCTGCGACCGGATCGGCGCCCGGCAGCCGCCGGGTGTACGGGTCGCCGTGCGGCGGCTGAAACCACCCGACCCGGCGCACGGTGTAACGCGACGTGTTCATGACCTGTGTAATTGGTGATTTGTGATTGGTGATTGATAAGGCAAGAACGCGATGCGGTTTCGGCTGTCTATCAATCATCAATCACCAATCATCAATCTCAAATCCTTCACCTCTTCTCGTTCCATGCGCGGCTGGCGTACTTCTCGGCGCGGATGGCCGCAGTGCGGGCACGTTCCTCCGCGGTCCAGTCGTCCGGCGTTACGGCCCAACCGGTATCGGCCGCGAACGCCACCTTCAGCGCGCCGGCCAGCTTCGCCGGTTCGATTTGCGGCGCGCCCGGCGCGTCGCAGATGCCGGGCAAGTGTGGAGCGAACGCGCTGCGGTGCAGCAGGATGCTTCCGTGTTGCAACAGCGCCCCGCGCATCTTCCGCTGCGCGCTGCCGGCTACCTTCGAGCCGTTCAGGAGCAAGTCGCCAGCGGTCTGGTGCAGGAAGCACACCGTCGGGCCGAGCTTCTGCTCCTCGCCGCACACCACCGCGTGCGTCTTCACCCCGCGCTCGGCCAACACCGCCTGAAGGATGTGGTGGAACCGGCAGATCCAGTGTTCGGCCGAGGTCCATTCCTTGCCCGGCGGGAGTGCGAGCGCGTAAGTGAGTTCGTGATGATGCACGATCGCCGCGCCGCCCGTCGATCGACGGACCCACGCGAGGCGGGCGAGGTTCGCGTCGGCCTCGCGCTCGGCGGCGTGCTGAAAGTACCCGAGCGAGAGCGTCGGTTCGCTCCAGGTGTAGAACCGCAGCGCCGCGCCCCCGCGCGCCGCGGACTCCAGCAGCGCCTCATCGGCGGCCATGTTGGTCGCGCCGTCCGCACCTGCGAACGGCAGCAAGCGAATGGTCTGGCTCATGGGGGCATTGTACGGCGTTCTGCCGGCGGGCTGACGCCGCGCCGCTCGCCGGCGAATCATGCGATTTCGCCAAATCCCGCGATTCCCTTGTCGAACAACTTGGCAGAGCGTATGATTCCAGTATGATATCACAAAGATATCGGAGGGTATCGCCGTGGAAGACCGTGAGCTGAAACTGATGTCGGGGTGGGTGGCGGCGTTCGCGATGCTTCTGGGCCTGGGCGGGATCGTCGCGCTGAGCGTGATCGCCGGTCGCGAACGCGACCCGCAATACCTGTGGGCCATCATCCCCGGGTCGCTGCTGTGGACGTTCTGTCTGTTCGGGTTCATCGTCAACGGGCCGAACCAGTCGCGGGTGGTGCAGTTGTTCGGTAAATACGTCGGCACGCTGCGGCGCACCGGGTTCTTTTACGGCAACCCGCTGTACTGGCGGACCCGCGTGAGTCTGCGGGTGCGCACGTTCGAGACCGGCATGAACAAGACCGAGGAACGCAAGGACGCGGCCGGACACGTACTGGTCGCGGCGAGTTCGTCGCGACAGCCGCTGAAGGTGAACGACAAGGACGGGACGCCGATCGAGATCGCGGCCGTTGTGGTGTGGCGCGTGGTGAGTCCCGCCGAGGCCGTGTTCTCGGTGGACGAGTACGAGGAGTTCGTGAAGGTGCAGGCCGACGCGGCGCTGCGGAACCTCGCGAGCCGGTACAGCTACGATGCTGACGGCCGAACCCCGCCGGCTGTGGTGGGAGCGAACCCGAACGCCGCGCCCGACGATACGCACTCGCTCCGCGGGCACATCGAGGAAGTCGCGGCGCAGCTCAAACGCGATATCCAGGAGCGGATGCGGCAGGCGGGTGTGGAAGTACTGGAGTCGCGGATCAGTTACCTGGCCTATGCCCAGGAGATCGCGTCCGCGATGCTCCAGCGGCAGCAAGCCGGGGCGATCATCGCGGCCCGCGCGAAGATCGTCGAGGGCGCGGTCGGGATGGTCGAACACGCGCTCCAGATGCTCAGCGAGAAGAACATCATCGAACTGGACGGCGAGCGCAAGGCCGCGATGGTGAGCAACCTCCTGGTGGTGCTGTGCGGTCACACGACCCCGCAACCGGTGCTGAACACCGGCACGCTGTACAACTGAAAACGCCGAACCTAACCCCCCGGCCCCCTTCCCTGGAAAGGAAGGGGGAGAAAGAGGGGTCAACGGCGCGCAGTCGCCTTCTGTCTTCTGTTTGGCTCCCCCTTCCTTCTTAGGGAAGGGGGGGTCGGGGGGTTAGGTTCTTCTGGAGTTCCCCATGTTCCTCACACTCGCTTTCGCTCTCTGCGCCCCGCCGACCGACGCACCTTCGCCGCGGGCGGTGGGTGAATTGCTCGAACTGAAAACCGACACCGGCACGCTGTACGGCACGCTCGACCTGCCCGCGAAGCCCGGACCGTGGCCGGTGGTGCTGATCCACCCCGGGTCCGGCCCGACCGACCGCGACGGCAACGGCCCGCTCGTCCGCACCGACTGCCTCAAGATGATCGGCCGGGCGCTCGCCGCGGAGGGCTTCGCGGTCGTGCGCATCGACAAGCGCGGGATGGGTGCCAGCGCAAAAGCCCTGGCGAAGGAAGAAGACATCCGGCTCGACACCTATGCGGCGGATGTCACTGCGTGGGTCGCACTCCTGCGGAAGAACTCGCGATTCACGAAGGTCGGCTACATCGGACACAGCGAGGGCGCGCTGATCGGTCTGGTTGCGGTGAAGGATGCGCGGTTCGATGCGATCGTCTCGCTCTGCGGTCCCGGGCGCCCGCTGCAAGATGTACTGCGCGAACAGCTCAAGAAGGGATTGTCGGCCGAACTCTACAAGCAGAGTGATGCCATTATCACCGGCCTGGAAGCCGGGCGCGCGGTGAAGGACACGCCGAAGGAACTGGCCGCACTCTTCCGGCCGAGCGTGCAGCCGTACCTCATCTCGGTGTTCAAGAACGACCCGGCGAAGCTCGCGACCGAACTGAAGGCGCCGTTCCTGATTGTCGCCGGTTCGACCGACATTCAGGTGACCGACGCGGACGCGAAGCGGCTGGCCGAAGCCAACCCGAAGGCCAAAGCGGTGACCGTGACCGGGATGAACCACGTCCTGAAGTCGGTGAAGGACACGAACCGCCTCGTGCAACTGCCGAGCTATTCCGACCCGTCGCTGCCGCTGCACCCGGAATTGATGCCGGCGCTGTCCGGGTTCCTGAAGTGGTCGCTGATCGGCAAGTAACGCGGCACCGGGCCGAGAGGGCGTCATGGCAAAGAAGGACGTGAAGCCGTTCCTGCTGCGGCTCGACCCGCGCGTTCACGCCGCCGTGCAGCGCTGGGCCGAGGAGGACTTGCGCAGCCTCAACGGCCAGATCGAGTACATCCTGCGTCAGGCGCTCGCCAAACGTGGCATCAAGCTGACCGACGAGGAGCCACCCGCGGGCGAAACTGACACTGACACCTGACCGTCGCTCGCGGTACAATTCACACGTCACACGCAGGAGCGCACATGTCCGTAACGATTGCCATTTCCGAGGGCGCGACCTTTACCCTTCCCCCGCAAGCGACCGCGAGCCTCGCGTCGTTCCGCGCGTGGGCCGGCGACAATGACCTGCCGGAGAAGGCGAAACTCTGCTACTACCAGGGGGAGGTCTTCGTTGAAATGGGCACTGAGCAAATCTTCACGCACTCCGCAGTGAAAACCGAAATCATCGCCGTGCTTCACCACCTGACGAAGACCCAAAAGATGGGGCGGGTCTTCGCAGATGGCCCTCTACTGACGCACGAGGAAGCCGAGGTATCGAACAACCCGGACGCGCTGTACGTCTCCAACGATACGTTTCGATCGAAGCGGATCGAGTTGGTGGAGGGCAAGGAAGGCGGGTTCGTCGAGTTCGTTGGCTCTGCGGACATGGTTCTCGAAGTCGTGAGTAACGCCTCCGAGAAGAAAGACAACCAGACGCTGTTCGAGGCTTATTACGAAGCCGGGGTCTCCGAATACTGGCTCGTTGACGCGCGGGGCGACGACATCGAGTTCAATATCTACAAGCGCGGAACGAAGAAGTTTTCGGCCACCAAGAAGCAAGACGGGTGGCTAAAATTGGCGGTGTTCGGCAAGTCGTTCCGACTGGTCCGCGGATCCGACGAGACCGGGAAGCCGGAGTTCACACTCGAAGTGAAGTAACGGAGAGCCGCTCATGTCCGCAACTCCTCAAGTTCTTCACACCAAGTGTTGTGTCGTGGGCGGCGGGCCGGCCGGGATGATGCTCGGGTTGCTCCTCGCCCGCGCCGGGGTCGAGGTCGTCGTGCTCGAAAAGCACGCGGACTTCCTCCGCGACTTCCGCGGCGACACGATTCACCCGTCCACGCTCGAAATCGTTCACGAACTCGGTCTGCTCGACGACTTCCTCCGGCACCCGCACCAGGAAGCGCCGGGGCTGACCGGGAACTTCGCCGGCGTCGATTTCCCGCTCGCGGACTTCCGGTCGCTGCCCACCAGGTGCAAGTTCATCGCGCTCATGCCGCAGTGGGACTTCCTCGACTTCGTCAGCAGCCACGCGAAGAAGTACCCGACGTTCCGGCTCGTGATGCGGGCCGCAGTTACCGACCTCCTGCGCGACGGCGACCGCGTGACCGGCGTCCGCGCGACCACGCCCGACGGCCCGCTCGACGTGCGTGCCGATCTCGTCGTGGGCTGCGACGGGCGGCACTCGACCGTACGCGCGTGCGCCGGGCTGCCGGTGAAGGATCTCGGCGCGCCGATGGACGTGCTGTGGATGCGGCTGTCGCACAAGCCGAGCGACGGCGACCGCCTCGGCGGGCGCTTCGACCGCGGGCGCATCTTCATCATGATCTACCGCGGCGACTACTGGCAGTGCGGGTTCGTCATCCCGAAGGGCGCACACGCGGAGGTGGTGGCCCGCGGGCTACCAGCGTTCCGCGCGGACATCGTTTCGGTGAACCCCGCGCTCGCCGATCGTGTGGACGAACTCCAAAGCTGGGATCAGGTGAAGCTGCTCACGGTGACCGTCGATCGCCTTCGCAAGTGGTGGCAACCGGGTCTGTTGTGCATCGGCGACGCGGCGCACGCGATGTCACCGGTGGGCGGGGTCGGCATCAACCTCGCGATTCAAGACGCCGTGGCGACCGCAAACGCGCTCGCGGAGAAGTTGAAGACCGGCAGCGTGTCGAGTTCCGACCTCGCCGCGGTTCAGCGCCGCCGCACGCTCCCGGTGCAACTGACGCAGTGGCTCCAGGTGCAGGTGCAAAAGCGGGTCATCACGCGGGCGCTGGCCGCGAAGGGACCCCTGCGAATCCCGCTGGCGGTGAAGCTGTTCCGCCGCTTCCCGCTACTGCGGCGCGGCCCGGCGCGGCTCGTCGGCGTCGGCATCCGGCCCGAACACGTGCGGACGAAGGATGCGTTTAATGCGAGCGGCGCGGCGTAAGTCCGCCGGTGCTCACCAATCACCGGCGGGCTTGCGCCGCGCTCGCCAACGGTCAGCCGAAGCGCTCCTGGAACGGTCGGATCGTCTCACCGTCGCCCGTGTCGAGTACCGCGAACACGACCTTCGCGAAACAGCCGGCGAACCGAGTTCGCAGCGCACTCGCGAACAACTCCGCGATCATCTCCGGGTCGTTGCGGAACACGCCGCAGCCCCACGCGCCGAGTACCGCCGCGTCGTGGCCGTGCCCGACCATGATCGTCAGCACCTTCTCGACGCGGGCGGCCATCTCGTCGCGAACGACATCCCGCCGGCCGGGCTTGTGCTCCTTCGCGAACACGCCCGCGTTCACCGCCGGCGCTGTCACGAACGCGCACAGGTACGGCTCGTCGAGCTTCGCGCCGTCGTCGTCCTTGAACACCGGCACCGCGGGCGAGTAGAGCGCGTAGTTCGAGTAGAACCCGCCGGGCATCGGGGCGTGGTAGCGGTACATCGCGTTGCCGTTGATGCACGGATAGAGCGCCGACGCGCGGCACAGCGACTCCTCTTGCGCCCGCGCGCCGTTGAGGAACCCGCCGCCGGGGTTCCGCGCGCTGGCGAAGTTCAGCGCCACCGGCTTGAACCCCTCGCCGACCAACTGCCTCGCCGCGGCGAGCGTGGTGTCGTTCACGACCTCGAACGCGGTCGCCCGGTCCGACGGAACGACGGACGGCAGCGGCGCGTCCGGCGGGTAGCTGACGGTGCCGTCCATCGCGGCTTCGATGAGGTGCCGGACGGCGACCTTCTGCCCGCTCGCGTTGGTGTACCGCCCGCTCGCGACGATCTCGATCGTGTCGCGGGCGATCTCCGCCGCCTTGTTTTTGCTGTGTCCCATGCGGTCCTCCGTGTGTCGGAGGAGGGACACGAAGAGGCGGAAAGAGGTTCAGCCGACCGCGACCACTTCGGCCGGGTCGCCGACCGCGAGCGGGCCGCCCTCGATCACGCGGGCGATCACGCCGAGCCGGCCCTTCGCGTCGCCGCGCGGCTTGCCCTGGATCATCTCGAACCGGGCGCATCCGGTGCGCGGTTCGACCACCTCGATGACCACGGCGCCGAGCTTCAGCCGCGCGCCGGCGACCAGCGCCGCGGGATCGACGCCGGCGACGACGATCTGCTCGCCCATCTCGCCCGGCCCGACCTTGAACCCCTCCGCGCCCAGTTCCGCGAGTTGCTCCGCGTGCATCACGTTCAACTGGCGGTCGGTGAACCCGCCCTTCAGGTCGCCCTCGATGCCGTAAGAGGCGATCAGTTGGGCGCGAGCGAGCGGGACGCGCGCGTAGCGGTCCTGCGGGCGCCCGCTGTCCTTCGGCCGGTACACGATGCTGATGACGTGCGCCATCTTTCTCTCCTGAACGATCCGCGACCGGAAAAACTTGCCACGTGGCAAGTTTTTGGCCATTTCCGCGCGTCGGGGCGTTTGCCGCAACTCGCTAACTATACAAAATTATACACCGTGTCAGGCCGGCATCCAGCGGAGCTTCAGTTCCTTCGCGGCTTTCACCTCGTCGGGCCGGCTGACCACGTGCGTGTGCGGGGCGTTCTTCAGCGTCTCCGCGTCCTCGGTCTTGATCTTCAGGAGCGCGTCGGCAAAGGCGTCGAGCGTCTGTTTGCTCTCGGTCTCGGTCGGCTCCATCATCAGCGCCTCCGCAACGACCATCGGGAAGTACACGGTCGGCGCGTGGAACCCGAAGTCGAGGAGCCGCTTGCACAGGTCGATCGCGCGGATCTTCCGCTCGCGGAGCAGCGTGCGCCCACTCGCCACGAACTCGTGCATACACGGTCCGGGGTGCGGAACCTCGAAGCCCTCGCTGATCCGCTTGCGGAGGTAGTTCGCGTTCAGCACTGCCTGTTCACTCACTTCGCGCAGGCCGTCGGGGCCGAGGGTGCGGATGTAGCAGTACCCGCGGAACAGGATGCCGACGTTGCCGAAGAAGCTCCGCACGCGCCCGATCGATTTCGGCATATCAAAATTCAGCCTGTATTGCGAGCCGTCCTTAATCACGATCGGTGCCGGCAGATACGGTGCGAGGAAGTCGCGTACCGCGATCGGCCCCGACCCCGGACCGCCGCCGCCGTGCGGCCCGGTAAACGTCTTGTGGACGTTGTAGTGCTGCATATCAGCACCAAAATCACCCGGGCGCGTGATACCGAGGATGGCGTTCATGTTCGCGCCATCCAGATATACCAGCGCACCTTTGCTATGTAACAGATCGGTGATGATTTTGATTTGCGTCTCGAACAATCCCAACGTGTTGGGATTGGTAATCATGAACACCGCGGTATCATCGCCGAGTTTGGATTTGAGGTCGTTAAGATCAACGAGACCATTGGCTCCGCTCTTAACGGTGATCGTATCGAACCCCGCGAGCGCGGCGCTCGCGGGGTTCGTTCCGTGTGCGGAGTCCGGCACGAGTACTTTCCGGCGGTGCGTCTGCCCCTTGTCGCGGAAGTACGCCGCGGCGACGTACAGCGCGGTGAGTTCGCCCTGCGCGCCGGCGGCCGGTTGGAGCGTCACCGCGGGCAACCCGCTGATCTCCGCGAGGAATTGCTGCATCTCGTACAGCAGTTCGAGCATCCCTTGTGTCGTCTCGTCAGCCTGGAGCGGGTGCAGATTGGCGAACCCCGGCAGCCCGGCGAGCCGCTCGTGCCGCTTGGGGTTGTATTTCATGGTACACGACCCCAGCGGATAAAAGTTGGTGTCGATACTCATGTTCCGCGCCGACAGATTCGTATAGTGGCGCATCAAGTCGATCTCGCCGACCTCCGGCAGCGGCGGCGGTTGCTCCGCGAGGTGATCCTGCGGAATGAGTTTGTTGAGCGGCTGCGACGCGGGCACGTCGCACGTCGGCGTCCGGTGGCACCGGCGCCCGGGCTGGGACAGCTCGAAAATCACTTCCGTGGATTGCGTGTTGTTCATGATTATTGGTTTCTCTGTTCAAAGTAGGATGTCGCCCGCGCGGATAAAGGTCTCATCTTCGCTCACTTCTTCCCTTTCTTCTTCGGGGTGGGCTTCGCGGAGAGAGCCGCGAGCATCTTCCGCTTGTCTGGACCCCGGAGGTATCCGGCCTCTCTACGAACGTCGCGATTCATCTTCGCGCCGCGGAGACGCAGTTTCCGCACCATCGCCGGGTTGTTCTCGCCGATCGCCAACGTCAGCAAGCTTACCGTGCCGTCATAGTCGTTCACGTATCGAGCGTTGATGTCACCGCCGGCGTCGATCCACGCGAGCAACCCGGCCGTGTCGCCGTTCTTGATGTGCCGATGCCACTCGGGAACTGCGTCGATGATCGACACGAACAGCGCGCCAAGCGATGGGAAGTACACCTCCAGATCGGCCGGTCCGCGCCCCTCGTGCCCGATCTCGTCCAGGTACGCGACCTTGCCGAGCGCTCTGCCGCGAATGCCGATCAGGTAGTAGCCGTACTGGTCACCGTATGCGATCGGGATGAAGTCCGGCGACGGGTCCGGTGTGGGCTCGATCCGTCCCGTGTGTCTGTTGGTTCGGGGCCGTCCCGCGTATTGTTGTGCGTAATCGCGGAACACTTGGACCGCGTCCACCAGATCCCACGCACCGTCTCGATCGCTCTTCTTCCCGACCAGAACCCGGTGAAACGCTTCGATTTCCGTCAGGTAGCCGAACTCCAGCGTCTCTTGCGGCCTGTTGATCGCCGGAGACGCGCCGTTCCAGTTCATGAGCAGCGCGCGGTATGCCGACGGCAGCGTGAGCTTCAGTTGTCGTTCGACCGCGTCGAGGTCCGCGGGCGTCGCCGGGTCGCGGTTCGTGTGCATCACGATCTTGTCGGCGCAGATTCCGACCGGCGGCCGGCTGACGCGCGCCACCCACACCGGATCGAGCTTCGCGGCCAGCGCGCGGAGTGCCTTCTCCTTCTTCCGGGAGCGGACCCACTCCGCTTCCGCGCGCAGGTACGGGCCGCGGGGGTCATCCCTGTCGTCGAGCCAATCCGCGTACACCAGCCGCGACGTTTCGTCGCCGCGGTTGTCCACGATCGCGCGGATGAAGGTTTCGTCTTCGCTCATGCGAACCTCACAGCGCGGCCTTCAGCGCCGCGGCGAGGCCGTCGATCTCGGCCTTCGTGCGCTTTTCCGTTACCGCGACGGTGATGCAATCGGCCAACTGCGGGTACCACCGCCCCAGCGGCAGACCCGCGTGATAGTTCGCGGCGCGGAGCTTGGTCAGGAGCGCCCGCGCGTCGCCGGGCACTTTCAGTGCGAACTCCTTCACAAATGGTGCATTGAACCGCAGAGATACCCCGGGAATCGATGTCAGTTGCTCCGCGGCGTAGTGGGCCTTCCGCACGCACAGTTCCGCGGTCTCCTTCAGTCCTTGCGGGCCGAGTGCGGTGAGGTGAACCGCGGCGCGGAGCGCGAGCAGCCCCTGGTTCGTGCAGATGTTGCTCGACGCCTTCTCGCGGGCGATGTGCTGTTCGCGCGGCTGAAGCGTCAGCACCCAGCACCGCTTGCCGTTGCGGTCGGTGGTTTCGCCAACCAGGCGGCCGGGGATCTTGCGGCGGAACGCGGGGTCGTCGCGGCACGCGAGGATGCCGAGGTACGGCCCGCCGTACTGGAGCGGCACGCCCAACCCCTGCCCCTCGGCGACCGCGATGTCGGCCCCGTAATCGCCGGGCCTCTTCAGCACGCCGGCGGAAACCGGATCGAAGCTCGCGACGAACACCGCGCCCACCTTGCGGGCCAGGTCGCCGATCGCTCGCATCTCTTCGAGGTGACCGAAGAAGTTCGGCGATTGCGCGATCACACACGCGGTCGCGTCGCTCACCGCGGCCTTCACGTCGTCAGGGTTTAACGTGCCGTTGGGAGTGGGGAGCGTGCGGAGGTTGCAGTTGAGGTTCGCGGCGTAGGTCGCGAGCGTCTGCCGGTATTCCGGGTGAACGCTCTCCGCGACCAACACCTCGCTCCGCTTCGTGATGCCGAGCGCCATCAGCATCGCTTCGGCCGTGCTGGAGCCGCCCTCGTAGAGGCTCGCGTTGGCGACATCGAGGCCGGTCAGCGCGCACATCAGCGACTGATACTCGAAGATCGCTTGCAGCGTGCC
>CAZBXY010000070.1:0-28828 GCA_964495365.1 uncultured Frigoriglobus sp. | reverse complement strand
ACCTTCTTGCCGCCGGGGTGGAAGTAGCCGCAGGTGGTGCGCCCGACGCCCGGGCTGATGCGGGTGGTTTTGCCTGTCTTCAGGTCCATGACGAAGATCTGATAGAACGGATTCCCGGTATCTTTCTCCTCGGCCTGGAAGATGATCTTGGTGCCGTCCGGCGAGAAGTACCCTTCGCCAGCGCGCACGAAATCGCTCGTCACCGGTTTGATGTTCTTGAGGTGGGCGGCTTCGGCGGCCTTCCAGTCGTCCGGTTGTGCGGCCGGGGCCAGCGCCAGCGAGAGCAGAAGGGCATTCATGGCGGGATGTCCTTTCGGGGTGAGCGCGAACCTGTCGCCGCTCAGTGTATCATTCCTGAAAGACACCAATAAGACCAGGGTTTCGGTTCCAGCGAGCGGCGTATGAACGACAACAAGCCCACGCCCTGCGGCCTGTGCGGTCGCGGGTTCCCGAGTCAAGACTGGCTCACCAAACACCACTGCCTGCCCAAAGCGAAGGGCGGTACGTCCGAGGACGTGTCGATGATCTGCGGGCAGTGTCACGGGATGGTTCACGCGACGTACACGAACAACACCCTGGCGGGCGTGTACGCGAGCATCGAAGAGTTACGAGCGGCCCCGGAGTTGGCCGCGTTCATCAAGTGGGTGCGCAAGCAGCCGATCACGCGCAAGAAGCGCAACAAGGAGCGGCGGCGGCGCCTGTGACGGAGCGGCGGGCGTGAGCCCTCTGTGTTGTGAAAGTGAAAGACACAGGGCTCACGCCCGCCGCTCCGCGAGATCCACAATCACCCCGCTCCCGCGGCCCAGTTGCGTGCTGGCGTTGAGGAAGATGGTGCCGTCGTGGTCGAGGCGCCCGGCGGCCTCGTGGATGTGCCCGAAAACATGCAGTCGCGGTTTCACGTCTGCCACACGCTGAAGCAGTGTGGCGCTGCCGGCGCGATCGCCGCGAACGGTCCGGTCCAGAATGCCGTGCGGCGGGCCGTGCGAAATGAGAACGTCCACGCCCTTCGGGATCGGCTCCCACTTCGCTGCCAGTTCCTCGTCCGGCAGCATGAACGCCCAGTCGAAAAACAGCGGCGTCCACGGAGTGCCGTAGACCGTCAGCCCGTCGATCTCGCAGCCCTCATCCTGAAGGTAAATGGCGTTGGTGATCCGCGCGCGGGCCTCGGCCGCCTGTTCCTGAAAGGCGAAGTCGTGGTTCCCGCAGATGACGATCTTGTGCTTGTGCGGGAGCGTGCCGAGCCAGCGGTTGAACTCCTCCACGTCCTCAATCGCGCCGTGCTTCGTCACGTCGCCGGCGTGAACGAGGATGTCGCCAGCGGGGACGTGCGTGTGCGCGTGGAAACCGTGCGTGTCCGAAACGCAAACGATCCGCATGGGCAACGTCCTGTTCAGGAGTCAGGGAACAGGGGCAGGAATCAGAAGCAGCCACGGCGACTTTCCTGATTCCTGTCCCCGGTTCCCTGACTCCTGGTTTCTACTGTCCCTGGAACTCTTTAATCAGCTTGCGGAACCGCGGGTCCTTGCGGATCGAGTCCAGGTCGTGGTCTTCCTTCATGAAGTCGAAATCGCGGTAGCCCAGCTCGACCGCCTTGCGGAGCGTCGTGATGGCCTTGTCGCGCTGCTTGAGCAGCGCGTAGCGACAGGCAAGGTTGTAGTGCGCGGTCGGGTCGGTCGGGCGGACCGTGACGAGTTTCTCGTCCACGACCAGCCCGTCCTGCATCCGGCCCTTCATGGTGAGGTTACACGCCTGTGCGCGGAGCACGTCGGCGAAGTCCGGTATGGCGGACAGGATGCGCCCGAAGAACTCGAGTTCAAAGTCGAGTTGCGTCCGCTCGGCGAGGACGCCGAGAACGGAGCCGGGCGGGAAGGGATCGGCGGCCGGGGTCGGGCGCTTGGGGTGCGGCATGGACGTCCCCCTGCAATGTGTGTGGTGGGTGAGAGGCCAAGCCACCACACTTACCCGATTATACCCCACCCCGCGGGCGGTGCAAACACCGTAGTGTCCGCTCGCCCGGCCCCGCGTGCAGGTTGTAACGCGCTCGGGCGAACCCCGGACGCAAGTCCGGGGGTGATGGTCGCTGGCGCCACCCCCGGACTTGCGTCCGGGGTTCGCCTACTTCACCACGAGGCGGTAGCCGAAATTCGACCCGCCGAGGTCGTGCGCGTCGATCAGCGCGACGAAGTACGTCCCGTCTTTGGGGAGCGTGACGGTGAGTACCGGGTCCGCGGAGCCGGCCACGTCATCCGCAGAGCCGATCACCGCGCGGTCCGCGTCGTACACCGTCAGGAACCCGTCGAGCGGCGAACCGAACCGCGCGGCTTGTACCTCGAAGGTCACCTTGTCGCCCTTCTTCCCGTCGAACGTGAATACGTCCACGTCGCGCTCGCCCCGGATCGTGCCTTCCACTGCGCACGGAAGAGTAACCGCTTGCGCGGTGTCGAACCCGCCGTTGTCTTCCTTCTCCGCAACGGCCGGAAGTTCGTCGCGCAGGAGCAGCGGGTATGCATTCGACTCGCCGCCGGGGCCGACCGCGATCAGCTTCGTTGCGCCGGGACGCGCGTCCTTCGGCAGTTCCAGTTCGATTTCCACTTCCGAATCGCCAACGCGCTCGGCCGGGTAGTTGTTCGGCACCGGTGCGGCCTTCGCGCCGAGCACCTTCACCTTTGCGCCGTCGGCTCCGCTCGCGGTCACCTCCTTGACGCCGGCGAGGTTCTTCCCGCGGAGCACGAACTTCTGCTTCTCGCCGGCTCTGGCGACGAGCGGCACCGCATACATCACCTTCGGCGGCGGGTCTTTCTTCTTGTCGGGCGGCTTCTCTTGCGAGGCCAGCGGCGCGGCGAGGGCGAGAAGAAGGGCGCAGAGGCAGAGTCGCGGCATGAGACACCGGGAACGGCGAACGGCCGGTGTCAGCCGGCCGGTGAGAGTGATGCGTGGTAGGCGGCGCTGAGGTTTCACCGGCCGGCTGACACCGGCCGTTCGCCTTACTCGAACAGTTCCTTCACCGTATCCCCCTGATCGAGGATCTCGATCGGGCGCCCGTCGGGGGTGGTGAGCTGCTTGCGCGGGTCGATGCCGAGCGAATCGAGGATCGTGTACGCCACGTCCGCCGGCGTCACCGGGCGCTGGGTCGTGTACGCGCCGTGCCGGTCGGTCTTGCCCAGCACCAGGCCCGGCTTCACCCCGGCGCCCGCGAACAGCAGCGACGCGGCCTGGCCCCAGTGGTCGCGCCCCGCGTCCTTGTTCATCTTCGGGGTGCGCCCGAACTCGCCCATCACGACCAGGAGCGTGTTCTCGAACGTTCCGCGAACGTGCAAATCTTCGACCAAAGCGGACACGGCGCGGTCGAACTCCGGGAGCTTCTTGTCGAGCGACTCGAAGATTTTCGCGTGGTGGTCCCAGCCCGCGTAGTTCACCGTCACGAACCGGACGCCGCTTTCGACCAGTCGGCGGGCGAGCAACATCGACTGACCCGCGGTGGTGCGGCCGTAGCGGTCGCGCAGCTTCTCCGGCTCGCGGTCGATCGCGAACGCGGTGCGGGCTTCGGTGGAAAGCACCATCTCGCGGGCGCGGGCGTGGAACTCGTCGTAGGTCGCGATCTGGTCGTTCCCCTCCACCTTCTGCGCCAGTCCGTCAACGGCCTTCAGCAGCGTGTCGCGGCGGGCCGCCTTCTTGGCGTCGGCGTCCGTCGCGGTGAGATCCTGAACCTTGTAGTTCGGCTGGTTCGGGTCGCCCGCCTTGAACGACTCGTACCGGCCGCCGAGGAACGCCGATTTCCCCAGTTCCCACGTAAACGACGGGTTTCGCGGCACCGCGACATACGGCGGCAGTGTTCCGCTAAAGCCGGTCTCGTGCGCGACCACCGCGCCGACCGCCGGGTAATCGCCGAACGGCGTGCCGAACCGCCCGGACAGCACCCAGTTCGTCGCGGTCTCGTGGTGGTCGTTGTTGTGCGCCCCGCTGCGCACCAGCGCGAGTTTGTTCATTACCTTCGCCATGAGCGGCAGCCTGTCGCTGATCCGCAGACCCGGGACGGCGGTATCGATTTGGCCGTACTTGCCGCGAACGTCTTCGGGGGCGTCCGGCTTGGGGTCGAAGCTGTCGTGGTGCGAGAGGCCGCCACCGAGGTACACGAGCACAACCGACTTCGCCCGCGCGCCCTTCGCCGATTTGTTCGCGGCGCGGGCTTCGGCCCGCAGGAGCGCCGGGAGCGACAGACCGGCCAGCGCCCCGACGCGGAGGAAGTCGCGCCGGGTATTTCCGGTACAGGTCGTATGGGTGCGGCGGTTCAACACGATGTCGAGCATCGAAGCGGCTCCGGGAGCGGCGGATGAAGGGGCAGCGAGTGGCGACCGGGACACCACATTGCTTCGGCGGGGAGAGCGGGCCGGATTGCGCGGCGGGAAAAACTTCTCGTCTCCCTTAGCTTACCCCGGCATCGCGATCAGGGAAACGGGTATCTTCCGCACAAGCGGCTTTCGCCAAATCCCAATAACCAAACAACAAATCCCAAACAAAACTCGGCCGCCAACTTCGGGTTTGTTTGGTTTTTGGAAATTGAGTTTTGGGATTTTCCGCTCGTCAGAGCGGTACGCCTTCGCCTTCCTGGTACTGATCGGAGCCGAACCCGAGGATGGGGTAGAACACGAAGCCCAGCAGGGCCAAGCCCAGACCGAACGCCTCGGACCGGCCGAACCGCTTGGCGACCTCGACGTTCACAAGAATGGCCGCGACGATTTGAACGACGGGAACGAAAACGAGTACGAACCACAGCGCGCTGAGCCGGGCGACGCCGACCACCAGCACATAGACGTTGTAGAACGGGAGCAGCGCGGCCCACCACGGGCGGCCGGCTTTGGGGAACACCCGCAGCCAGCCGAGCAGCACACCGGGCACGGTGACCGCGGCCCACACGAGCAGATACCACGTCAGGTCGTCCACGCGAAAGAACCTCCCGGTCCGGTGGACGAAGGCCCGCAACCGGCTGCCCCGGTTCGGCTCTCGCGGGCGGTCCGGACCGGCGAACGTGAGTTTACGCTCCCGACGCGCGACCGCCCACGCCAGCGATCACTCGTCGTCATCGGCCGGACGCGGCTTCTTCTTCTTGGGCGGCGGGGGCGGCGCATCGTCCTCGTCGTCGTCATCAAGGCTCATCGCCCGGTCTCGGCTGCCACCACGGCCGCCCTGGTACTGGGCGTCGCTGAACCCGAGCATCGGCACGAAGACCGGGCTGAGCAGGAAGATCCCGATCCCGTACGTATCAGACTTGCCGAACTTCTTGGCCAACTCTTGGGAGACCATCCACCACGCGTAGAGGTTGAGAATCGGGATCAGACTGAAGATGAACCACTTGGGTTCCATCTTGCAGACCTCGGTGATCAGAAGCCACATGTTGTAGATCGGGACGAACGCCATGATGCCCGGTTGCCCGGCTTTCTCGAACATCTTCATCATGCCCGCGCACACAGCGAGGAAAACCAGGAGAAAAACAAAGCACGGACACAGCGAAATAACGAATTCCATTAGCCACACTCCGAGACGGGGTGAAGTGGTTGAGCGGAGCAAATTCCGACCGACCGTTTGGCGGATGCTATCCGCACGCGAGACCGGTCGCAACCGGTGGCGCGCGGAATTTGCCCGCCAACACGCCGATACGGCCGGAATGTGACCTCACGGCCCGCTCGGGAGTGCTTTCGGCTCGCCCAGCCCGCTGAACTTCCGCAGGAACATCAGGAACTGTTCGAGCAGGCTGCCGGGGTTGCCGGTCTGACCCTCGATCGTCACCGCGTCGCGGGTGACACTCACGCGGCCGCCGAACCCGGTCAGCGCGATCACCGCGGCGCCGGAGTCGCTCGCGACGGTCACCTTCACGCCCTCCGGCGGCGCGTCCTCGATCCGGTCCACGAACTCGGCCACGTCCACCGGCGAGACGAACTCGAACACGAGCTTGTTGAACATCGTGCCGAAGACGTTGCGGAATCCTTGCGACCGGACGAACTCCGGGCCGGACAACCGCCCGACCTCGCGGCGCCAGATCACTTCCTGTGGTTCGTCCGGGTTCACATTCACCGTCACCGTGTACTCGAAGTCCGGCGTGCGGATGAACCCCAGCCCGTCGCGCTCCGCGGAGACGTCCAGGTCCTTCCGCTTGTAGCCGAACTCCTCGCGCACCATGTCGAACGTGTTGTCGAGGTCGGCCTTGATGTCGCCGGCGGCGACGCGGTGAACGTACTTCCGCGCCCAGTCGTTGGCCCGCTCCGGCAGCGTGTGCGACTTGCGATAACCCGACAGATCCTTCACGCGCCCGGACGATTCGGCGCGGAACACGACGCGCTTCATCCTCGTCGGGTCGAGCAACTCGCCGCCGGGGCCGAGCAACTTGCTCAGGTCCGCGACGACCGCTTCACTGTTGGCTTCGCCGAACAGCGTCGGCGTTTGTTCCTGCGGCGTCTCGTAGGCGCGGCGGAGTGTTCGTGGAACGGAGTCCGCAAGGTACGCATGAAGTGCCGCGGCGCTGAGCGTGCCGTCCTTGTGTACGCCGCTGCGCGTCTTTCCGGTGAACGCCTCGATGAGGTGCCCGCGCCAGATGCCGTGCTTGGCCTGCCCCGACTCGAACGACCGCTCGCCCGCGGCGCACGCCGACAGCCCAACGCACGTCGCGGAGGAGCTGAACCAGACGTTCAGTTCGGTGTCGTTCAGCCCCGGTGTGACGCCCGCGGGCAGCGCGTCGGCCGCCGGCACGAGCGGGTCCACATCGAGCAGCACGGTGATTTCCTTGCACTTCGTTTTCTGAAGCGCGGCACTCAGGTCGGCGACGCTGATTGCCGTTCCGGTGAGGTCGGGTGCGATCGTATCGGCGCAGGCGAAATAGCCCTTCTCCTTGTGCGAGAACCCGCGCGTGACCACCAGAACCAGCAGCGAATCGGCTTTCTCGATCAGTTTCGGCAACCGCGTGAGGTGCGATTCGATCGCGGCCTTGGTGGTGCGCGTTCCGGCGACGAGAACGCACTTCTTCGGGTTGTAGCCGGCGGCCGGCAGCGCGCGGACCAGCTCGGCGCAGTCGCCCGCCGCGTAAGGCACGACCGGCCCGGCCTCGAAGAACGTTTCCACCGCGATCACGAGTGCGGCACGGTCGGCCACGGAACGCCCCTTTCGCGTAGACTGAGGTGGGGAGATTCTACCGCAGAACCGCCTCGCGATTCAAAGTGAGTGGCTCATGCGACCCGGCGACGTGATCCAGACCAAGCGCGATAGGGGTGAGCTGTCGCGCGCCCAAATCGATGCGTTCGTCAGTGCTGCGGCGCGTCTGGAAGGTAGCGGGTGGGAGAAGTACCACCTCACCGCGCTCCTGATGGCGATCTACCTGAACGACATGACCGCCGCGGAGACCGCGTACCTCACACAGGCGATGGCCGATTCCGGCAAGCGGCTCGATCTGTCGGACTTGCCCGGGCCGAAGGTCGATAAGCACAGCACCGGCGGTGTCGGCGACAAAACGTCGCTGATCCTCGGTCCGCTCGCGACCGCGTGCGGGGTCGTGGTCCCGATGATGTCCGGACGTGGGCTGGGCCACAGCGGCGGCACGCTCGACAAGCTCGAATCGATCCCCGGCTTCAACGTACACCTCACGGAGGCACAGTTCCGCGACGCGCTCAGGAAGGTGGGCCTGGGGATGATCGGCCAGACGTCCGACATCGCGCCGGCCGACAAGACGCTCTACGCGCTCCGCGACGTGACCTCGACCGTGGAGAGCATCCCGCTCATCACCGCGTCGATTCTCAGCAAGAAGCTGTCGGAGGGCATCGGCGGGCTGGTGATGGACGTGAAAACGGGCCGCGGGGCGTTCATGAAGACGCGCGAGCGGTCGCGGGCGCTCGCCGAGTCCATTGTGAAGGTCGGTAACGCGAACGGATTGAAAACGACCGCGCTGATTACCGCGATGGACGCGCCGCTCGGCCGCTATGTTGGCAACTCGCTGGAGGTGATCGAGTCGATCGAAACGCTGAAGGGCAACGGCCCGCCGGACCTGACGGAACTTTCCCTGAAGCTCGCGGCGCGAATGGTCGAACTGGCCGGCGTCGCATCCGGCGCGGAAGCCGAGACGAAGGTTCGGGCCGCGCTTTCGAGCGGCGCGGGGCTGGAGGTGTTCCGCAAGTGCATCGAGCAACAGGGCGGCGACCCGAAGGTGATCGACGACTATTCGCGGCTACCAACCGCGCTCGACACGACTCCGGTAGAAGCGCCCCGTGCGGGCTACGTTGCGTCGATGGACGCGGAGAAAGTCGGTATCGCCGTGCGGATGCTCGGCGGCGGGCGTGACCGTGCCGAGGACAGCATTGACCCGACGGTCGGGGTGATCGTTCGTGCGAAACCGGGCGAGCGGGTTGGTGAAGGGGAAATTGTGTTCGAGGTTCACTGCAACCCGGCCCGCTCTCTGCGCCCGGTGCGTCAGCTTCTGGAAAGCGCGTTCGAGATCGGCGACGCACCACCGGTGGAGGAACCGCTGATCTTGGAGGAGATCGCATGATGGACCCGCTCGTCGCCGCCGCGACCGCTGCACGCGAAAGGGCGTTCGCGCCGTACTCGAACTTCAAGGTCGGCGCCGCGCTCGAAGCCGAAGACGGCATCATCGTGCCGGGGTGCAACGTCGAGAGCGCCAGCTACGGCCTCACCATCTGCGCCGAGCGGGTGGCGATCGTTCGCGGGGTGAGTGACGGTTACCGGTGCTTCCGGCGCGTGGCCGTCGTTACGGACACGCCGACGCCCACGCCGCCGTGCGGGGCGTGTCGGCAACTGCTCTGGGAGTTCGCCCCGGACGCCGAGGTTGTACTTGCCAACCTTACGGGCGACGTGGTGAAGTGGACCGTGCGCGAACTGATCCCCGGCGCGTTCGACGCGAAGCAGTTGCTTAAGGACTAGCCGACCAAACCCTCGTCATCGTCGAGAAGCACCGGGGAACCGCGGATTGGCAGGGGTTCCGTCGTCTGGGCGAACGGCGCGGCGTCAGCCCGCCGAGGCCGCGCCAACGACTCGGCGGGCTGACGCCGCGCCGTTCGCCACACGTGGCCCTACGCCAAATCAAACAACAGCACTTCGCCCTCACCGTTCACGACCACCGCGCGCTCGTCCTCGACGGCGACCGCGTCGCCGGCGGTCAGTTCCGTGCCGTTGACGGTTGCGGTTCCGGCGGCGACGTGCACGAACGCGGCGCGCCCGGGCGCCAGTTCGTGCCGCACGGTTTCTCCGCGCAGCGCCGTCTGGTAGACGCGGGCGTCCTGGTGGATGACCAACGAGCCGGCTTCGCCGTCGGGCGAAGCGACGAGCGCCCACTTCCCGCCCTTGTCGGCGGCAGTGAACACCCGCTGCTGGTAACCCGGGGTGTGCCCGCGCTTGTCGGGGAACAGCCAGATTTGCAGCAGGTGAACCGGCTCGGCCCGCGACGGGTTGAACTCGCTGTGTGTGATCCCGGTGCCCGCGGTCATCGCCTGCCACTCGCCGGCGCGAATGACCTCGCCATTACCCATGCTGTCGCGGTGCTCCAGTTGGCCCGCCAGCACACAGGTGAGGATCTCCATGTCGCGGTGCGGGTGCGTGGGGAACCCGCCGCCCGGCGCGACCTTGTCGTCGTTGATGACCCGCAGCGCGCGGAACTGGTGGTGTTTCGGGTCCTGGTACTCGCCGAAGGAAAACGTGTGCCGGCTGTCGAGCCAGCCGCCGAACTGTGTGACCCCGCGGTCGGTACCCTTTCGGATCGTCAGCATTGGTAGGCCCAGTGGTGTCACCGGATGTCCATCGGTGACACCACGGAATACCGGGGGGAGAGAAGGGGCTTTCAGGGCGCTTTCGTGGCGCACGCAGGCTGCGTGCGCCACGAGAAGTTACTTCGGCGCCAGCACCTCGTGCATTCCGAGGCCGAGCGCGGTCGCGGCGAGGGTGCTGGCGAGCAGCACGAACAGGCCGAACCGCCGCGTCGCCTTCACCTGCCACCACATGAAGAGGCCCGACACGCCCCAGAAGACCATCACGAAGGCCATCGCGTCCACAACAACGGCCCAGAACCAGCGCGTCTCGGGGCGCCCGGGGAACCCGCTGGACAGGTGCAGGTGCGTCAGGAACCGGCGCGTGGAGAGTTCCTCCGGCGGCGGGGCCGCGGCCGCGGGCGTGCCGTTTACCGTGCCGGCGAGCGCGTTGTAGGTCACGCGCCACGTCTTCGCGCCGTCGGACATGAGGAAGCTCAGGTCCGGGACACTCGTCACGCTCACGTCGCCCGTCGGGAACCCGGTGCGCTCCAGTACAACCGGGACGGTCGCTCTCACGCGCTCGTGGAGCGGGTCGGCGAGTACCAGCGGCCCGCCGTGGTTCGCGTGCGACACCGGGTCACCCTTCGGCGTCCCCTTCTCGCCGCGCCCGCCGTTCGCGATCGGCCCGAACGCGAACGGCGCCCTCTCCTCCTTCGGCGCGGGCGCCGCGGGTCGTGAACGCACCGTACCCGTCGGGTTGTTCACGTCGAACAGGAGGCTCACGTCGGTGCCGTCGGCCCTCACGGTCGCGAAGGCGAACTCCCGCACGTACCGCGCCTTCTCCGGTTCGACGAGCGCATACGGCTTCCCCCCTTTCGCGCGGTCGTTGAGCGCCGCGACGACCTGTTCCGCGACCTCCGCGGGCCGGGGGGCGACTTCCATCGACGTGCCGGCCAGTTCCTTCGCGCCGAACGTGGCGGTGGGGGCGTCGGCGAACGCGGTGGGGTGGTTGAACAGGAACCCGGTGGTGCCATACATCACGGCCCACGGCAGGAGGAACAGCCCGAAGTACAGGTGCGCGCGGCGGACCGCGTGCATCACCCGCTTGCGGAGCGACCGGCGGAACGGTTCCGGGCAAACGGGGGGCGCCGGCCCACCGAGTTCTGGCGCGGGTTCGGTGCTCACGGCCCCCTCCCGGTTGCTGGCCTTTGGTTTGCTCGTGGCACAGGCTCGAAAGCCTGTGCCACGAGAAGACAAAGACACCCGTTGTTCAGCCCGTCAGTCGTTGCTCACCACCTCGCCGCCGGCGCGGGTGCCCAGCGCCCGCCACGTCGCCACCGCCGTCGAATTGCGTACGAACCGCACCGAGCCGTCCATGAACACCGCGTTCACCCCGCCGCTGTGGTAGCTCCGCGCGGTCACGGCCGCGTAAGTGTCGCCCAGGTTCGATTCCGTCGCGCTGACGAAATCCACGTCGTAGGTCGTGCCCCCGCTCACGAGCGGGACCACGGTGTTCGGCGCAAACGTCGTGGTGAACCCGGTCTCGTGAACCTTCCCGTCCACCCACTCCACGTGCGTGTTCCGCGCCGGGTCGAACGCCGCGGCCCCCAGCCCGAACCCGGTGTCCGCACCGGCCGGACCCGCCGGCGGCGCGGGCTGGGGGTTGTAGGTCGCGGTGGTGTTGCTCCCGCTCACGCGCGGCGTGAAGGCCTTCACCTCGGTGATGCCGATCGTGTTGCTCATCCCGTCGGTAAAGTCCCCGGGCCGGAACCCGCGGTTCGGGGCGAACGCGCCGTCGCCGCCGCGCATCGCGGTCGCCTTCTGCGTCAGCACCGCCCACGTCCCCTCGTTGGTCGCGTAGGTGATGATCCAGTGCTTGTTGCCGTAGGTCGGGTCGGTGCCGAACCCCTTGTCGTTCACCTCCGAGGGGCACACGTAGGTCGCGACCCGCTTCGACGAGACGCCGACCTGCACGTTGTAGCTCTGGGTGAAGTCGATGGCGCGGAACAGGTTCTCCTGTTCGATGTACGGCAGGACGCGGGCCATTGCCGACCACGCGTTGGTGGTCGTGATGCCGCTGCCGTTGTACGTGTAGTTGCCGTTGGGCGGCAGCCCGTTGTTGGTGTCCATGTAGTTGTGCAGCGCCAGCCCGATCTGCTTGAGGTTGTTACTGCACTTGATGCGGCTGGCCGCCTCGCGCACCTTTTGCACCGCGGGCAGCAGCAGCCCGATCAGAACGGCGATGATCGCGATCACAACCAGCAACTCGATGAGCGTGAACCCTTGCTTCTGCGCGCGCATGACAGCGCTCCTCTCCGGGTAGGAACCTGGAAGAACGAGGAGCCGCGTTGCGACGGTTGGTGAGCGACCCGGAATGGGGGCGCGTTCCGTATCGGTAGCGGAGCAGGCTCGGCATTCTTATTGAGACAAATTCTCAACAAGATGGCTTTACATTATGCGAGCTTCGGATACTGTCAACTCTCGAAGCAGAAAAAATCGCACTCCGCCACTACGACATTGCCGCGGAGCGAACCGCGGGATGCGAATCCCTGCTGAAACCGTGTCTCAGGACCGCCATGAGCGATACCGAAACCGACAACGACCGCGACGACCTGCTGCCCGCTGGCGAACCGGAGCGCGTGCTGAACGCCGACGAACTGTTCGCGGGCCGGCGCGAGGTGTGGATCGAACTCGACGGCGTGCGCTACCGGCTGCGGATCACGCGCCGCGGAAAGCTGATTTTGCAGAAGTAGGCGAACGGCCGGTGTGAGCCGGCCGGTGGTTCGCGATGTCAAGCACCGGCCGTTCGCCTATCGCTTCTTGGCCGTCACCACGCGCGGGTGGCCGCCGGCGTCCTTCAGCGTCGGGCCGAGATCCAGTTCCGGCCGTTCGGCCAACAGCGCCCGCACCGCGTCGGCCTGCGTGTAACCCACTTCCAACAGCAACGAGCCGCCGGGTTTGAGGAACGGAACGACACCCGCGGCGATCCGGCGATAGAAGGCCAGGCCGTCGGGGCCGCCGTCGAGGGCGATCCGCGGTTCGTGGTCGCGCACGTCGGCGGCGAGCGAAGCAAACTCACCCTGCGCGATGTACGGCGGGTTGCTCGCGATCAGGTCGAAGGTGCGTTCTGCCAGCGGCGCGAACAAATCGCCGAGGAGGAACGTCATCCGGTCCGCGACGCCGTTCTTGGCCGCGTTCCGCTGCGCCACGGCCAGCGCGTCGGGGGAAATGTCGGTCACGATGACGCGGGCGTCCTTCTTTTGGTGCGCGAGGCACACCGCGATGCACCCCGACCCGGTCCCGAGGTCGAGCACGTCCGGTGCGGTGAGCGGCTTCAAGCGCGTCAGCGCTTCGAGCACGAGGGTTTCGGTGTCCGGGCGCGGGACGAGCACCGCGGGTTCGACGTCGAACGTGAGCATGTAGAAGTCGCGGGTGCCGAGCAGGTACGCGACCGGCCACCCCGCGACGCGGCGGGTGATGAGTTCCTTGAACCGCGCCCGCTCGGTGTCGGTCGGCTGTTCGTCGAACCGCATGAGCAGTTCAAACCGCTTGCACCGCAGCACGTGCGCGAGGAGCAGTTCCGCTTCGCGCTTGGCCTCGTCGAAGCCTTTCGACTTGAGGAAGTCGGTGGTCCACGCGAGCAGCGTCCGGGTCGTCCAGACGGTCGGCGGCTGCGGTGCCGGTTGCATGAGTCCGTTCCCGGTGGTCTTCTCGTGGGACACGCGGCGCGTGTCAGAGCCGTGACGGGCCGGCGGCCCGTCCACGGTGGATTATTGCGGAAGCCGCGCCGCACCGGTAGCCCGGTTGGCGCGGTCGCGGTGTCGTTCGTGGCACCGGGGTTCGACAGGAGGTGCCCGAGTGACTTGTCGGCGGTGGTCGGTTCGGTCGGGGCCCGCGGCCGCTCCCGTTTCCGGCCGGGCCACGAAAACCCCAGACCAACCGGGCAACGGTAGTGGCCCTGGATTACTCCGCCTTCCCGACGAGCGCGGCGTCTTTGGTCGGCCCGAAGCCCACGTTCAATTCGGTCTCGTACCGCACCTCGCTGCCGGTGAACTTCAGGCGCACGGTGGCGACGAACGGCGTTTCGGTGAAGCAGATCTTGGCCGTGAACGTGTCGTCCGCGGTCCACGCGGCGGCCGCCGCGGCCGGTTGCTCGGCGAACCGGCCCCACGCGGCGCGGCCTTTCTGCCACGCCCCGCTGCCGCAGGCGATCCGGCGCTCGGCGCCGTTGACCCGCACGACCAGAGTCGTCGTGTCGTCTTTCCCGGGTTCGAGGGTGATCGATTCCAGCTTCCCGTCGTTGGCCGGGAACGCGAACTTCTTCCCCGCGACCTTCGCCGGCGTGGCCTTGCCCTCCGGGAGCCGCAGCGTCAGCCCCTTCAGGGTGCCCGCGAGCTTCTTCGCCGCCGCGTCGTCGGCCGGGAGCGCCGACGGCTTCATCGCCGGCAGGAGCTTGTCCCAGACGAGGTTCAACACTGCTTGCATGTCCCGCAGGCCCGCG
Organism: uncultured Frigoriglobus sp.; assembly: GCA_964495365.1. Classification (GTDB taxonomy): domain Bacteria; phylum Planctomycetota; class Planctomycetia; order Gemmatales; family Gemmataceae; genus Gemmata. The sequence continues at coordinate 14,587 of CAZBXY010000070.1, read as the reverse complement.
GTGATCGCGATGACCGCGTCCTGTTCGGGCAGCACGACGCAATACTGCCCGAAGGCCCCGTCGCCGCGATACGCCCCGTGCCGGCACCGCCAGAACTGGTAGCCGTACCCCTGGTCCCAGTCGCTCTTCGGGTTGCTCCCGTTGGAGGTCTGCCGGGCGGTCGCTTCTTCCACCCACGCGGCCGGCACGAGTTGCTTGCCGTTCCACTTGCCCTTCTGAAGGTAGAGTTGCCCGAACTTGGCGATGTCCTCGGTGCGGACGCTCAGCCCGTAGCCGCCGGTCGAAATACCCTGCGGACTCTTCTCCCAGGTCGGGTTCTTGATCCCGAGTGGGTCGAACAGTCGCGGGGTCAGGTAGTCGAGGAGGTTCTCGCCGGTGGCCTTCTGAACGGCCGCCGAGGCCATGTAGGTGGCCGACGTGTTGTACAGGAAGTGCGTGCCCGGTTTGAACGGCACCGGTTGCGCGAGGAACGTCTTGGTCCACGGTTCGGTCGGGCGGCGACCCGGTTCGGTCTGCTGCCCGGTGGACATGCGGAGCAAATCGCTGATCCGCATGGACTTCAGGTTGGCCGACGGCTCGGCCGGGGCGTCGTCGGGGAAGAACTTCAGTACCGGGTCGTCCACGCTCAGTTTGCCCTCGGCCGCGGCGATCCCGACGGCCGTGGAGGTGAAACTCTTGCTCAGCGAGAACAGCATGTGCGGGGTGTCGGCCGCGTACGGCCCCCACCAGCCCTCCGCGACCACGTGCCCGTGGCGCACGAGCATGAAGCTGTGGAGCGAGTCGAGTTCCTTGTCGGCGGCCTCGACGAACGCGCGCACCGCCGGCGACGCGACGCCCTGCGCCTCCGGGGCGCTGCGGGGCAGGTCCGCCGCGACCGCGGGCGGCGCGGCCAGGAGAAGGAGGGTGACGACGGAGAGGGGTCTCATCGGATGACCTCGGACGACGTGAGGAGGAACCGCCCCGCGGCGCGGGACGTTACAAAGGTTGTTATCCCCGCGGCGGCCCGTTGGCCAACTCGCCCGACGGTCGCGCGTGGAGTTGTGTTCTGCGGCGGGCCGCTGTGAGGCCGGAACTGGAGTGCCACCGGGCGCCCCGCCTGTTTCTATAGAGGCGCGGGCGCGGCGGCCGCACCACAAGAAAAACCGTAATGACTCACTCTCCGCGCGGGGTGCCGCGGATCACGATCTGGTAGCGCCCCGCTTCCAGATCGACCGGGTACTCGCGCGGCCGGTCGTCGATCGTCAGCGTTCCGCCCGACAGCCCCACCACCCGCACCCGGGTCTTCGTGCTCAGTACCAGCGTGGCGCGAACCTCGACGGTGCGGCTCACGTCCGGCGGGTCGATCGTCCCTTCAAACGCGATCGCGATGCCCCGCGCGCCGGCGTGGGCACGGTACTCGAATTCGGCCCCGCCGCGGGTCTCGCTGCTGCCGCTGAACGCGCCGGCCTGATTGAAACTCACGTTCCCGTCCGGCCCGAACGTGATGATGAACGAGGGCGTGTGCGAAATGATCGGCTCGTTCGACTCGCTGCCCAGAATCCCGTAGCCCAGAACCGCCCCGACCCACGCGACCACGAACGACCCGGGGAAGAAGGCGACCGCGCCCCAGTGCCGCTCCCGGACCTCCGCGCCGATCTGGCGCCGGCGGACGAGTGCGACGACCGCGACGACCGGGGCAGCGGCCCCGAGCGCCATCAAGAGAACGCCCCAGATCGCACGGTCGCGGACCCGGCCGCCGAGCGCGTTGTCCAGCACGACGCCCGCCAGGACCGCGGCCATGACCGCGACCCCCAGCGCCCCGAGAACGATCAGGCAGCCGAGCCGCGATCGGGGCGGCTCGGGCGGTTCCAGTTCGAACTCCGATGACATGACCGACCCGTGTTCCGGTTACAGCCCCAGGGCCTTGCGCTTCTCGGCCACGAACGGCAGGTGGTGCGCGATGTGGTTGGTCGCCGTCACGATCACCTTCTCCAGCGTCACCAGCCCCTTGAGGCTGTGGTTGCCGGTCATCTGGAGTTGCTCCGGCGTCAGCGCCCGGATGATCCGCGCCATCTGCCGGCGGGTCAGCTCGACCAGCGCCAGTTCCTCTTCCACGTCGCGCTCGTGGTACTTCAGCTCCTTCACGAACAGGTTTTCGTCGGCCGCCAACAGGAGCGGCGCGTCCGTGCCTCTGGTGAGGATGCGCTTCATGCGGTCCACGAGGATCGGGTCGAAGTCGGCGATGTGGGAGACGACCTCCAGGGTGCTCCACTTGCCCGCGACCGGGCGGGCGACGAGCTGCTCGTGGGTCATCCCGGCCACCGCGGCGCGCAGCTGCGCGGCCCCGGCGAGGTACTGATCGGCCAGTTCTTGAGGGGTAGGCATGGTTCCGTTCCGAGTTGGAGAGGGGACACGGCGGTGTTGTACGGCGCCGGGGCGGTTCCCGGCGCGAGCGCCGTTACTCGTTCCCCAACACCCCGTCTACCACCCAGCACCCGCGGACGTGAAGCAGCTTGGTGTCGCGACAGTGGTCCAACACGTCGTCGCGGTCGCACCCGGCGTCTTGAAGGGCGTCGGCGAGGATCGGCATCGCGCTAAACTCGCGCGCGTCGTACATCTGGCGAGCCAGCGCGAGTACGGTATCGGTGCGCCACGGGGCGAACTCGACCGGGCGGAACGGGTTGCCGACCACTTCCCGCACCACCGCGCACATCTGGAGCGACTCTTCGGCCGACGGCGCCGGGGTCATGAGGGCCGCTCCGGTTCGCGCCTGAGCGAGCGCGTTCGCGGTGCGGTCGCCCACATCCGCCACCGTCAGCGCGGTCGCCGCGGCAACCGCCACTAACCAGGCCAGTTCTTGCCGCTCGCACCCGCCGCCGGCGAGCGCGCCGCGGTCCACCTGGCGCGAGTACGAATCGAACGACTCGTGCGCGATCTCCCGGCACCGCTGCCGGGCACGGTCCAGATCCGTGGCCGATGCCTGTTGATCGGCGTACCGCTCGACGGTGAGGAGCGCGGAGACGAGTTCGGCGTGGTCGATGAGGAGGTGATCGACGGCGCGGCAGAACGCGACCGCGAGCAGTCGCTCGCGGCGCGGGGACAGGTGTCGGTGATCGACCGCGAACTGCGCCAGGGCGGCGAAGTCGGTGCCGGTCAACCAGTCGGCTTCGGTCATGGCGACCTTCAAAGTAGTAGGCACACTCCGTGTGCCGTCGCCGACCGTTGGCGCGAAGCGACGGCACACGGAGTGTGCCTACTACTTTAAGATCTACCAGGGCAGCAGGTTACACACCTGCGCCAGGTGGATCTCGGCGGCCAGCGGGGCGACGAGCGCGAACTGCGAGTTCGCGCGCACCTGCTGATAACTATAGCTGTGTTTCGCGTCGGCGTCGGGGTGCGGGTTGCGGAACGTGTGGAGCCGCCGGGCGCTGACCTCGATCACCCAGAGGTCGCGCACCCCCACAGCGGCGTACCGCCCGGCCTCCTCGACGGCCTCGTCGGAAAGCGGCGCGTCCGACACCTCCACCACCAACAGCGGGGCGTCGTCGTCTTTCGGGCGCAGGTGGGTCACAACAACGGCGGGCGCGTGGTCGCCGTCCGCGCCGGCGGGCCGAAGGCAGACGGAGTACAGGTTGGCCGGGAACACGTTCCGCAGCCAGTTTTCGGTCAACAGCAGGGCGGTCGCGGCCGATTTGCTCGGAGCGGTCAGGGTAGACATGGAACCACACCTCCTGCGGAGAGATTCACCCGGCGCGGGGACAGGGACTTGATCGCCCGCGGAACCGTTTGCGAGGTCTGGCGAGCGGTCGCTCGCCGGCGAAACGGATCGAGTGAAGGTGGCGGCCCGAAGGGGTCACCGGGATCGTCGGCGGGTTGCGCCCGGAAGGGGCGGACCCGTCCTCAAGAATGGACACTGGGGAGATTGTAACAGCGCGCCCGACGATTGCACGCGAAAAACCTAACAGGCAAAAGTTCGTCGATTTTCTGGTTGCGGCGTCAGGGATGGCGTCAGGAAGTTGGTGGGAACGTTGTTCGGCATTTCTTGTGGGACCAGCCGCGGTCGTTATCCGATCGGGTCGGCCCGGCAGTCCTTGAGGGCTAGAACAGCTCCCGCACCGCATCGCCGCCGTTGGGCAGCAGGTTCAGCACGCGGCCGGTCGCGTCGGTGTAGGTCGAATCCAGTGGCACCCCGAAGTGCCGGTAGATCGTCGCGGCGAGGTCGCCCGGGGTCACCGGGCGCTCCATGATGTGCCCGCCGTCCTTCGTGCTGCTGCCGATCACTTGCCCGTGCTTCAACCCGCCGGCGAGCAGCATCGACATCACGTAGGGCCAGTGGTTGCGCCCGTCGGTGCTGTCCTGCGTGCCCAGTTGCGGCGTGCGCCCGAACTCGCCCATCGCGATCACGAGCGTCTGATCGAGCAGCCCGCGCTGGTCCAGGTCGCTCACCAGTGTCGTGATGAGGTGGTCGAACAGCGGCAACAGCGGGCCGAGACCCTTCGAGATGCCGCCGTAGGGCGGGATGTTGTCGCCGTGCGTGTCCCACGTTCCGCTCGCGGTGTGGTAACTCAGGTCGAGCGTGACGAACGCGGTGCCGGCTTCCACCAGCCGGCGCGCCAGAAGCGCCTGCTGACACCACAGGTGCTTGCCGAATCGCTCGCGGGTGGCCTGCGGTTCCTTCGCGAGGTCGAGCGCGTCGCGCACGCGCCCGCCGGTGAGCATCCCGACCGCCTGCTGTTCGTACTTGTCCAGCCCCGCCATCGTGCCGGACTGGTCGATGTCCGCGCGCAGGCGGTCGAAGTTCTTCAGAAGCTGCTGCCGGTCGCCCATGCGGTCGGCGGACACGTCCGCGGGCAACTCGAACATCTTCCCGCCGGAGAGCTGCCCGGTGTCCTTGCCCACGAGGTCGTAGACCGGCAATTTGGCCGCCTCGTTGGCCAAAAACGGATCGTACGGCTTGCCGAGTACGCCGGCGAACGCGAGGTGGCTCCGCGACCGCATGAACGCGACGTTCGCCGGCACCTGCGGGTGGTTCGGCCCACGCAACTTCGCCACCAGCGACGCGATCGCGGGGTAACTGCGGGCTTCGGGGTTGGTTCGCGGTTCGGCGAGCAGATTGGCGGTCTGCATCACCGTGTTCGGCTCGTGGTTGCTGTGCCGCGGGTCCACGGAGCGGATCACGGTGAATTTGTCGAGCGCGGACGCGAGTTTGGGCAAGTGTTCGCAGACGAGAGCGCCGGGGAGTTTCGTTCGGATCACACCGAACGGCCCGCGGTTCTCCGGCGGGCGGTCGGGCTTGGGGTCAAGCGTGTCGATGTGGCTCGGCCCGCCGGCCATCCATAACAGGATGACGCTTTTCGCCCCGCCCCGCCGACTCTCGCGCGCCCGGAGCAGCGCCGGGAGCGTCAGCCCGCCGAACCCGGCGAGGCCGGCCTTCAGGAGGTTCCGCCGCGACAGCACGAGGCCGTCGCGGCGCGTGGGGTTGAGGAGGCCGAAGGCGTGAGGGTGAGGGTGCGGCATGGCAGCGCGAAAGGGGAACGCGGCGTGAGAGGGTCAGTTTACCGCTTGGCGAAAGGGTCTGCAACGGTCGGATTTGTAACTGTGCTATACAAGGTAAAGAGAACGGTGAGAATTACAGGTATGGGCTTGCGGCACGCCCCCCGCGGGCGGTAGTCTTCGAGGAAGGGTTATTCTCCGTTTCGGTTCGATCGTGTTACTACGCGACCCGGTTCGTCCCTGTTCATCCGTTTCTGCGAGGAGGTCAGACATGTTGTCTCGTTCTCGTTCGCGGCGTGCCTTCACGCTGATCGAACTGTTGGTCGTGATCGCGATCATCGCGATCCTGATCGGGCTGCTGCTGCCCGCCGTTCAGAAGGTTCGTGACGCCGCGGCGCGCATGAGCTGCTCGAACAACCTGAAGCAAATGGGCCTGGCCCTGCACAACTTCCAGGACACCCGGGGCCGGCTCCCGGCGGCCATGATCAACTCCGGCCGGTGTAACGTGGCCGGCGGCACCAACGGCAGCAACTACAAGGGGCCGGAGGTCGATCTCCAGGCGATCTACGGGATCGGCGGCCCGGGCGCCAACGCGAGCCAGTACCGCGTGTTCAACCACACCGGGTTCGTGGCGATGCTGCCGTTCATCGAACAGGACGGGCTGTTCAAGCAGTACAACTACCAGTTCATCTCCAACAGCTCAAACCCGTACGGCCAGACCCTCGGGCCGGACCCGTCGGGCAACCCGAACCGGATCGTCGGCTCGACCCCGATCAAGACCTACACGTGTCCGGGCGACTCCAACCCGGCCCCGGTCGTGAACGCGAGCAACCCGGCCGGTGACTTCTACGAGCGGGGCGCCAACGGCGCGTTCCCCGGCGTGGCCCGGAGCAACTACCTGTTCAACACCGGGTACTACACCGACTACGATCGTGACTACAACAACCTGGCGACCTGGGCCCGTGGGCCATTCGGCAACAACGGTGCCGCCAGCATCACCAGCATGCGCGACGGGACGAGCAACACGATCGCCATCGGCGAGGCCACGCAGCTCTTGCACACCTCGACCTCGTTCGGCCCGTACTGGGGCGCCGGCACCCACACCGCGGTTCACGGCCGCATCCTCCAGTACACCCCGGGTCTGGTCCAGCAGACCGGCGGGGTGGGCCCCACGACGTGCGGCGGCAGCCAGTGCGGCGTCAACTACTGCATCGCGTACTGCGGCATCAACGCCCCGAACGGCCGGATGATCAACGGCACGACGGGCACCGCCGGCGACGGCACCTACGCCTGGCAGTTCGGCAGCAAGCACTCGGGCGGCGCGAACTTCGTGTTCTGCGACGGCTCGGTCCGGTTCCTCCGCGACAACATCGACTACGTGAACGTGTTCCAGTGCCTGGCCACGCCCGAGGGGGGCGAGGTCGCGCGCGACAACTAAGCCGACGTTGGGTGAAATCCTCCCGCCCCGGCGCCCGTGCGCCGGGGCGGCGTTGTCTCCTACCACACCTTTGCATTTCCCTATCGAGGAAGGCGTCCCATGCGTTTGCGCAGATCGTTGATTCAGGCCGCCACGTTCGGGGCCCTTGTGACCCTGCTCGGGTGCGGGAGCAAGGGCGGCGCGTTCGCCACGGTGTCCGGCGTGGTCACCCACAACAACAACCCGGTCGAGGGGGCCAAGGTCATCTTCCACAGCACCGTCGAGGTGGACGGCAAGTCGGGGCAAGCCGCCGCCGCGTTGACCGACAGCAGCGGCAAGTACGTGATCGCCTCGGTCGGCAAGGACCCCGGAATGCCGCCCGGGTTGTACAAGGTGACGGTCACCAAGTACGAGGGGAAGAGTATGACCGGCGAAGGGATGGACTCCGGGCAACTGGACGCGGTGAGTTCGGACACCGGCGTGACCGCGAAGGGCGGGATCAAGAACCTGCTGCCGGCCGAGTACGCGACCGTGGGGAGCACCAAACTGTCGGTGACCCTCGAGGTCGGCAAGAACGAGAACGTCAACTTCGCGCTGAAGGGCAAGTGACCCCACGAACCCCAACGCCGTCGGGCGGGGCGCTTCTGAGCGCCCCGCCCGACGGCGTTTCCAATCAGTCTTGAGTTTTCGGCCCGAAGGGCCCTTCGGGCCGAGGAACAGGATCCGCCCGTCACGACTCAAAACAACCCAAATCAGTTCACGCGCCCCGCTCGCCGGCTTCGGACTTGGCCGCGGCCTCGCCGGCGGCCTCGTCGCGCTCGGGGTGCAGTTCCCGCTTCTGCCGCGCCGCCGGGAGCAGCCCCTCGGGCCTAAACCGCATCATCAGGATGAGCGCCGCGCCGAAGATGAACAGCCGCCACCCGCTCACCTTCAGGTACTCTTTCCCCTCCGGGTTGATCTTCTGGGCCTGAAGTTCCTTGTCGATTTCCGACGTCAGAACCTGGTCGTAGCCGATCAGGATGAACACGCCCAACAGCACCCCGGGCCGGTTGCCCAGCCCGCCGAGGATGACGCAACAGAGCAGGGTCATCGACCGGGTGAAGTTGTACGCCTTCGGCTCGGTGGTGCCGTCCTGCGAGATCGCGAACAGCGCCCCGGCCAGCCCGGCCAGCCCGGCGCCGAGCGCAATCGCCGAGAGCTTCAGCCGGGCCGGGTTGAGCCCCATGCACGAGGCCGCCAGTTCGTCCTCCCGCAGCGCCACCCACGCACGCCCCAGCCGCGAGCGCTCCAGGTTGCGCAGGAAGATCACGACGGCCGCGAGCAGCCCCAAGCACAGGAAGTACAGGTACGGGTACTTGCGCCACGAGTCCTTCCACCCGGGCCGGTCCTTCGGCAACTTCGGGTCTTCGATCCCGGGCAAGAGGCTCGGCGCGACCGGGGTCAGCCCCTTCGTGCCGTCGGTGATCGCGTCCAGGTTCTGGATCACGTAGACGGTGATGATCCCGAACCCCATTGTGACGAGCGCCAGGTAATCGCCGCGGAGCCGCAGGGTGGGCGCGGTGGTGAGGATCCCGACCGCGGCGCTGGCCACGATCGCCGCGACCGCGACCACCAGGAAACTGGCCCCGAACGGGAAACTCGTGGTGGTGAGGATGCCCGCGGTGTACGCGCCGATCCCGAAGAACGCTGCGATCCCCAGGTGCAGTAGGCCGGTGTAGCCGACGATGACGTTCAGGCCCAGCGCCAGGATCGCCAGACACAACACGGGGATCAGTTGCGTGCCGTAGATGGGCGCGTTCCGCATCGGCAGGAACGGCACCGCGGCCAGGAACAAAAACCCGGCGACCATCCAGTAGCCCGCGACACCGCGGAGGCTCATACTTTCTCCCGCGTGCGTGCGCCGAGGAGGCCGTTGGGCCGGAAGATCAAAATGAGGATCAGAATACCGAAGATGATCGGCTGCCGCCACGAGTCGCCGCCGTAGCCGCTGGCGAGCTTCTCGACGACCCCGATGAGGATCCCGCCGAGTACGGCCCCGGGGATGTTGCCGATCCCGCCGAGTACGGCGGCGGTGAACGCGAACAGCCCGGTTTGGAAGCCGATCTGGTAGCCGACGGTGTTGATCGTCAGCCCGTACACGACGGCCGCGATCCCGGCCAGCGCCCCGCCGATGGCGAACGTCGCGGAGACGACCCGGTCCACGTTGATGCCCATGAGCTGCGCCGCGGTCGGGTTCTGGGCGGTGGCCCGCATCGCCTTGCCCAGCGACGTGTACCGCACGAACAGCGTCAGGGCCACCATCACCGGGATCGTGACGGCCAGGACCAGAAGGTGCTGGTAGGTGACCGCGACGGGCGAATCGGGCGTCAGGTCGGTCTTCGAGATCAGTTCGGGAAAGTTCTTGTCGTAGGTGCCCATCCAGAACACGCCGGCGTTCATGAAAATGAAGCTGACCCCGATCGCGGAGACGAGCGGGGCCAGTTTCGGGGCGGTGCGGAGCGGTTTATAGACGGCGCGGTCCACGGTCACGTTGAGCGTGGCGCAGAACAGCGCCGCGGCCAGGAGCATGAGCAGCACGGCGAGGACCACGAACCCGGTGCCCAGGTCGGGCACGGCCTCGCCCTTGGGGTTGGCCGCGCCCACCCACATGGCGATCTGGAGCGCGAAGAACGAGCCGAGCATGAACAGGTCGCCGTGCGCGAAATTGATCAGCTCGATGATGCCGTACACCATCGTGTAGCCGAGGGCGATCAGCGCGTAGAGCAACCCGGTGACCAGCCCGGCGAACAGGTACCGGGCGAAGTCCGGGCCGACGAGCTCGACGAGGAAATCGGGCATGGGAACTCGTGTCGTGAGAGTAGTAGGCACACTCCGTGTGCCGTTACTTCACACAAGTGAATACCGACGGCACACGGAGTGTGCCTACTACTCTTTCACTTCGTAACGACCTTCTTGGGCACGAACTTGCCGCCCTCGACGCGGCTGACGGTCACCTGACGGAGGGTCGTGTCGCCGTTGGCGTCGAAGCTCCACCCGCTCCCGCCGCCCACGGCCCCGGCGGTGAAGTCCTTGGTCGCCAGGACCGCCTTGAGGATCTCCTCGCGGTCCTTCTTGTTCACCTTCTTGATCGCCTCCAGCACCACCTTGGCGCACTCGTAGCCGTACACCGCGAACGCCTCGGGGTCGTTCTTGTACTTCTCCTTGTACTTCTTGACGAACTCGGCCCCCTTACCGGTCAGTTGCGACGGGTCCAGTCCGACAACGGTGACGTAGACCCGGTTGTTCAGGTTGTCGGCCCCGGCGCTGTCGATAAACGCCTGTTCGTAGCACCCGTCCGGGGCCAGCATCGGGCACGTCAGCCCGGACTTCACCATGTCCTTGGCGATCTGGCCGCCCTTACTCTGCGTGGTACCGCCGAAGTACACCAGGTCCGGGTTCAGCCCCTTGATCTTGGTCATCAGCCCGCCGTACTCGATGGCCGCGGTATCGATCCCGTCCTCCCCGACCGTCTGCAACCCAATCTTGTCGCACTGCTGCTTGAACATCTTCGCCAGCCCCTCGCCGTACAACTCCTTGTCGTTGAGGATGTACACCTTCTTGACCTTCAGCTCCTCGAAGGCGAAGTCGGCGGCGAGCGGGCCTTGTAGGTCGTCGGTGGTGCAGACCCGGCAGAACGTGATCCGCTTCGACGGCCGGTACTTCTCCGGCTCGTCCGGGGCGACGCCCGTGATCTTCTTGGTCAGCCCCGGCCACGTCACCGCCGGCGAGATCTGGACCAGGCCGGCGTCGTTGAGTTCCGGCATCGAGATCTTCGCGGCGTTGGAGTTGTACGGCCCGATGTAGGCCATCACGTCCGGGTCGGCGATCGCCTTCTGCGCGTTGGCCTTTTCGGTCGGCCCGTCCCACGCGCCGGCGGCGGCGGTCGCGTCGTCCCAGTCGGAGTACTCGATCTTGAAGTTGCCGATCTTGGCGCCATAGTCGTCGATGGCCATCTGGATGCCGTTGACGATCGTGTTCGTCTGCCCGCGGGCGCTGCCGGTGCGCGGCAGGCTGGAGACGAGGCGGATCGTCCCCTCCGCGCCGGAGGTGTTACTACTGTTGCACCCGCCGCAGCCGGCGAACAGCCCCGCGGCGGCGGCCCCGGCCGCCCCGCCGCCGATCGCGAGAAACTTGCGGCGATCCACTTTGCGACTTCCCACGGCGCACCCCCGGTTTGGTGTCGTTATCAAGCGAGAATGTAGGCCCGAACCCCGCTCCCGTCCAGTTTATCAGAAACGGCCACAGTGAGCCGCGACCGGCAGGGAGCGGGCCAGCCACCGACGCCAAACAACGCAAATGTGGCTGGCCCGCTCCCGGCCGGGCGCGGCTCCAAACTCACTTCACCCCCATCACCTTCACCGCCCGGAACTTCCCCTGCTCGACCGTCGCCACCGTGAGCGGTTGCAGCGTGGTGTCGCCGTACTCGTCGAAGCTCCATTTGCCGAGCAAACCTTTCTCGAAGCCCTTCGTGCCGACGACCGCCTTGCGGACCGCCTCGCGGTCCTTCTTGCCGACCGCCCGCAGCGCCTCCAGCACCACCGCGGCGGCCTCGTAGCCGTAGACCGCGTAGGCATCCGGGGATTTCTTGTGCTGGTCCTTGTACCGCTTCACGAACTCGGCCCCGGCGCCCTTCAGTTGCCCCGGGTCGATGCCGCCGACCGTCACGAAGCACTTGAGCGCGTCGAGCACGTCCGCCCGGGCGCTGTCGATGAACGCCTGTTCGTAGCACCCGTCCGGCACCAGGATCGGGCAACCGACCTTCTCCACGAGCAGTTCCTGCACGAGCCGCCCGGCCCGGGTCTGCGTGGTACCGCCGTAGTAAATCAGATCGGGGGTTGTGGCCACGACTTTCTTCGCCAGCGCGGGGAAATCGGTCCGCAGCGGGTCGATGCTCTCGTGCGCCAGCACCTTGATCTTCAGTTCCTCGCACCGCTTCTTGAAGCCGATCGCGACGCCGTGGCCGTACAGTTCCTTGTCGTCGAGTACGTAAACCGATTTCGCCTTCAGCACTTCGCTCGCGAAATCGGCCGACAGCGGCCCCTGGCTGGCGTCGTGCGGACAGACGCGACAGAACGTGATCGTCTTGCCCGGGCGGTAGCGGTCCGGTTCGTCGGGATCGGACGCCGGCGACGGGCGGGTCAGCCCCGGCATCGACGCGGCGGGCGTGACCTGCACCAGCCCGGCCGCGTTGAGGATCGGGGCCGAGACCCGGGCCGCGCCGGAGTTGTACGGGCCGATCAGGGCCATCACGTCCTTGTCTGCGACCGCTTTTTCAGCGATTTCCCGTTCCCACCGCGTATCCCAGGCCCCGGTGCGGGCGTTCGCGTCGTCGCGGTCGAGGAGCTGCACCTCGAACGGGAGTTGCTTCTCGAAGTCGGCGATCGCCATCTGGATCGCGTTCACGATCCCGTCCGTCACCCCCTTGACTGCACCGATTCGCGGCAGGCAGGAGACGATCTTCACCTTCTCCTTCGGCTGTGCCAGCGCCGGGAAGGTCACCGTCGTGGCAGTGGCGGCAAGGAACGTGCGGCGGTCCATCGGAAACCTCCTCCTGGTGAGCAGTGAGCCGCGACCGGTAGGGAGCGGGCGAGTTACGTGTCGCGAAGGTCGTTGGCCCGCTCCCTTCCGGTCGCGGCTCACTACGAATGCGACCTACTCACCCCGCATCGATCACGAACGTCACCGGGCCGTCGTTCACCAACTCCACCTGCATATCGGCGGCGAACCGGCCGGTCGCGACCGGGACACCGAGCATTTTCAGCGCCGTGACGAACGCCTCGTACAGCGGCTCCGCAACCGCCGGCGGTGCGGCCCCGGTGAAGCTCGGGCGCCGGCCCTTTTGGCAGTCGCCGTACAGGGTGAACTGGCTCACCACCAGTACGGCGCCGCTCACGTCTTGCACGGAGAGGTTCATTTTGCCGTCGGGGTCGGCGAACGCGCGCAGGTTCGCGACCTTCTCCGCGAGCCACTCGGCCTGCTTTTGGGTATCGGCCGGCCCGACGCCGAGCAGCACCAGCCACCCGCGGGCGATTTCGCCGGCGATTTCGCCTTCGATGGTCACACTGGCGCTCGAAACGCGCTGGATCACCGCACGCATGAGAACCCGAAACGCAGGGCGAGAGAAGATGGGATGAGCGTACCAGTTCTGCCGCCCCGCCGCCAGCCGCCGGCGCGGAGTTTCCCGCGCAAGTCGCCTGGGCCCCGGTCATCCGATCCGTGTAAAGATCGGGTTGCGGGGCGGGGGAACTCACGCTATGCCCCGTACCTGACCCGGATTTCCACATCAACGCGGCTTGGGGGAAGGAACCGCCATGTTGCAGAAGCGCCCGAACAACGACGAGGAGTCGATCGACCGGACCAGCGAGATCGCGGCCTACGAGACGGGCCGCTCGGCGAACGAATCGGCCGAGAGGGCCGAACCGAAGTCCGGCGAGGAACACATTTCGGTGTTCTGGCGGGTGTTCGGCGGGACCATCCTGAGTATCGTCGCGCTCGTCTCAATCACGCTGTACAACAATATGTCGTCGAGCATCACCGAGTTGCGCAACGAGGTGAGCCGCGAGCGCGAGGCCCGGGCCGAGTTGCTCAAGAAGGAAGAATTCAACACCCGCAACACCGCGATGTACGAGCGGCTCCGCGGGATCGACGCGGTGAAGGTGGAACTGGAGGGGATGAAGGAGAAGGTGAGTTCCAACACGGCCGCGGTGACCGCCGCCAAGAAAGAGACGGCCGCCACCACCGACGCGATGAAGAAGGATCTGGCCGCGCTGGAGGTGCTCAAGGAGCGGGTCGCGGTGCTGGAGGGATTGAAGAAAGACCTCGCGGTGCTGGACGCGCTCAAGGAGAAGGTGGCCGCGGCCGCGGCCGACCTGAAGGCGCTGCGCGACGATCTCACGAAGGTGTCCGGGGACGTCGAGCGGAACAAAACCTCCGACCTGGAGCGGAAAGCGTTCCGCGATTTGCAAGCGAAGCAGGTCGAGGACGCACTGAAGGAGTTGCAGAAGGGGCTTCAGGACTGCCGCGAGAAGCTCGCCCGGCTCGAGGGCGCGAAAACGACCCCGCCGCCGGCGAAGGCGGACGAGGCGAAACCGAACCCGTGACGGGGAAGGGGACCGTTCATCGGCCCCCGCTCTCTGCTTCTTGGGATTGCTCGAATGCCGCACGTCGTTGTTGTGGGCGGGGGGCTGACCGGGTTGACGGTCGCCTACCGCCTGAAGCAGTTCGCGCCGGACGTGTCGGTCGCCGTTCTGGAGCCGCGCGCGCGGCCGGGCGGGACCATCGGCACCGAGGACCACCGCGGGTTCCGCGTCGAGTGCGGCCCCAACGGGTTCCTCGACCGCACGCCGGCGGTGCCCGACCTCGTGCGCGATCTGGGCCTCTCCGATCGGCTGATCGCGGCCAGCGAGGGCAGCCGCACGAACCGCTACGTGTTCCTCGGTGGCAAGCTCCGCAAGCTGCCCCGCGGGCCGCTCGGACTGCTCACCACGCCGCTGTTGTCCTTTCGCGGGAAGTGGGAACTCATCACCGAACCGTGGCGGAAGCCGCGGGCCGTGGCCGATGCGTCCGGCTCGTTGCCGGAGGAGTCCGTTCAGCAGTTCGCAACGCGCCGGGCCGGCAAGGAGGCCGCGGACGTGTTCGCCGACGCGCTCGTGACGGGGA
>CAZBXY010000069.1:0-28837 GCA_964495365.1 uncultured Frigoriglobus sp. | reverse complement strand
GAGAGGAATAGCGACGGCACACGGCGCCGGCCTTCGGCCTACTACTACTTTTCCACCAAATTCCCCAAGAACTGCTTCGTGCAGTTCTCCCACGTGTAGCTCGCACCTTCCGCCGCGCACGCCTCCGGCTTCCCTTGCTCCAGCGCCCGGCGCACCGCTTCGCCCAGATCGTTGTCGAGTGCGCCGAGTTCAGCGCGTGTCACGATGTCCTTCGGCCCGGTGACCGGATACGCCGCGACCGGTAGCCCGCTCGCCAGCGCCTCGATCACCACGACCCCGAACGTGTCGGTGCGGCTGGGGAACACGAACAGGTCGGCGCTGGCGTACACCTCGCCGAGCGCCTGACCCTTGCGATAACCCAGGAACACCGCGTCCGGGTACGTTCGCTCCAACTCCGCGCGCGCCGGGCCGTCGCCGGCGATCACCTTCGTTCCGCGGGTCTTCAGCTTCAGGAAGTCGTCGATGCCCTTCTCGTGCGACACGCGCCCGACGTAGAGCAGAACCGGCCGCGGGTACGGCGCTTCCACCTTCACTCGCGGGCGGAAGATGCCCAGATCGACCCCGCGCGACCACCGGCGGATGGGCGCTTTGAACCCGCGGGCGATCAACTCTTGCTCCAAACTCGGCGTCGCGACCATCATGCACGACGAGCGGCCGTGAAACCACTTGAGGAACCGGTACGTAATGCCTTCCGGGACGCGCGCGAGCCGTTTGAGGTACTCGGGGAACCGCGTGTGGTACGATGTGGTGAACCGCCAGCCCATTCGGCGGCAGAATCGGCGAACCCAGAAGCCGAGCGGCCCCTCTGTGGAGATGTGGACGGAATCCGGTTTGAACGCACAGACGCGCTCGTAGACGCGCCCGGGGCGCATCACGCACAGCGGGATCTCGGGGTAGAACGGCACCGCGAACTGCGGGAACCCGGTCGGCTCGATGACCTCGACCGCGTGGCCCCACTCGCGCAACTTCTGCGCGGTGGTGTCGAGCGTGCGAACGACCCCGCTCACCTGCGGGTGCCACGCGTCGGTGGCAATGAGGATCCGCGCCATGCGTGCAGTTTCAAGTTCCCGGTTCCCAGTTTCAAGTTGAAGCCCGTGAGGGTCGTGTGAAGTGTCGTGCCGGCGGAGCGTGTTTGCGGGTTGGGCGAACGGCTCATTCTTCAGCCCGCAGGGCTGGGACAACGTAGCCTGGGGCAACGCCCCAGTCGCTTGTGATTGGCATGAGCAGCCTGAAGGGCTGCGACACGCCGAGCGAAGATGTCCCAGCCCTTCAGGCCTGATTAACTTTGACGCCCGTTCCGGTGGCGCTTCCCCACGCTCTGGGGTCGCTTCCCTGCGGGCTGAAAACCGGAAACGGCGGGTCGGTTTCATCGGAGTTCGTGTTATGCCGGATAAAGACAAGCGGATGCTCCGCGACCTGAAGCGCACCCTGAAGAAGCGCGGGAACAAGCACCGTCGCGCCGAGCTGAAGAAGAACCTGGCGGACAACCCGGAGGAGGCCGCGCACGCGGAGGAAGACCTCGGCCGCCACCGGTCCGACACGCTCAACAAGCTCGACAACGACAGCACCCGCAAGAAGAAGGACGAGGAGCCGGAGTGATGCGGCGCAAACCCGCGAAGCCGGTCGGTTGGTGGAAGTGCTACCCGGTGCGCGGGAACGGGTGGAATCCGTATCCGACCGGCTCCGACGACCGACCCGATTCCCGCTTCCGGGTCGGTGTGGAGGTGCGTCTCCTCGGCAAGCCGGCGCAGGTGCGCAAGGTGCTGAAGGTCGAGTGGCACTCGATCCGCCGCGAGTATTCCTACATCGTCGAGACTTCCGCCGGGTCTCGGTTCCGCCCGTACTGGTTCGCAGCCCAACTCGCTCCGGCGCAGAACATGCCCGAACGGAGCAACCCGTGAACGAGCGACCCGCGGCCCCCGGCCCGTTCGAGGCGGCTTTCGCCGAAGGGATGCGGCTGTTCGAGCAGCGGCGGTTCAACGAAGCCCTCGACGCCTTCACCCGCGCCGCGAGCCACCGCCCGGACCACGCGGAGGTGTTCCAGTTCCTCGGACAAATCCACACCCGGTTCCGCCGCTTTGAGGACGCCCGCGAGGCCTACGAGCGGTCGCTCGCCCTCGCCCCGAACGACCCGTGGACGCACCTCTACATGGGCAACTGGTTCTATCACCTCGACCAGTGGCAACAGGCCCTGAAGTGGTTCAAGAGCGCCGCCAAGTTGCTCCCCGATGAACCGGTCGTGTACACCTGCCAGGGCGACGCGCTCAAGAAGCAGGGCCGGTACGGTGCGGCCGAGCGGGCGTACCGGAAGGCGGTGCGACTCGACCCCGACAGCGAACTCGCCCGGCGGAAACTTGCGGAGTGGAGTGAGTTCCGCGACGGCGAACCGCAAGGTGACGCGCCATGAAAGTCCTCCCGGGGCCGACGAAGTCAAATCAGGTGCTGGCGTGGTCGCCGGACGGGCGGTTCGTCGTCGCCGGCGGCAACGGTGATGGGGTCATGGTGTGGGACGTGGATGCGGGCACGGCCGGTGAGCGCGTCCTCAACGCCGGGCACGGCAGCCAATCGATGCTGTTTTGCCCACGCACCGGCCGGTTGTACGTTGCGTTTCAGAGCGGCGGATTCTGGAGCTTCGACCCGAACACAGGCGAGGAACACCGGCGGCCACTGAACTCAAAGACGAGTTACCGTTACCCCGCGGTGTCTGACGACGGACGAACGATCGTTGTCCGTCGATTTGCGACGGACGGGCGGGCAATCGTCGGCTACACGGTCGCGAACGATGGCGTTCTAACCGAGATCTGGGCACGCCCCGATACCCGAAGCGGATCCTGGATCCGGTTGGAGTTTACGTTCCGCCCGCACACGGACCAACTGTTCGGTTTACGCGGTCAATCCGAGTTTGAATGGACAACCGCAGTCACCGGTGAACTCATCGGCTCGTTTGCAATGACGACGGAGGCATATCCCGTCAAACGGTGGGCACTCGCGCCCGACGGCGATCGGGTCGCGTGGCTCACCGACCGCGGGCTGTTCCTCCGGCAGCTCGACGATCCGACCACGCTCCAGCTTCCGGCCGCCGATAACGAGGTGCGCCGCGGGCTGGCGTTTCACCCGTCCGGGCGCCTGCTGGCGTACACCACCGGGCCGACCGTGCGGCTGCTCGACGCCGACACATTCGCCGAGGTGCGGGCGCTCGACTGGGGCACCGGCGGCGCGCGGGCGGTGGCTTTCAGCCCCGACGGCCTCCGCGCCGCGGTCAGCGCCGAGGGCGGGCGCGGCTGGGTGACTGTGTTCGATCTGGAGTGATCGTGGCGCACGCGGCCCGCGTGCGCCACGAGGAGACGCAGCTCGCGGGCGCTACGGCTTCTTCGGGTCGGTCTTCGGGTCGGTTTTCAGCTCCGCGGGGCTGGTGATCTTGGCGGCCTCGATGTGCTTGATAACGGCCTCCAGGAGCTTCACCAGTTCCTCCAGGGTCGCGACCTCGCCGTTGAGGCGCAGGTCATCCTTCTTCTTGGCCAGTTCCAGTTTCTTCGCGGACAGCTCCGCCTGCTTCTCCGCGAGCATCTTCTTCAGGTTGGGTAGCGCTGGTTTGGCCCCCGCGCCGATCGCCCCGAGTACCCGGATCGCCCCGATCGTCACGAGCAGCGGCGCGGTCTTGTCCTCCATCACCTGAACTATGGCGGTGAGCTTCCGCGCGGCCCCCTCGCCGAAGAACCCCAGCGCCTCCAGCGCCTGGAGCTTCGCCAGGTTGTCGGGGCCGGTCAGGTAGCGGGCGATCGCGTCGAGGTTCTCGTCGTTAATCTCCTTCGGGTCGAACCGCATCAGCACCATGCGGGCCCAGATCTCGACCTGCTTGTCCTTCTCCAGGGCCGGGAGTTTGGTCTTCGGGTCGCCGATGCGGGCGCGCATCGATTTGACGATCACATCGACGGACTTCATGTCGATCGGCGGGGGCGTCTTGTCGTCGAGCTTCCGCGGCGCCAGCCACGGCGGCCCCAGGATCATCAGCGCCTGGAGGGCTTCCATGCGCACCGCGGCGCTCTCGTCGCGGGCCAGTTTGTCGGCCAGCGCGGTGAGCGCGCGCATGTTCGGTCCGGCCGTTTCGTGAAACCCGATCCGGCTCAGCGTGTTAGCGATCGTCTGCCGCGTCACGTAAGACGGGTCGAGGAGTGCGTTGCCGGTCAGAATGGCGATGGCGTCCGCGCCCTTCGGGCCAAACAGACCGATCGACTGCACGGCGACCGTCCGGAGCGGCCCGCCGTTGTTCACGGCGGCCACCAACAGCCGGAGCGCCTCCTTGTTGTCGGCATCATCCTCGAACGTATTCGCACCGACCGCGGCGAACACCACGGCCTTCACCCCGGGATCCTTCTCCACGTTCATCCGCTTGATGAGCAACTTGCTGGCCTTCGACTTCCCGGCGGGCGGGCCGAAGCCCGGCAGCGCGCGGACCGCGGCCTCGCGGATGGTCGGGTCGGGATCTTCCGCGTCCTTGAGGGTCGTTTCCAGATCCTTGCCGTTGATCTCGGTCGGCCACTTGATTTCCGGCGGCTTGGTGTCCTTCTTCTCGTCCTTCTTGTCCTGCGCGCCGGTTGGCAGCGCCGGGAGCGCCCGCACCGCCGCGCGGGGGACGACTTCGACCGCCGGGCGCGCGTCCACGACCGCCGTGACGAACAGCGCCAGGAGCACCGCGGACGCCGCGCGGGCGCGCCGGAGAGTCAACGAACGGGGGTGCATGAAGGTTCCTCGGAAGCTCTTCCCCGATACGAGCTAACGTCCAGCATACCCCCGGCGTTGGCGCGCCGGCAACGGAGATCGGGCCTTTCGGGTGGGTCGCTCACTCCGAGAGCGACAAGCCCGGCGCAGCCGGGCGCTCTTCTTCGTTCGCGATCCCGCTCTCGGAGAGAGCGGGCCACCCGAGTGGGTTCATTTCGGGCGCCCGTCCGGTAACATAATTCGGGTGCCAACGCCCGAGGGACGGAAATGGCGATCGAGTTCGCGTGCCCCGCGTGCGGCGCGACGCTCCAGGTCGGCGACGACAGCGCCGGCCGGGCGATCCGCTGCGGCGGCTGTATGAACACCCTGCGGGTGCCCGACGCCGCGCGCCCCGACCCGACCGACCCGACCGACCCGTACAACCCCGAACCGCCGGCGGGAGCCGCACCGGTCGAACCGCGCCGCCGGCGCGATCCCGACGACCCCTTCGACGACCGCCCGCGGCGCCGGCGCGGCCCGGACGACCCGTACGACGATCGCCCCCGGCGCCGGCGCCCGCCCCCGCCGCCCGGGTACGGGGTGTTCTTCTGGCTGGTCGTCATCGGCGGCGTCATGCTGGTCGGCGCGGTGGCATGCTGCGGCGGGTTCTTCCTGATGTTGCCCGGCGCGAAGTGGCAGAAGCACGAGTCGAAGGACGGCGGGTTCCGCGTCGAGCTGCCGGGCAAGGCCCAGCCCGACGCCGGCAAGGCCGCCGGCGTCCACCTGGAGAAGGGCACGCGGTCCGAGGGCGCGGTGTTGTACCGGCAGGTGAAGCAGTTCTTCGTGTTCTACCGCGACGTGCCGGGTACCAAGGACCGGGCCAAGAAGCGCCCGCCGGAGACCGACGAGCAACTGATCAAGAAGGAACTCGACGCGGTTCGCACGGCGACCCATGCGCAAGGCCCGGCCGGGCCGGGCACGCCGGTCACGGTGGGCGGGTTCGACGGGCGCGAGCTCGAGTATTTCGCCAACGGCGGGTGGTTCACGGCCCGGGTCGTGGTCGCGGACACGCGGGTGTACGTGCTGCTCGGCGGCGGCGGGACGGCCCAGCCGGGCGACCCGGACGTGCGCAAGTTCATCGACTCGTTCGAGATCACCGACCCGAAACTCGCGGCCGAGGGTCAGGAGCGGGAGGCGCGGGCGAAGAAGCAGGCCGACGCGGCGAAGGAGCGCGAAGAGAGGCGAAAGACCGAGGAGGCCGAGGAGCAGAAGCAGCGCGAGGCCGACGACCTGCGGGCCGCGGCCGAGACGGTGGCGGAAGTGGCGATCGCCGCCGCGCGCCGCGCCGCACCTCCGCCCCGCAAGCTGCCGGTGGCCCCGCCCCCGCGCCTCGTCGAGATCGATTGAGCCTTTGGCAAGCGGCACCGCGCGCCTACAACCTCTGAATGCACCGCGAAATCCGCACCGCAGACGACCCGTTCCGGTCCGAGTCGCCGCTCGGGCTGTACCTCCTCACCGCCGTTGTCGGCGGGCTGCTCGCGGCCGACCTGGGGCCGGTCGTCGCCGGGTGGCTCCGCGGGCAAGGCGTCGAAACGTGGAATTGGGCGCGCGAGGTGTCCGGGTTCCGCTACGCGCTCATCGCGGCCGTCATCGGCGGCGCCCGCGTCCTCTACACATCGCTTGAAGCGCTCTTTGAAGGCCGAATCGGCTCCGATCTGGCGCTGGCGATCGCGTGCCTGGCCGCCATCGTGCTGAAGGAACCGGTGGTCGCGGCAGAGGTCGTGTTCATCGGCCTCGTCGGCGAGTGCCTCGAAGCGTGGACCTTTTCCCGCACGCAGAACGCGCTCGGCAAGCTCGCCGAACTGTTCCCGCGGCGCTGCTGGGTGCTTCGGGACGGCACGGAGGTGCGCACGTTCACTACTGACCTTCAGGTCGGTGACAAGATTGTGGTCAAACCGGGTGGGCGCGTCCCGGCCGACGGCGTGGTGATCGACGGGCGCTCCGCGGTGGATGCGAGCGCCATTACGGGTGAGAGTCTGCCCGTTGATAAGGGGCCGGGCGACGCGATCCTCGCCGGGAGCGTCGTGCAGTTCGGTTCGCTCACGGTGGAAGCCAAGAAGGTCGCCAAGCAAACGGTCGCGGGACAGGTGATCGAACTCACCGCACAGGCGCTGAAGGATAAAGCCCCGCTCGAACGCTACGCCGACCGGCTCGCGCGGTACTTCCTGCCGGTCGTGCTCGTGCTGGCGGCTCTCACGTTCGCCGGGAACGTCGCGTATCAACTGAGCGGCACCCCGCCGCCGGGCTTCCCCAAGCCGTCGCTGCGGGCCGCGTCGAAAGTGGCCGCATATCCCGCGCTGGCGGTGCTGGTGGTCGCGTGCCCCTGTGCGCTCATTCTCGCCACGCCGGCGGCGGTCATCGCGGCGCTCGGCCGGCTCGCCGGTACGGGGGTTCTTATCAAAGGAGGTTCAGCGCTCGAACGACTCGCCGGCGTGACGGCATTCGCGTTCGACAAGACCGGCACACTGACGGAGGGCAAACTTGAACTCGGCGATGTGATTCCACTCACCGGAAGCGCCGAGGAACTGCTCACGGCCGCGGCCACCGCGGAGCAGCGGAGCGAGCACCCGCTCGCGCGCCTGATCGTGCGCGAGGCCGCGTCGCGGAACCTCGAACTGCCGCCAGCGGAAGCGTTCCAGGCGCACCCCGGTGCGGGCGTGACCGCGACCGTCGGCGGCGCAGCGCTAGTGGTCGGCACACGCCGGTTGGTGGAAGAGCAGGGCGTCACGCTTTCGCCGGAGGCGTTCGCGGCGCTGGAGCGGCTCGACGCGGCCGGGCAAACGTCACTTGTCGTCGCCCGCGGCGGCGTGATCCTCGGTGTACTCGGCGCCCGCGACACCTTGCGCCCCGAAGCGGCGCAGGTGCTGGCCGATCTGCGCGCGCTGGGGATCGCGCCGGTCGCTCTGCTAACGGGCGACCGCGCCAGGGTGGCGCGGGCCGTCGCAGAGCAGCTCCCGGTGACGGAGGTGCGGGCGGAACTGCTGCCGGCGCAGAAGGCGGAGTGGGTCGCCCGTCAGAACCCCTCCCCCCGGCCCCCTCCCCCGGGGGGAGAGGGGGAGTCAGACATCGACAGTGCGTGCGCGACATCGGCGCGCGAAGGTCTGCCCCCCCCGCGCCCCCCGGGGGGGGGGGCCGGGGGGAGGGGTTCTGTGGTCGCTTTCGTCGGCGACGGGATCAACGACGCCCCGGCCCTGGCTCGCGCGGCGGTCGGCATCGCGATCGGCGGCGGGCGCGGGACCGACATCGCGGCCGAGGCTGGCGACATCGTCATGATGGGCGAACCGCTGCGCCCGCTCCCGCTGCTCGTCGGGCTGTCGCGCGAAACGGTCCGCATCATCCGCCAAAACATCCTCGTGTTCGCGTTCGGCGTGAACCTCGTCGGCATCGTGCTGACGGGCTGGCTGTGGCCGCTGTTCGCCTCGTCGCCGGAGTGGTACGAGTCGGCCCCGCTCGTGGGCGTCATCTACCACCAGTTCGGTTCGCTCGCGGTGCTGTTGAACTCGATGCGGCTGCTCGCGTTTGAACGCACGTCGAACCGCACCGTCGCGCGCGTCCGCGGGGCCGCCCGGGCGCTCGACGGGTGGCTCGGTCGCTTCTCGATCGACGGACTGCTGCACGAACTCACGCACCGCTGGAAGCTGGTCGGCGGGGTACTCGCGAGCGGCGCGTTCGTGGTGTGGCTCGGCACGTGCTTCGCGCAAATCGAGAACGGCGAGGTTGGCGTTGTGCAGCGGTTCGGCGCGGTGAAGTCGGATCTGCAACCGGGGCTGCACGTCCGCTGGCCGTGGCCGGTCGAAACGGTCACCCGCGTGCGCCCCGATGAACTGCGTACGGTCGAGATCGGGTTCCGCCTCGTCCCGGGCGCGCAGAAGGGCGCTGGGGCCAGCACCTGGACGAGCGGGCACGGCGACGAGATCGGCACGCTCACCGACGAGGCGGTGATGATTACCGGCGACGGCGACCTGGTGCAGATCCTCGCGACGGTTCGGTACCGCGCGCGCGACCCGCGAGCGTTCCTGTTCGCCACCCGCGACCCGGACGGCGTGGTGCGCTCGTCGGCCGAAGCGGTCCTGCGCGAACTGGTCGCCGGGCACCGGTTCCTGGAACTCCTCACGCAGAGGCGCGGGGAGCTGGAGCGCACCGCGCTGGAACGGCTCAACCGGCGGCTCGCCGAGGCCGCGCCGGGCGGGTTGGGGATCGACCTCGACGGCTTCACGCTTCACGACCTCCACCCGCCGACGGAGGTGGTGCGGGCGTACCACGATGTCGCGGAGGCGATCCAGAAGCGCGACAAGGCGATCAACGAGGCCGCGGCCGACGCGATCCGCTTGCGCCGCCGGGCGGAGGAAGAGGCCGACCGCGTGACCCGCCGCGCGCAGGCCGACGCGCACGCCCGGACCGAGAACGCGAAGGCCGACCGCGACGAGTTCCTCGCGTGGTACAACGTTCGGGTCGCACTGACGCCGGCGGAAGAAGCGGCGTTCGCAACCGAGCGCGCCGAGCGGATCAGGGCGAAACAGGACGCAGCCGTTGTGGACAAGGACATCGCGGCGCGCCGGGCGCAGATGCTGGCCGAGCGCCGCGCGCTGATCGAGGCGTGGTTGACGTACCGGGCGCTGGTGGAGGCCCTCCAGGGCCGCGACAAGCTGTTCATCGACGGCGCCGTGCCGGTGCGGCCGCACCTGCTCCCGCCGCTGCCGGAGCTGCGGTTCCCGCCGGGCCTCGTCGCTCCGAAGGAGAAAGACCCGTAACGAGGCGCTTTCATTGTGGTACGGCGGAACGTCCGTACCACAAACAAGACCAAAACCCGACACTACCGGCGGGTCCGTGCGTCATTGGCCCGCTACAGAAGTGCTTTGCGCGAGGAACCGCCGTGCCCGTTCGACCGCTGGACCTGAGCCGGCTGAAGGTGTACCCGCTCGCGCAGCGGGAAAGCCTCACCCGCGCCGATGACATCCTCATCGACCCGGACGCGGAGCCGGACCCGTGTTCGGACCGCAACGCGGCTCTTATTCGCGAATGCGCGGCTCGCATCAAGTCGGCCCGCGCGCGCGGCGCGAGCGTGATGCTCATTTACGGCGCGCACCTGCTCCGCAACGGCGCGGCGCGTCTGCTCGAACGGATGATGGCCCGCGAGTGGCTCACCCACCTCGCGACCAACGGCGCCGGCACGATCCACGACTGGGAGTACGCGTGGTTCGGGGCCAGCACCGAGAGCGTCGAGATGGGCGTCGCCGGCGGGCACTTCGGCACCTGGCACGAGACCGCCTCGACCATTCACCTCGCGCTCATGGCCGGCGCGCTCGACAGCCTCGGCTACGGCGCCGCGCTCGGCAAGCTGATCCACGAAGACGGCGCCACACTCCCTTCGACCGACGAACTCGCCCGGCGGATCGCCTCCGACCCGGCGCACCCGCTGACCGCGGCGCGGGCCGACCTGCTCCGGGCGATGCACGACCAGAACTGGC
Organism: uncultured Frigoriglobus sp.; assembly: GCA_964495365.1. Classification (GTDB taxonomy): domain Bacteria; phylum Planctomycetota; class Planctomycetia; order Gemmatales; family Gemmataceae; genus Gemmata. The sequence goes on along the minus strand of CAZBXY010000069.1, from coordinate 18,611 downwards.
CCGCCGGGCGCATCGCCGTCGAGCACAAGTGGAAGCACGCATCGATTCTCGCCCAAGCGTACCGGCACGGCGTTCCGGTCACGGTTCACCCCGGCATCGGGTACGACATCATCTCGAACCACCCGGTTTTTAGCGGCTCGGCGATCGGCCGCGCCGCGGAGTGGGACTTCAAGCTGTTCGGCGGGTCGGTCGATGAGCTGGACGGCGGCGTGGTGCTGTCGGTGGGGTCGGCGATCATGGGGCCGCAGGTGTTCGAGAAGAGCATCAGTTGCGTGAACAACCTCCGGCTCCAGGCGGGGCGCGAGGTGGTGAAGGATCACGCGATCTTCGTGGTCGATCTGCAAGACGGCGGCCACTGGGACTGGGCCGCCGGCGAACCGCCGAAGACGAACCCGGCGTACTACCTGCGGTTCTGCAAGAGCTACTCGCGCATGGGCGGCGCGATGTACTACCTCCAGCAAGATAACCTGAACTTCGCCCACAGCCTCTATCGGGAACTCGCCACGTAGCTCGGGCTTTTGTTCTTGCGGCGCGGGCTTCCGGCCCGTGTTCACGTGGTGGGCACGCCGGGTTTCGACAGGAGGTGCCCGAGTGACTGTGTCGGTGGTCAGTACCGTCGATGCCCGCGGCCACTTCCGTTTCCGGCCGGACCACGAACACCCCGGACCAACCGGATTTGTGAATGAGTGTCGTCAGCGCCCGCGAACGAGCGGGGCGAGGTCCGGGTACAGTTCGAAGAGACACTCGGGGCAGATGCCGTGCGTGAGCCGCTCGCCGGGGCGCGGGGTATGTTCCTGCCACCGGTCGGCATCGGCGTCGGTCCGCTCACGCTGGCAGTTGCAGCACACGCACGTCAACTCCGGCAACACCCGGCGATCCGGGAGCGAGGGGGTATCCACCATAATCCACCGCCCTTCTCGATTCGCTCACCGGGTTGAACGTCGAACGTGAGATTCGGGTCCGAACTCAATTCCGAGTGGGCGGCGGAAGGCGATAACGGGCCTCATGTTAGGAAAGCGACCGGGGCGTCTGGTCCCGCCAGGAATTCGCCGTTCAGGGGTCGAAGGAATCGGCCCCGCTGGTCGCGGGATCATATTGTTCGAGCCACTGGATGATCTCGATTCGGTTCCCGTCGGGATCGAAGACGAAAACCCAACCCCCGGACGGAGCGCGAACCTTTTTGCTGCAACTCGTGTCGAGCGCCGTTTTTTTGGTCCGATCACTTGTGACCGCACCCGCGCTGCGGTAGAGTGCCCGCGGCGGCTCTGAAGATCCTTCCTTCTCAACCTGTTAAGTCTAGGGTCTTCGCTTTCCGCCACTTCTGGCGTCCCGGCGGCCACGCTGCTCGCCGGGACGCCATCTTCTTTTCCCAAACCGCCCATGAACGCCGTTTACCTCCGCCGGCGATCGAAGGTCGTCCTCCCGGACGGCACCGGGAGCACGCCCATTACCGTTCTGGCAGCGCTGCAGAAGAACCTCGAAAGTCTCGGTTTTCTGCTATCGGAGCGCGTCATCGAGCGGCTGAAGGCGCTCGACCCGCTGAAGGTCGATTCGTTCTACCAGCGGCTGGTGAAGGAGCTGCGCGCGCTGGTCGGGGCGCACCGCGAGTTCAAGCCGTTCTACCCGAACTTCCCGCACCAGGTGATGGAGATGAGCGAGGCGGCGCTCTACTTCAACGCCATCATGCACTACTGGACCGGGTTCCGCCCACGGACCGAGAAGGAGCCGCGCCCGGAACTCGAAGACAAGCCGAAGTACCGGATCATCGACCTGGGCACGAAGGAAGACTACGAGGGCATCTTCACGCTCTTGGCGAAGTCGAAGGCGCCGTACTCGCCGCAGGACAAGGAGGACGTGAAGTGGTTCGTGTCGCAGTACCGCGCCGGCATCCGCAAGCTGATGCCGGACACGATTCCGTGCAAGGAGAACCTCGCATACCTCGGCGCGGAGCTGATCCGCAACGCCCCGGAAGTCGCGCCCCTGCTCGACGCCCACGTGAAGACCGCGACCGACGTTCTGCGGATCGCGGTCGCGCTCTCCGACGGCGACGTGTCGCTGGCGATCGCGTGCAAGTTCGGCAAGTTCCGCCGCGCGGACCGGGCGCGGTTGCTCGGCTGGGTCGAGCGCGCCGAGAGCCGCACCGAGGACATGCTCCGCTGGAAGCCGCGGTGGATCCGGCTGGGCGAGCGGCTGCACCCCGGTGAGTATGCGACGCGGTTCCCGAAAACCGCCGCGGCGTTCGACGTGATTCGCAACGACCGCCCGTTCTCCACCTTCAACGGGCGAGTGGAAACGGCACTCGTCAAGCGCGACACCGGCGCGGTACTCGCCTTGCTCGACACCCGACCGGGCGAACTGGCCCGGCGGCTCGACCACCTCGCACGCATAAGCCAGAATCCCCCCGACGTGGCGTCGAGGTTCGCGGCGCGGGCCGAGAAGGTTTCGACACCGGTGCTGCTCCAGGTGCTGACGCACTTCCGGCACCGCGGCACGCCGGCGGCACTGCGCGCGTTCTTCCCGAAGGGCGAACTCGCGAACCTCTTCGCGACCGAGAAGCCCCTGCCGGCGCTGCCCGGCGACACCGCTGCGGCGCTCGTCGCGGTCTGCGAGCGCACGCTCCTCGAACGGTTTGCGAAGCTGCCGCCGCTGGGGACGTGCTACCTCGACCCTCGGCTGAAGAACTACCTCGTGCCGTTCTCGCAGCGGTCGGCGTCGAAGGCGCTGCGCACCCTCGTTCGCGGGAGCCGGCTGCCGCTGCCCGAGTGCCACACGCTGCGGTTCTTCGTGTGGTGGAAGAACGGCAACTCGCGCGTGGACATCGACCTGTCCGCCGCGATGTACGACACCAACTACGGCTACATCGACACGCTCGCGTACTACAACCTGAAGAACTTCGGCGCGCACCACAGCGGCGACATCACCGACGCGCCGAAGGGAGCCGCGGAGTTCATCGATGTCGATCTCGCCCGCTGCGCCGAGGGGAAGGTGCGGTACGTCGTGATGAGTCTGTCGAGCTACACGCAGCAGCCGTACTGCGACCTGCCGGAGTGCTTCGCCGGATGGATGGCGCGCCAGAAGCCGAACTCCGGCGAGATCTTCGAGCCGAAGACGGTGGTCGATAAGGTCGATATCGCGTCGAACACGAAGATGTGCCTGCCGGCGATCTTCGACCTCGCGGCCCGCGAAGTGATCTGGGCCGACATCGCGCTGGCGACGCACCCGCGGTTCGCGAACAACGTCCACAACCACCTGAGCGGGGTGTCGCTGATGCTCCGCGCGCTGACGCAGCTCCGCAAGACGGACCTGCACACGCTGTTTGAACTCCACGTCCGCGCCCGCGGTGAGCCGGTGCTGACCGCCGAGGCCGCGCAAACGGTGCTCGCGGTGGACCGCGGGCTGACGCCCTTCGACCTGGACAAGATTACCGCAGAGTTCATGTAATCACGTCAATCCAGTTTCTCGGCACCACTCGTCGCGGGATCATATTGTTCGAGCCACTGGATGATCTCGATTCGGTTCCCGTCGGGATCGAAGACGAAAAACCGGTCGCAGTGCGGGATCGGACCTGTCTCCTGAATCTCGACACCTCGCGCGCGGAAGTGTTCGCGGGCGGCCTTCACATCGGGAACGCGCAGCGCAAAATGCCGTGGGCTGCGCGTGTCCGGCTGCGGCTTCTGGAGCAGGTGGAGCGTTTGTCCGTCGGAAAGTTGGAACCACAGGGCGACGAAATCGAACGTCTTGGGCTTGGCGATCTCCGTCAGCCCCAGCACGCCCACATAGAACGCGCGGGCGCGCGCCAGGTCCGTTATGATTACGGAGCAATGGTCGAGGTGGGTGAAGCGAATAGCACTCATGGGAGAACCTCGAAAGAAGAGGAGCCGCACGATAAACGCAGATAAGACACGATAAAGACCGAAGAGAGATCAGTTCAAACTCTGGTTTTCTCTGATCGTGCCTTTTCTGCGTTTATCGTGCTGCTCTGCTGCCTGTGGAGAGTCCGGCTATGAGCATTTTTCGCGTCAAAACGACCGAGGCCCGCGTCGGCGTGGTCGGACTCTACAGCGCCGGCAAAACGGTGCTGCTCACGTCGCTCATCAACCACCTCCAGGACCACGACCCGGACCGGTTCCCGCTCGGCAAGTCGGGCACGCAACTGCGGAAATTCACCGTGATGGAACCGGATCGCGGATGGGCCGCGTTCAACTACTCCGGGCACCGCGACGCCCTGGTGAACTACGGCCGGTGGCCGTCGAAGACCACCGACCGCGCGCAGTTCGTCTGTCAGTTCGAGCGGTCCGACTGGACGTTCAGCGACTGCCTCCTGAAGCTCTACGACCTGCCCGGCGAGCGGATCGCCGACGCCGGGATGCTCGGCCGCGACTTCACCGCGTGGTCCGAGCGGATGCTCAACCTGTTCGTCAACGACACCACGTACCGCACCTGCTCGGCGCCGTTTCTGGAAGCGATCAAGAAGCCCGGTGTCACCGAGAAGGAACTTCTGTCCACGTATCGACTGGCGCTCGCCAACCTGATCCTCAGTTACAAGCCGCTCATCTCGCCCTCGACATTCTTGCTCGACCTGAAGGGCCAGCCGGCGCGCCCGGCGGCGCCGGAGGAACTGGCCGCCGGGCGGCACTGCGGGATCGATCCCGACACGCAGTTCTGCCCGCTGCCCGCGAGCCTCCGCACCGGCGAACTGATCGAGTTGTTCGCGTGGCGCTACAACGCCTACGTCGAGCAGGTCGTGGTGCCGACGATCGCGGCGTTCCGGTCCTGTACGGCGCTGGTCGTTCTGGTCGATGTGACAATGTTGCTCGCCGGCGGCGTGGGGATGTACGACGACAACCGGCAGATCGTTCGCGACCTCTTCGACGTACTCTCGCCGGGCGAGAACAAGGTATTCGGCCCGCTCGCCCGGGGCCTGAGCAAGGTGTTTCTGCCGCACCAGTGGCGCCCGGGGTGGATCACGCGGGTCGCGTTCTGCGCGCCGAAGCTCGACCTCGTTCACCCGCTCGACCGCGACCGGATGCAGTTGCTCATGCGGCGCATGGTCGAACGCTTCGCGACCGACCGCGACGGCCTGCACTACCAGTTCTTCAACGTCTCGTCGGTCGTTTCGACCAAGGCGCTGCCGGCGGAAGCGGGCGGCGGTTCGCGGGTGATGGTGGGCACGCCGCTGCGCGGCGCCGACGGGCGGAAGATTTCGCCGGGGGTGGAGCAGCGGTTCACCGCGTCGGAGTTGCCGGACGACTGGCCGCTGGAGTGGCCGACGGGGCGCTACGCCTTCCCGGAAGTGTACCCGCGAATGCCGGCGCGCAAGGACTACCCGCCGGACCAGGTGAACCTCGACAAACTCGCCACGTTCGTCATCGAGTGAACTCGGCATGGAGACACCAGAAGTTCGGATCGGCCCGCTCTTTGTAACATGACCCCGATCCTCGGCGCTCGCGCCGGTGTCACGTTACTACGAACGGGAGAGACATGACCGCGCCGACCGAGCCGCTGACCTTTCCGCAGACCCACCGGATGAAGACGCCGGCGGAGTTCGAGCGGTGCTACGCGCGCAAGCGGTCGGCGTCCGACGGCGTGCTGATCGTGTACGCCTGCGAGAACGACCGGCCGCACCCGCGGCTGGGCTGCTCGGTGTCGCGGAAGGTCGGCAACGCGGTGGTGCGGAACCGCTACAAGCGGCTCTTTCGCGAAGCGTTCCGGCTGTCGCAGCACGAGTTGCCGCCGGGCGTGGACCTGATCCTGATCCCGCGGCCCGGCCCGGAGCCGGCGCTGGATGCGGTGCGCGCCTCGCTGGTGAAGCTGGCCGCGCAGGCGGCGCGGAAGCTGGGGGAGAAGCGACCTAACCCCCCGGCCCCCTTCCCTAAAAAGGAAGGGGACAAACCTTCGCACGCCGATGGCGCCAGCGATGCGCCAACGCCTGACTCCCCCTCCCCCAAGGGGAGAGGGGGCCGGGGGGAGGGGTCGTGATGCGACACCTCCGCTGGCTGTGGCGCGGGCCGGCGCTCGTCGCCGGCGGGCTGATGATCCTCTGCGTGCGCGGGTACCAGAAGCTCGTCCGCCCGCTGTTGCCGCCGATGTGCCGGTTCCGACCGGGGTGCAGCGAGTACTTCATCCTGTCGGTGAAGAAATACGGCCCGGTCTACGGCTGCGCAAAGGGTGTGTGGCGCGTCTGTCGCTGTAACCCGTGGGGTGGCAGCGGCGAGGACTGGCCGTGAGGCGAACGGCCGGTGTCAGGCACCTCCGAGGTGTGAGGCGAACCCGACTCGCAAGGGCGCGGGTGACGCACAACCACATCACTCACAACGCCCCTCGACCGCCGACGCCCGTGTGAAACTCAAACGCCTCTGCCCGTCAATCCGGACCGGTTAAGGCTCCAGATCCCAAACGACGATCTGGCCGGAATCGCTGCCGACCGCGGCCAGCATTCCGTCGGGGCTGAAGGCGACGCTCCGCAGGCGCCCGATGTCCCAGGTGAAACTGCGGGTCACTTCCCAGGTCGTCGTGTCGTAGAGCTTCACGGTCGTGTCGTTACTGGTCGCGGCCAGATAGCGCCCGCCGGGGTGGAACGCGACCGCGGTCAGGTGCTGTCGGCTGTCACTGCGCACCTCGCGCGGCTTCGCCTCCGGGTCGTTGGTCTGCCAGACGGACATGATGTGCGTGCGGCAGGTGACGAACGTCTCCGAGTCCGGGGCGAACGCCAGCGCGTGGGTGGTGCCCGCGGGCAACTTCGCGGACCACAACACCGCGCCCTTCGCCATCGACCGCAAGCTCACCCGCACCAACTTCACGGTCCACGTCCGCCGGTCGAGTTCGCCCCAGAGCGCCGCGAACGTCTGGCCGTCGGGGGCGATCCGCATCAGCCCCAGGTCGAGCGCGCGGGGGTGCCGCCCCGTGAGCTGTTCAAACGGAGCCGCCCAGACCTGCTTCAGCGGTTTCTTCGCGTCCCGGAGGATGCGGAAGCACCGCACGTCACCCCCGGAGTAGCCGTGTACGCGGGCGACGACCGACCCGCCGTCGGGTGTCACGGCCGGCTGGACGAGCCACTCCGTCCCGCTCGACAACTGGAGGAGCCGGACGGTCTCCGCGTTCGTGTCGATGACCGCGAGCGCGCTGTTGGCGCACGCGAAACACTGCGGCTCGGTGGGGTGGAACGCGATCGGCGCGGGGTAAAAGGAGATGTGTCCGGTGTAGCGGCCCCACTTGCGCCGCGCCGGCACGTCCCACATCTCCAGCCCGCCGGACTCGCCGCCAGCGGCGAGCCGCTTCGCGTCCGGGCTGAACGTGAGGTGGGCCACGACCCCCAACGTTCCGGTGAATCCGAGCATGAGCGGCTCTCGTTCATGTGTTCGGCGTTGGTGCCACAAGAACACAGACCCGCTGAAGCGGGTCACTACGAGCACCTATCCCTTCCAGTTCCCGCTCGGCCACGTCCAGTCGCGCACCGGGTCGAGCACCTTCATCACGTCGGCCAAAAGCGCCTGGTCGATCGGTGTCGTCATCGCGCGCAGGTTCACGTCCAGTTCGCTCTTGCGCGCCGCGCCGGTCAGCGTGCAGGGAATCGCAGACTGCGCGTGGGCGAACTGCATCCCGAGGAACGAAATGTCCGCGCCGCGCGCGCGACACAGCTCGGCGGCCTTGCGGCACGCGGCGACCACCTCCGGTTGCCCCGGGAACCACGGCTGCGGCCCCTGGTTCGTCAGTAATCCCATCGCGAGCGGACTCGCGTTCATCACGCCTGTCCCGCGGACCTCCGCAGTGGGCATGAGTTCAGTTAGTAACCGCGTGTTGAACAAATTGCAATGTGCGTAGCTGATGACGACATCGAGTTCGCACCGCTCGATCGCTTGCTTCAGCAATCCCAGCGGGTAGCACGACATGCCGATGAATCGCGTCTTGCCTTCTTTTTTCAGGTCTTGAAGCACGCGGTAGGTCTCGTTGAAGACGTATTCGTAGTCGTCGGCAAACTCGATGTCGTGCGCCAGCAGAATCTCCACACGATCGGTGCGGAGCCGGCGCAGCGACGCCTCGACGCACCTCCGCGTGCCTTCGGGGGTGAAGTCGAACACGGCGCGGTCGAGCCGGCAGGCTTTGGTGCAGATGTGAACCTTGTCGCGCAGTCCGCCTTCGAGCGCCCGCCCCAGAAAGTCTTCGGCGACGCCCTTGCCGTAGTACGCGGCCACGTCGATGAGGTTCACGCCGGCGTCGATGGCCGCGCGCACGCACTCCGCGACCTCTTCCGGCGAGACGGCCCCATACTGCTGCCCGAACGCGGCGCCGCCCTGACCTAAAACCGAGACGGAGAGGCCGGTCTTACCGAGGTTGCGATATTCCATGCGTGGTCTCCAATACAGGATTCACCGCAGAGACCGCGGAGACCGCAGAGAAAGAATTGAGAGTTTGACGTGCCTCTCGCTCTTTCTCTCTGCGGTCTCCGCGGTCTCAGCGGTGAAATCGTCTTTACAACCTCACCACGCTCTTCTCCGCGATGCTCTTTTCCGCGGCCTCGATCATCTTCTGCGCCGTAATCGCGTCTTCGAGCGTGCTGAGTGGCTTCTGGCCCATCCGCAGGCAGTCGATCAGGAAGTGTCGGACCTCGTTCGTAATCGAGCCTTGATACGCGGTGTAGGTTTGCGAGTGGACGAGGCCCGGCTTGATCTCGACGTGGTCGCGGTAACTGTAGCGGGTGCTGCCGGCGGTGCCGATGACCTTCACCATGACGGTCCACGGGTCGGCCGCGTGGTCGTCGGCCGCGAAGCTCGCGCAGAAGTGAGCGAGCGCCCCGTTGTGCAAGCGCATTTGCACCATCGCGATGTCTTCTTCCGGGTACTCCTTGTAGTGCAGCGTCGCCTTCATCGCGCACAGTTCGACCGGCTTGCCGACCAGATACAGCAGGATGTACGAGTGGTGCGTGAGGATCTGCCGCACGACGCCCGGGTAGCGCTTCGCGACCTCCTCGGGGTGGTGGATGTTGTACATCACATACGCGGAGACGATGCGACCGAGGTCGCCGCCGTCCACCAGCTCCCGCGTGCGGTTCATGCCCTGTTCGTAGACGTAGTTGTGTCCCGGCAGGCACACGAGGTCTTTGGCGTCCGCGAGCACCTTCATCCGCTCGATTTCGGCGACGCTCATCCCCACCGGCTTCTCAACCAAAACGTGCTTACCCATGCCGAGCGCGAGCGCGGTGTATTCGAGGTGCGTTTCGAGGTTCGTCAGAACGAATACCGCGTCGATCGCGGGGTCGGCGACGAGCGCTTCGGGGCTGGCGTAGTTCTTGCAGCCGAAGTCGCGGGCCCGCTGGTTCGCGCGGTCCTGGTTGCGGTTCCACAGCCCGACGAGCTTCGCCCCGGGGCACTTCTTGACCGCGGCGGCGTGGAGAATCGAGATGTCGCCGGCGCCGATGAATCCGACGCCGATGGTGTCTTTGGTGAGAGGCATGGTGACGAGGCTCCGGGGAAGGATCGGAGCCTGAGTTGTAGCTGCGCTGGCACTGCCGGGCAAGTCTCCGCCCGCGGTCAATACTTCGCGAGGTCGCCGCCCTTGCCCAGTCCCAGCCCGTCCACCACCTGTTTCGCGCCGTCTGTCAGGAACTTCAGTTCGCTGTTGACCGCGATGAACTGCCAGCCCTCCGCGATGCGCACCTTCGCTTCTTCGATACTGAACGTGTGAATGCCGGCGGGCACGCCGATCCGCCTGGCCGCCGCGAGGATGTCCGCGAGCGCCTGTTTGAACACATCCGGCGCCGGGGGCTTGCCGTCGGGGCTACGCATACTCGCGGCGAGGTCGTTCGGCCCGACGAACACCGCATCGACACCCGGCACGGAGTACACCTCCTCGAAGTTCCGCACCGCCTGGATGTGCTCGCACTGAAGGACGATGAGCAGTTCGTCGTTCGCTTTGGCGTAATAATCCGCCGGCGTGGCGGCGAAGTTCAGCGCGTGAACGCTCCCGCCGACGCTCCGCGTCCCGTGCGGCGGGTACAGGCACGCGCTCACCGCGTCCTGGGCTTCCTGTCGCGTACACACCATCGGCACGACGATGCCGAACCCGCCGTTATCGAGCACGCGCTTGATGTGGTCGTGCCGGTTGGAGGGCACGCGCACGAGCGGCACGCACCCGGCATCCGCGATACTTGCGATCATGTGCGTGGTGGTCTCGACGTTGACGAGCGAGTGCTCGACATCGACGGTGAGGTAGTCGAACCCGGCCCGGGCCATGAACCGCGCCGCGGTGACGCTGCCGAGCGAGAGCCACGTGCCGACGACGGGCTTGCCGGCCTTCAGGAGCCGCTTAACAGGATTGGTGCGCATAGGCTGTATTAGTCCTGTCTCAGTTCCGATGGTGCCGAATTTGTATCTGTGTCAGTTTCCGGTTGGACGAGATCGATTTCTTCTGGGACAGGTATCGGTTGTCTTGCGACCGCACACCGTAGTAGCCCAACGATCTCAAATAGCAGACCTGCGGTCAGCACGAAGGACATCGGAATGGAGAGCATCACCAAGAACCAGCCCCGTCCTTTCGGCGTCCAAACGAATGCCCACGAAAAACCAGGGCGAGTCAGCCAGTCGAAGACGATCAAAATGGTCGGAAAGCTCACGATGAGCCACAGCAAGACGAAGCTTCCCAAGCCTTTCAGTTGGTCTTTCAGAGGCCTATCATCGAGTGAGCGCAGCCAACATTTGCAGTCTGGACAGACGATCCCTTTTTCTCGTTGGTGTAAACACATATCAGGGGCCGGCACGTTCAACGATCCGCAGTAGGGGCAACGGTATTTCATTTGAGTAATTCTCGTATTTGGTAGAAATGAGAATACCGATTTGGTCGCCGCTTGTCACATTTCATCACGGCGACTGCTCTGACTACCATCAATCAAAGAACTCGGCGTTCGCGCGCAGGAACAGCGTGAAGCCGGCGTAGAACCCGCCGAGCGCGAGGACCGCCGCGACGAACCCGGTGTTCCACCCGAAGCCCGCGATCATCCCGATCCCCAACCCCACCGCCGATACGAGCTTGATGATGTTGATGCGCATCGTCCAGTCGCGGGCGTAGTCGCTCAGGCGCAAGAGGTAGTACGCGAGCGGGAGTTCGATGAGCTGAATGATGCCGGTAAGGCCCATCGCGGCCATGCGGTTGCCCGGCGGGGCGCGGAACGCGGCCCACACGAACCAGCCGAGCGAGAGCAGCAGGTTCACGAGGACGAAGACGAGCAGAACGGACCAGCGGCGGGCGGACATGGGCGGACTCCCGGAAAACCGCACCCGCGCGGTCGCGGCTCGTTGGCACCCAACAAGTTATTCGCCCGCGGGCGGGGCTTTCTTCACGTGAAGCTGCTGGGCCTCTTTCCAGATGTCGCCGTAGGCGTCCTTGTCGAACGGCGGGCACCCGGTCGGGTACTGGCCCAGCGGGTGCTGCTTCGTCCGCATGAGCGCCGTACAGTAACTGAACGTCCGGCACACGCGCTTGCGGTCGAGCTTACCGGTGTCGAGCAACTGGCGCACCCAGTCCGGCTGAGCGAGCGTCGCGCGGCCGACGCCGGCGATACTGACGCGCCCGTCGCGGACGTTCGCCGCGGCGGCCTGCGGGAGGAACTCTTGCAGGTAGCTGTACCCGGTGCCCACAAGAGCGAGGTCGGGGTACGCCTTCTGAATCGCCGCGGTCGCGCGGAAGTGGCGATCGACGCCGACGAGCGGGTGTTCGGGCGACTCGTAGCCGTCCAGCGGCGGGTACTCGAACGGCCGGCCGTAGTGCGGCTGCGCATAGGGGTTGCCCATCGTCGCGTTCACGAGCGTCACGCCGAGCGATCGCATTTCGCCGAGCCATTTCAGCGGTTCCGTCAGATCGACCACGAACGGGTCGGTTTCGGACATCCCCCAGCCGTTCGCCAGCGGCAGCGCGTGTGGGTCGGGTGCGCCGTCGGCGTTCGCGGCCTTGTGGAACGGGATACCGTCGAACACGTTCATTCGCGTCGCGATGACGACGTTCCCCGGCACCGCGGCGCGGACGGCCTGAATCGCTTCGCGAGCGAACCGCGTGCGGTTCTCGTAGCTTCCGCCGTAGGAGCCTGGGCGGTTGCGGGCACCGAGCAGTTCGTTCAGCAGGTAGCGGTGGCACTGTTTCACGTCGAGGAAGTCGAACCCCACTTCCACTGCGAGCTTCGCGACCGCAACGTAGTCGTCCACGAGGCGTTTCAGTTCGTCGTCGGTGATGAGCGGGTAATCGGCGGTCACCGGCGCGCCGGTGATCTTGTCCACGACCGTTCGCGGGTCGAGGATCGGGTCGTGCGTCGCGATGATCGGCCGCGGGTGGCTGTAACGGCCGGAGTGCGTCAGTTGCAGCCCGAACAACAGGTCGGAGTCGGAACCGTTGGCCGCGCGGTGAGCCGTGCGGCAGTTCTCCACCATGCGCGCGAACACCGGTTTCGTTGATTCGTTAAGTACGATTTGCCGCGGGTTCGCGCGGGCGTGCAGGTTCACCGCGCACGCCTCCCCCCAGATGAGTTTCGCCCCGCCACCGCCGAACCGGGCGTAGCGGCGCAGCGTGAGTTCGCCCGGCGTGCCGTCGGGTTCGCCGTCGCACCCCTCCATCGGGTGAATGCACCACCGGTTACCGACCGTGCGCGGGCCCACCGCGAGCGGCCGAAATAGCGGCGCGAGGTCGTCGGAGAACCGCAGGTCGATCCCGAGCCGCGCGTTCTCGGCTTCGAGGTCCGCGACCGACTTGTATTTGAAGAACTTGGACATGGTGACTCCGGCGAACGGCCGGTGTCAGCCGGCCGGTGATACGTTGACCCGCCTTCTCGTTCCTCGCTCCCACCGGCCGGCTGACCCCGGCCGTTCGCCTTCACCGGCCGGCTGACACCGGCCGTTCGCCTGGCGGTTCCTTGAACAGCGTCACGAACACCACGAACGCGACCACATAACCCACCAGCGGGACGATCCACACCGCGGGCCAGTTGGTCACGTCGTTGGCGCGGTTCGCCTGCACCGTGCTGCTCGCCAGGACGTTCCCCAGCACCACCGCGGGGCCACTGCCCAGGAACGTGACGAGCGATTGCGCCCCGGCGCGCAGGTGCGGGGGGGCCTCGCGGTCCACGAAGTACGCCCCGAGCATCCCGTAGAACGCGTACCCCCAGCCGTGCATCGGCAGCCCGACCGCCACAATAAACGGTACATTCGCAATGTAAAGTAGCGCGTTCCGCAACACCAACCCGCCCACGCCCAGTACCATCAGCCGCTTCAGCCCGAGCCGGCGGAGCAGAAACGGCGTGGCGGCCATGCACCCGATCTCGCACACCTGCGCCAATGTCATGATGACTTCGGGGGCGACCTGTCCGTAAGGGCCGAGGTCGAGCTTCACGCCGAGGTCGTGCAGGTACGGTGAGACGAACAGCCCGTAGAACTGGTTCATCATGTTGCAGAGCAGCAGCACGCCGGCGAACACGACGAACGACCGGTCGCGGAGCATCTTGATCGCCGGCAGCCCGATCACCTCGCGCACCGGGCGGCCGTGGCCCTTCGGCGGCGTGTGCGGGAGCACGAAGGCGAACGCCGCGAGCACCGCCGACGTGACGGCGGCTATATACAGTGGTTGCGGAGAGATCGGGTTCATCACCCAGCCGACCACGAACCCCGCGACGATCCACCCGAACGTCCCGGTGAGCCGCACGTACCAGAACACCCCGGCCCCGTCGGGCAGGTTGCGGAAGCTGATGACGTTCGTCAGCGTGAGCGTGATTTGCGTGCCGATCGCGTAGCCCAGCATCAGCACAAAGAGCGGGGCAACCGCGTCGGCCGGGTCGGCGCTCGTGCCGTCGTAGGTGTCGCACCACCACCCCGCAGCGCCCATGAGCGCCGCCATGAGCGCGTGGGCGGTGGCCATCACCTTCTCGCTGGCGAACCACCGGTCGGCGAGCAACCCGACGATGAGCGGGGAGACGATCGCGCCGACCGCGAACGTCATGTAGATGTACCCCACGTGGGTGGGGGCGAACCCCAGCCCGCCGGCGCCCGGGGGCGTCTGGAGGTACCGGGTGAGCGGCACGATCATCGCGCTCAGCCCGAAGTACTGAAGGAACATCATCGCCGCAAGCCGTCCCGGCACCGAACCGACCATTGCTCCTCCTGCTGACCCCGCGGTCGCTACAGCGGTGTTGTATCAACCGCGGGTGGGTGTCCGGTTTGGTTTTGTTCTTGTGGCACAGGCTTTCGAGCCTGTGCTTCCAATCGGCAGGCCGAGCGGAGCGAGGTCCGCCCATCGAATCGGTTTTGATTCGGCCCCTCCCGTTGGTCGCGACCGATTGGAAAGCACAGGCTCGAAAGCCTGTGCCACGAAAAGACAGACCACGGCCCCTGGGCCGGAAGACGAATACCATGACCAGGAACCATGCTCGTCCTCACCGAACCCGAGCGGAAGTCGCGCCTCGACCGGGTCTGCTTCGCGCCCGACGGGACCGGCCTCGCCGCCGGCGATGGGGCGGGGGTTTCGTTCTGGAAACTCGACGCGCCGAACGAAGCCCGGCGGTTCTTTGCGACTCACGACCCGTTTAGACGGCCGTTCGCCATCGCCTTCTGGGACAACGACACGCTCCTCGCGTCGTGCGGGCGCGCCGGGCTGGGCGTTCAGGCGCTCGCTCCCGGTGCCGCACCGGTTTACTATCCGTCCACCGGGCACCTCGTCGAACTTGCCGTCGTTCCGCGCGCGGGCCGCGTACTCGGCATCAACCACCGGTTCGCGCCCGGCCTCGCCGATCACCCGCACGGCACCGACAGTTACCAGACGTGGACCACCGCGCCCGGGCGCGAACTGCAACCGGACTGGTGCCACGAGCCGCACTTCATCCACCAGCCCTACGGCCTCGCCCTGCTCGCCGGCGGACGTCGGTTCGTCTCGGTCGAGCAGTGGAGCGGGGTGGCGTTCGTGACGCACGACATCACCGGCGCGAACCGGTCGGCGCCGGTGAACTCACTTTACCCGCCGAACAACCACCGCGCGGATGTTCCGCCGCTCAACCACCTGACGTGCAGCCCCGCGGGCGAGTGGATCGTCGCTCACTGGCGAACCGAAATCGCGGTGTGGGCGATGGGTGATCTGGCGCAGCCGCCGCGGATCGTGTCCAACGACTCCAAGAAGGAGTTCACCGACCTCGCGTTCCACCCGAGCGGGCGGTATCTTGCAGCCACCTGCAACGACGAAACGGTGAAGTTTTACGACACCGCGACGTGGGAAGTCGCCCGGACGTATACCTGGGCCGTCGGGAAACTGCGGGGCGTGTGCTTCAGCGCCGACGGCGCGCTCGCGGCGGCCGGATCGCACCGCGGCAAGGTCGTCGTGTGGGATCTCGATGTGTGACACGCGGACCCGGTGTTGGTGTCCGGTTGAAGCGGGTCACTACGAACAGGGGCCGAACAGATGGCGACGCATTTCGTCGTGGCGCGGATGACGTGGCGGGTCACGGGGTTCCCTCACACGTTCGTGCAACTGCCCGGATCGAACCGCGTCGCCGCGTTCGCGGATCGCGAGGCCGCCGAAGCGGACCGTTGGGCCCGCGAAGTCGCGGCGCGCCGGACCGTCAACCCGTTCCGCTGCGGCACCACCTGGGCCGAACGCTCGCACCTGCCCGAACCCGTCTTCCGCGACTTCATCAACGACGCCGGCGTCGAACCGCCCACACTCGTACCGCTGCCCGACACCGACGAAAACGGGAAGCCGCTGTCGGGCTTTGAACGGCGGTACGTGCCGCGCGCCCCGGCGCCCGCGGGCACGTTCCGCGACTGGGCCGCGTGGTGGGACGCGACCGCGCCGAACCTCTCCGCGGAGCAAGTCGCCCGCGTCTGGGAGGGACTGGACCGCGTGCGGTTCTTCCGCGTCGAGGAGCGCCCGGTGCGGTCGGTCGGGTTCGTCATCGTCGAAGTGCAGTGGAACTACAACGACGAGTGGAACTACCCGCCCCCGGAGGGCGGCGGGCCACACACCGCGTACCGCACCCGCGAGCGGGCCGCGGCCGAGTGTGCGCGGATGAACGCCGAGGCGCGCGAGAACTGGCGGCAGCAACTGAACTTGCCCGCCCCGGGCGCCGGCGCCGGGAACAGGGAAGGGCACGAGGCGTTTCCCTTCGACATGGAGGACCGCACGTTCCCCGGCGACGACCCGTTCGGCCCGCGCCGCCTGCCGCCGGCGCGCCCGCGCGCCGACGAAGACGACACGGACGACGGGAGCGAGGGCAAGTTCGGTGTGGACGAGGTGCCGTTCTACGAGGTGATCGAGTTCGAACTGCCGGAGGGACCGTGACATGGCGCGCGCGCGTGCGGCTTCACTGTGGGTGGTGAACCGGGTTCCGCCGGCGTCGTCGGTGTGGAACGATCGACCGGTGTTCTACACCGACCCGACGGAGCACCCGGTCGGGGTGCCGCTCGAAGGGTTCACGGACAAGAGTGCCGCGGACGCCGCGCGTTCGAAGCTGGAGCGCGCGGCGCGGGAAACCGCCCCGGTCGGCCCGTTTCTGCGCGGGCTATTGCCGGACGAAACGATCCGGATCGAAGCGGCCGCGAAAGCCGCGCACCTCCCGGTGCCGGACTTCGCCAGCCTCGGCCCGACCGTGGGACCGACGACCGTGGGCGGGTACACGCAGTACGGCGGCGACTACTTCGCCCACATCGAGCGCCTGGAGCAACTCCTCCTGGACTGGTGGGCGCGGGTCGCCTCGGACATCACGCCCGAAGCGAACGCGACCCTCTGGGACACACTGTTCCCCGATTTCCAGTTCTACACCGTCACTCGCGTTCTGTTCGAGTGATCGCCGCTTGCGGCGTAGCGGGAGCAACGTGTTGTGATTACGCTGTGTGAATGGGAACCACTTCGCTCGAAACGCGCACAATCGAGCACCGCGGGTGCCGGATCGCCTACGACGTGAGCGGGAACGGCCCGCCGGTATTGCTGATCCAGGGCGTCGGCGTTCACGGCGCCGGGTGGCTCCCGCAGGTGAGCGCGCTTGCCGCGAAGTTCCGGTGCGTCACCTTCGACAACCGCGGGATGGGGCGCAGTCAGCCCACAGCCGTTCCGATCACCGTCGAGCAGATGGCCGAGGACGCGCTCGCAGTGCTGGACGCGGAGCGGATCGGATCCGCGCACGTCGTCGGGCACTCGCTGGGAGGCCTCGTCGCACTTCGGATGGCACTTGAGGCACGGGCGCGGGTGAAGAGCCTGACGCTGATGTGTACGTTCGCCGACGGGCGCGCCGCGGCGCCGCTCACGCTGCGCATGATGTGGCTGGGGATGCGCACGAAACTCGGCACGCGCCGGATGCGCCGGCGCGGGTTCCTCCGGCTCGTGATGCCCGCCGGCGCGCTCGCCGGGATCGACATCGACGCAATGGCCGGGCGACTGGCCTCGCTGTTCGGGCACGATCTGGGCGAGTCGCCACCGATCGAAAGCGCCCAGCTCTCCGCGATGCGGAAGTACGGCGCCGCGCCGCGGCTCGCCGAACTGGCCGGTCTGCCGACGCTCGTTCTGAGCGGCGCGCACGACCCGATTTCGCCGCCGAAGGTGAGCGCGGCGCTGGCGAACGGCATCCCCGGGGCGCGGCACGCGGCGTTCCCGGACGCCTCGCACGGACTGCCGATTCAGCACGCCGACCGCGTCAACGCGCTGCTGGCGGAACACTTTGAAAAACTTCTTCCGAGCGCGTAGCCCTTTGCGGGCAATACATACTGACGGACACGCCCCGGCGGTTCGGGAATGCGGAGCGACCCGCGACCACCGGGGCGAACGAGTGAAACCGAGGCCCCCATGCCGATCGGGCAAGCCAATCGCCTCATGCCCACCCTGCGCCGGGTCGTCCTGGCCCGGCAGTCGGCCGCGCGCTCCGACGGCGAGTTGCTCGGCGCGTTCGTCGTCGAGCAGGACGCCGACGCGTTCGCCGAACTGGTGCGCCGGCACGGGCCGATGGTGCTGGGCGTGTGCCGCCGGGTCACCGGCGAGCGGGCCACCGCGGACGACGCCTTCCAGGCGGCGTTTTTGGTCCTCGCGCGCCGGGCGGCGTCGGTGCGCCCGCGGGAGCAGGTCGGGAACTTCCTGTACGGGGTGGCGTACCGGACGGCGCTGAAGGCCCGAATGGTTCTGGCCCGCCGGCGGTCGCGCGAGAAGCAGGTGGATGTCATGCCCGAACCGACCGCGCCGGCCGCCCGCCCCGCCTGGACCGACCTTCAGCCGGTGATCGACGAGGAACTGGCGAAGCTCCCCGACAAGCTCCGGCTGCCGGTCGTGCTGTGCGACCTCGAAGGGCGCTCGCAGCGCGAGGTGGCCAAGCACCTCAGCGTGCCCCCGGCCACGCTCGCGACGCGGCTGACGACCGCCCGCAAGACGCTGGCCCAGCGGCTCACCCGCCGGGGGGTCACGCTCTCCGGCGGGGCGCTGGCGGGGCTGCTCGGCGCGCACGCGTCGGCCTCGGCGGTCCCGCCGGCGCTGGCGCTGGGGGTCGTTCGGGCCGGCGAGGCGGTCGCCGCCGGGGCCGTACTCGATTCACTCGTGTCCGCAGACGCCGTTCAACTTTCCGAAGGGGTATTGCGGATGATGATGCTCGCCAAACTGAAAGCGGTCGCGGT
>CAZBXY010000068.1:0-28851 GCA_964495365.1 uncultured Frigoriglobus sp. | reverse complement strand
GCCAGGTGGGAGAAGAACATTGTCGCACTGGAGAAGCGACTGACCGCCGACCGGCCCAAACCGGGCGCGGTGTTCTTCGCGGGCAGTTCCAGCATCGTGCAGTGGGAGCTGAAGAAGTCGTTCCCGGGCGCCGGGTACGTCAACGTCGGGTTCGGCGGCTCGGTCATCGCCGACAGCACGCACTTCAGCCCGCGCATCCTGACCCCGTTCAAACCGGGTACGATCGTCTTCTACGCCGGCGACAACGACATCGGCCGCGGCGGCAAGGCGCAAGAGGTCGCCGCGGATTTTGCGGCGTTCGTGGCGGCGGTGCGGAAAGACAACCCGTCGTGCCGGGTGCTGTTCATTGCCGTCAAGCCGAGCCTTGCACGCTGGAAACAGTTCGGCGAACAGAAGAAGGCGAACGCGCTCGTGCGGGCGTTCTGCGAGCGCGAAAAGGGGCTGACGTTCGTAGACGTGGTGCCGCTGATGCTCGGCCCCGACGGCACCCCGATCCCGGAGTTGTTCGTGAAGGACGGGTTACACATGACCCCGAAGGGGTACGAACTGTGGACCGCCGAGATCGCGAAGGCGCTGGCGAAGTGACAGCCGGGCTGGGTTGTTTTGCCCTCTCCCGCAAGGGGAGAGGGACAAGACAAGCGAACCGATGCCGAGTCACTCCCTCACGATCTCCAGACTCTTTTCGTCGGCGATTTCCAGTTGGATCGCGCCCTGCTTGGTCATCTCGACCTTGCCCGTCGCGCGGACCGTCTTGCCGACGAACGTGTCCGCACCCACCTTCGCCCACGGACCGGTTTGGGCCTTCACCGGCAGCATCACCGCGAAGTTGTCCTTCGCGCGGAAATCCGTCTGCGAGTTCAGGTACAGGTTCGCCTTCCCTCCAAACGACTTCACCACGAACTGCACTTTCACGGTCTCGCCGACCTTCTTCGCCGCGTCCGCCGGCGACAGCACGCCGGCCGGGAGCTTCACCGCGACCACCGGCCCAGTGCCCCTCAGTGTGCTCAAACGGACCTTGAAGCCACAGGTGGCGTCGCCGTCCTCGTCGCGGATCTGAACGTGAATGCGCGGATCGTCGCTCGTCCAGTCGATCGTGAGGAACCCGAAGTTGTCGCCGTGGGGCATCCCGGCGAGGCGGTGCGCGTTCTTCTCCGGCGCGCGCCAGTTCTTCGTCGCCTGGTTGAACCCACTACTCGTAATGTCGTACAGCGGGTAGCCGAGCGCCGCAGTATCGACGCTGATTTCCGCCAGGTGCCGGTCGCCGCTGAGAATCAACACGCCGTTGGCCCCGGTGCTGTTCAAAAGCGCGTACAGCTTCTCGCGCTCCTTCGGGAAGTTCATCCACTTCTCGAACGGGTGTTCGTCCGCGATCACCTGAATGCTCGAACAGAGCAACCGCACCTCCGCGGGCTTCTTGAGCTGCGCTTCGAGCCACTTCCACTGCTCGTCGCCCAGCACCGTTACTCCGGGGTCGGTGTTCGGCAGGTACGGCGTGGTGCGCAGTTTCGTGTCGAACGTGCCCTTTTTCATCGGGCTGCGAAAGTACCGCGTGTCGAGCAGAATCACCTGCACGCGCTTGCCGGGCGGGCCGAACACCTCCGCGTGGTGGAGGCCCTTTTGGGCGCGCCGCGGGTCGTTGGCTGGGGTGCCGAAGAAGTCGTGGAACTCCTTTTGCGCCGCGTCCTTGTGTTCCCAGTCGGCGCCGGCGTCGTTCTTGCCGTAATCGTGGTCGTCCCACGTGCCGAGGATTTTTCCGCTCGCGGCCTTGAGTTTCACGAACCCCGGCACCTGCGCCATCTGCTGATACTTCTCGCGGATGACGTGCGGGGTGACCTTCACCGACTTGTCGAGGTCCGCGTACATGTTGTCGCCGAGGAGCAACAGCAGGTCGGGTTTGGTCGCCGCCATCGGCTCGAAGATCGGAACGGGCTTGTCCTGATCGACGCACGAACCGAAGCAGATCTTGGTGACGAGCTTCGGGTCGTCGGCCCGCCCGACGGGCGCGAGAGCGACCGCGAGCAGTAGCCCGGCGAGGAGGCGGTATCGCATGAGAGGTCCCGGTGAAACACGGCGGGGCGCAACGGCGTCTATTCTCGGAACCGGAGTCACAAGTCGTCAGGTCGAAAGTCGTAAAGTCGAAAACCGGAGTGACCTCGGTCTTCGACTTTACGACTTTCGACTTTATGACTCTGCCTCGACTATTCTTTGACCGCCTTCGTCACGTCCTCGAACGCGGCCTTCGCCTCCTTCTCCACCGCGTCCCACTTGTCGGCCGCGGCCTTCTCGAGTTCCTCCAGCTTCTTCTTCGCGACCTCGCGCTTGGCGACCGCGTCCTTCCACTTCGCCTCCAGCTTGGCCTTCTCGTCACCGGTCGCCTTGTCGGCCCTCGCCTTCAGCTCGTCCACCTGCTTGTCGAACCCGCCGAGCTGCGTTTTGTAGCCCTTGAGCGCGTCGTCCTTCTTGGTGTCCTTGGAGTTGGTGCAGCCGATCGACAGACCGACAACGGCCGCCAGCGCGCACGAGATCACACACGTCCGAAACATGACGTACCCTTTCAACCGATTGTGATGGGAATGCGGAACCGGGCGCGAACCAGACATGACCGGTCGTTGAGACTCAACCCGCGCCCGTTGTTGCTTCTCAATAGATGTGATGCCGCGGCGAGGGGATTATTCCCGCGCGGGCGCGGATTCGGCCCTGACAGGCGCTACCCGATCGCTTCTGCCCAGAACGGCTTCGCGCCGTGGTGGAGCCGCGCGCCGATCTGCGTGATGACCTTCATCGCCAGGAAGTTCGCCCCGCGGGCGGCCCGCTCCGCCGGGACGCCGTGCGTGATCCCGTACAGGAACGACCCGGCGAACATGTCCCCGGCCCCCGTAACGTCGATCGGCTTGCACGCGAAGGCCGGGACGTGGTGTTCCGAACCGTGATACCGCAAGAACGCGCCGTTGGGGCCGTCGGTCACCACCGCGTTCGGCACGAGGCCCTTCAACTTGCCGAACGCCTCCTCGGCAGAGATTCCGCCGGCGACGGCCGTCGCTTCCGTCGCGTTGCAGAACAAGAGA
Source organism: uncultured Frigoriglobus sp. (assembly GCA_964495365.1). Taxonomy (GTDB): domain Bacteria; phylum Planctomycetota; class Planctomycetia; order Gemmatales; family Gemmataceae; genus Gemmata. The sequence goes on along the minus strand of CAZBXY010000068.1, from coordinate 25,786 downwards.
TCGCTTTGCGCGAGGGCTTCTCGGAACACGTCGCCGAACACCTGCGGGATGAACGCATCCGAACACGTCAGCGCGACCTTCGTGCCGGAGGCCTTCGCGGCCTTGAGCGCTTCGCGGATCGCGTGCTGCCCGGTGTTGGGGTTGGCGAACACGTACCCCTCGACGAACAGCCACTCGGCCGCCGCGATCTTGTCCGCCGGGACGTGTCGGGCCGCGAGGTGGCTCGACACCGCCAGGCACGTCCGCATGGTGCGCTCGGCGTCGGGCGTGATGATGCTCACGCAGGTGCCGGTGTGTTCGCCCACGAGCGGGGCGTTGACGAAATCGATGTCGAGTTCCGCGAACTCTTCCTGGTAGTGCAGCCCGTAGCGGTCGTCGCCGACGCACCCGATGAACGCCCCCTTGCCGCCGAGTTGCGAACACGCGATGACGGAATTCGCCACGCTCCCGCCCGAGACGAGCCGGAGTTCGTGGTCGGCGAACGCGCGCAGCAACTGGTGCTGCTCGGCGCGCTCGGTGAGCCGCATGGTGCCCTTCTCGAACCCGAGCGGGGCGAACTCCGGCTCGGTCAGTTCGAGGAGGATATCGACCAGCGAGTTGCCCAGGCCGATGAGGTCGAATTCGCGCGACATGGAGAACTCACGGTTGTCGGGAACCCAATAGTCACGTTCGGTGGTTCGTTTCAGCCCCGGAGGGGTGACCGATGTTAGGCCGGGGTTGCGCCCGCCTTCAGCGTCGCCTCACCCCGGCCAACGTCTCCCGCAATTTCCTGTCTGTTGTCTCCTGATCTCTGTCCTCGGGTCTCTGCGCGCTCTCCGCGGCTCACTTCTCCGTTCGCCTCAGCCGCAGCAGCACGGCCCCGTTGTCCGACTTGAACTCCTTCGGCCGGTCGCCCCTCTCGCTCATCGCGATCGTCAGTTCCCCCTTCTCCAGCTTGTAAATGCCGGGGAACGTCTTGCCCTTCTCCAGTCCGTCCTGCGGGGTGAAGTCGATCGTCGAGAGCTTGGCGTCGGGCGCGGTCTTGATCTTCGCCACCTTCTTGTCGTCCGGGGCCGACGAGACGACGAACTCGTCGCCCTTGATGACGACCGTGACCCCGTCGATGACCGCCTTCTCGGCGAGCATCCCGTCCCGCTCGGCGTGAACGAGCTTGTACGTGCCTTCCAGTTCCTTCGCGTCCTTCGCGTCTTTGGGGTCTTTCTTGTCGTCGGCCCGAACGAGGCCGGCGAGCGCGAAAACCAGGAGCGTGAAGGCCGCCGCGGAGCGCAAACGCATGGTGAGTGGTCCTTTCCGGGTCGCGGGTGGGTTTACTTGCGGGGCTGCTGTCGGAGCGTGAGTACCGTCGTGAGGTCGTCGGCCTTGAACTCCTTCGGCCGCGATCCGATGTCGGTCTTCGTGCTCGCGCAGATCGTCAGCGTGCCCTTCTCGAACTGGTAAATGCCGTAGTTCGTTTCCGTCTTGCCCTCGCGGGTCATACTCAGGTTGATGTGCCGCGGGGTCGCGGTCGGGTCCAGGCGGAACGTCCCGACCTCTTCCTTGCCGTTGAACATCAGAACGATCTCGTCGTCGTCGATCACGAGCTGCCGCTCGGCCCCGGGCACCTTCTTGAGGTCGTCCTCGCCGAACGTGAACCCCTTCGCCGCGAACCCGGTGAGCAGGTACGTCCCCTCCATCTCGGCCCGCTTGCGGACCGTCATGAGGTACACGCCGCGCCCGGCCTTGAACTCCGTCGGCCGGTCCTTCGCCTCCTTCGGCGCCTCCTTCGCCCCGGCCGGTTCGGTCGCACAGATCGTCAGCACGCCCTTCTCGACCTTGTAAATGCCGTAGTCCGTCACCGTTTTGCCGTCCTTGGTCGAAATCAGGTCGATGTGGTGGGGGGTCTGGGTGTCGTCCACCTTGAACGTGCGCGTCTCCACCGTGTCGCCGAACGGCGCGGTGATCTTGTCGCCGGCGACGACGGCATCGCGGCGGGCGTTGGGCACCTTCTTGAGGTCGGCGCGTGTCAGCTTGAAGCCGATCCCGTCGAACCCGGTGAGGACGCAGTCGCCCTCGACCGCCTTGATCGATTGCGCCGCGGTCGGGTTGGCGACCACCGCGACCCCGCCGAGGGCGAGCACGAGAACGCAGACGCGCATACGCAACTCCGTGAAAATCGCCATTCGGTCAGAGTAGGGCGTTTTCGGCAAAGGTGTAGCGGGGATAACCGGGCCCGGCGCCGGCAACGCACATTGTAGCCCGTCCCGTCGCGGGATACCCTCCGCCCGTTTCACTCACCCGGCGAGTTCATTCAGGGGAGCGATTATGGGACGCGCGATCGTCAGCGTGGTGGTCGGGTACGTGACCATGTTCGCCACGATCTTCCTCGCCTTCAGCGGGTTGTACCTGCTCCTGGGCCAGGACCGGTCGTTCCAACCGGGCAGCTACGAGCCGTCGGCGCTGTGGACGGCGGTCAGCTTCGCGCTTGGGGCGGGAGCGGCGGTCCTCGGCGGGGTCGTGTGCGCCGGGATCGCCCGGACGGCGACGCCCCCGAAGGTGCTGGCCGGGGTGGTGCTGGTCATCGGGCTGCTGTCGGCGGCCCCGGTCCTGATGGCGGCATCGACCCCGGCGGAGGCGCGGACCGGTGAGGTCGGGAACCTGGACGCGATGATGAGGGCGAAGCAGCCGGCGTGGGTGGCCCTGGCCAACCCGTTCGTCGGCCTCGCGGGCGTCCTGCTCGGGGCTCGGTTGCGGCGGCCGACGGCCGCGGCGTGAGCGGCAATTTAGCGCGGGCCGGTCGAGCGCGGGACGGCCGCGAACCGGCCGGTCGCCGGCGGGGGCAGGTACTTGCCGAGCCACTCGGCGGCCTTTTCGGCGTCCCAACCGGCCTCGGGGTCGAAGCGCACCGCGGCGGTGTACGCGAACAGCCCGGTGCCGGTGACCTTCTCGCGAACGCCCGGCTCCAGGTCGATCCAGGTCGCGTCGCGCGCGGTGTCGGCCGCGGGCCAGGTTACCGTGATCGCGTCGGCGGCGTGGGCCCACACGCACTCGCCGCACGGCCGCAGCAGTACCTCGTTGAGCGTGTGGAACAGGAAGCTCTTGGCCGCCGGGACCGCCGTCGTGCCGGGGAACGCGATCTCGGCCAGCACCGGTTCGGCGTCCGAGGCGGCGAACCGCAGTTCGATCTCCGGGCGGTCCGCGAGCGGCTCGCGGGTGACGTGCCGTCGCTGGTCGGGCGTGAGGTGAACGAGCCGGCACACGAGCCGGTCGCCCTCGGCCGCCCACGTCTCGCGGTCGAGCAACTTCGCCAGCCGGGCGACGAACGACACTTCGATCAGCCGGCCGTTGCGCGAGGCCCGCGCGGTGCCGTTGAGCGGGCGCGGTTCGTCGCGCGGAACCGCGTCGCCCACCAGCACCCACCGCTCGGCGAACCGGGCCAGTCGCGGGAACTCGGATTCGGGCAACTCTTCCGCCCGGTCGAGTACGAGCAGCCCGAACGGCGGGTCGGCGGCGAACGCGGTGAACACCGGGTCGGAGTCGAGGCACCCGGGCGTTCCGGTGACAACGCGCACCCCGGCGACGGCCCCGGCGAGTGCTTCCTGTCCCGATCGGGCACACTCGGCGGCCCGCTCGCGAGCGGTGGCCAGTTCGCGCTCGGCGGTCGCAAGGTCGTCGCCGGGCACCGCCGCGCCGATCACCGCGTTGAGCGCGGCGACTTCGGCCCGCGCCCGCGTGCGTTCGGCTTCGGCGGCGGCAAGGGCCGCGTCGCACACCGCTCGCCGGGCCGCGAACTCGTCCACCTTCAGTTTCTGGCACTCGGCCTCGAACGCCGCGCGGCGGGCGTCGGTTTCCGCCTGAAGAGTTGCCGCCGCGGTGCTCAACGTCGCCAGTTCGGCCTCGGCCGTTTGGAGCCGCTTCTTGACCTCTTCGGCGTCGAGCGCGGGCTTCGGCCGACCGAACAGCCAGGAGAAGAACCCGCTCCGGGTGGTGCCGGCGAGCTGTTGGCGGAGCGCGTTCACCTCGGCTTCTTTGTTGTCCGCCACCGCGCGGGCCGCGGTGCGGCGCTCGGTCAGCCCGGCGAGCGCGGCGTCGTGTTCGGTCCGCCGGCTGGTGATCCGTTCGCCGAACACAGTAGCGGTTTTTCCCGTAACCTCGGCCGCGAGTTCCGCCTCGACGCGGTCGCGCTGCGCGGTCCGTTCGGCCACGTCCGCGTCCAGCTTCTTCAAGAGGTCGTTGACCTCGCCGAGCCGGGCGACGGCCTTCGCCACCACCGCGAACTTCTCGACCCGCTGCTCGGCCGCGGTCACGGCCGCCGTCGCGGCCCGCCGGGCCTGTTCGCCCTGCGCGGCGGCCAGCGCCCGCGAGGTGGCTTTGCTCACCGCGGGCGACGGGCGCACTGGGTTCTCGTCGTCGGCCAAGGCGCGCAGAACGGGGACATTGTGCTTGAGCAACCGCTCGGTGAGTCGGTCGGCCGCGGCCGGGTCCGGGGAGAGGATCAGTACGCGGTCGGTGGCGGCGCGGGCGAGGTCGGCGATGGCGCGCTCGCCGGCGGCGGCATCGGCGTGAACGATGAACAGGTCGCGGCACCCCGCGGCGCGGGAAATGGCGTCGTATTCGGCCGCGTTGCGGTCGGCCGTGGGCAGCGCTGCAGTCGGAACAACTGTGAAGACGAAATCGCCAGCGAACAGGCTCGCGAGCCACGCGCGCCCGCGGTCGGCCGGGTCGGTGACCGGCGGGAGGCGGGTCGGGGTTCGAGCGAGCGTCGCGGGCATCAAGGAGCCGTTACCTTCGTGAACGTCGGGGTGTGCGGGGGCGTGCGCAGGCGGCCGGGCGGCTGGCGGAGCGGGGGACGGTGTGTGGTGCTCCCGGTCGGTCATTCCGACACCCTGACAGACACCGGCGCGGTCATCGGCGGTCGCTCACGTCGGCGTCGGGGGCCGCGATCCCCGCACCCGCGGGGCGACAAGGAGGCGTTTTCGGGTCCGGCCCAGCGGGAACGGCGCGCGGCGGGCAACGTGCGCCCGCGAAACGGCCGTCCGAACGGTTCCAAGCTTGCCAAGAGTATAGACGCTCGCCGTCGGGGAAGCTATCGAACAGGGAAAAATCAAATCGAGAGTTCCAGGTTTCCAGTTCCAGAGTTCCCAGTTGAAAACGGGAAACTCACGTCGATTTTGCCTTCAACTTGGAACGGTTGAAACGTGGAACTTGAAACTTTCACGGTTCGATCTTCGCCACGGTCACGCCCGGCCTCGCGGAGAGTACCCGCAGCACCGGCAAGAGCGGGGCGAAGGTCCGCTCGTCGTGCCAACTGTGGTCCGCGATCTTCAGGTGCCCCGGCCCGACCCCGCCCAGGCCCAGCGTCGCGTCCAGCGGGAGCCACTGCCCGTCGGCGAACACCTCGAACCACATGTGGTAAGCCAGGTAAGGTTTGCCGCCGTTGGCCGGGGCGTACACCAAGCCTAGCACGGTTCGCGACGGCACGCCGAGCGCCCGGCACATCGCGGCGGAGAGCATCGCGTACTCGGTGCAGTCCCCGGTGAGCGTCTTGGCCACGTTGTCGGCCGTCGCCATCGCCTGTGAGAACTCGAACGCCTTCATGTTCGCCTTCACCCACCGCTCGACGGCCGCGGCCTTCTCCCAGTCGCTCGCGGCGGCCGGCAGTCCCCTCACCGCGTTGGCGGCGTGGGCCTTCACGCCGTCGTTGTCCGAGTTGATGAAGTAGTTGCTCGCGGTGAACTCCTTTCCGGGGGCCGGGAGCGGGTTCGCGCCCTTCACCGGCCCGCGACTGGCTTGAACGTGCAACTCGAAGGTCTTCGCCTGGGCGTCGAGGTTCTTCACTTGCTGCCGGGCGTCGGCCGGGAACAGCGTTCCCGGGTCGTCGTCCTTCGCCGCAGTTACCTTGTAGACGACGCCGCGGCCCGCATGTATTCCCGGAATTTCGCGATCCAGCCGGATCGACTGCGCGTTGAACAACTCGATCGGGCGCAGTACGGGGGCGGTCGCGGCTTCTTTCGTGGTACGGAGGAAGCACACCCGACCGCCGAACCCGGGGAAATCGAACTCCATTTTCAGCGGCTCGAACGTCTCTGCGTCCACCCAGGTTGTCGCCGGCGGCAACTTGAAGTTGCCCACCGGTTCCATTTTCGTGATGTAGCGAAGCAGTTTGCGTGCCGGTTCCTTGGGCCACAGGGAAAGCGATTCCTCGGCTTCGAGGGTCGAAGTCATCTTCACCACGCGGTTCACAACGCCGATGTACGCGGGGTAGTCGAACGACTCGCCGACCTTTAGCATTTTCTCCTTGAACAGGGCCGGCTCGCGGACGCACCCGACGACCCCTTCGGGCCACGGCGTGTCGGTCGCGCCCTTCGCGACGCCCTCACCGGTCACCTTCAGCGTTTTGCCCTCAACCACGCCGCTCAGCACGAGCGCCTGATCTTTGCCGATCCCCTGCCGCATCCCGGTAACGAGAATCTTGCCGTCGGGCGTTTCGACGTTGGATTCCTCGCCCCACTGGCTCACCACCTGCCCGAACCGCGACACGGTGAAGTTCTGGTATTTGACCCCGATGAGCAGATCGTGTTCACCTTTTTTGGATTTTTTCGCTCCCCACTGCACGTACCCGATCCGCTGACCGTCCACGGCGGCGACGAACCAGTAGTCGAAAACCGTGTTGGCGTCGAGCTTTGCGTTCGGCGGCGGGACCGCGAGGTTGGTCGTCGCCAGTTGGGCCGGCTGGGTCGGCTGTTTGGGTGAAGGAACTGGCGGGTCTTGTGTGTAGCTCGGCGGCCGACCACCGGGCCGGATGACGATGAACCCCGGCTTGTCGAGCGGATCGACCGACCCGCCCGCGCCCCCACTCGAACCCGCGCCTTTTGGCGAAACGACGATGAATTTGCCGTCCGATTTGGGCGGCTGGGCCGGCGCGCGCGTGCCGACCGCGACCGCGCACAGGCCGAAGGCGACCGCACAACCTGCCCAAACGTGTCGCCGCATGGCCGTTGCCCTCGTGTTTCGTTCACCCGGGGAACCATGACACGCCCGGTGCGCTTGCGTTCTTCGGGGTGCGGAAACGACCGTCTTCACCGGTTCAACGGAAATCGCCGGCGGCCCGTTGGGGCCGCACGGGCGGCACCGGCGCCGCCGACCCAACGCCCCGATCATACACCGGCGGACCAACCCGAACACCCGGCTTTCGCGCCAGTTTCGCACCCGCCGGACTCCTGGGGGCGTATAATTCGCCCGGCAAGGACGCCACGACGCCGAATCAAGGGCTATGCTTCAAACGCTCAGGGGCCCATCCAGACGCCGCACGCCACGACGCGACACCACCAGAACGATGCCCGGTTGGCCCGACCGCGGCCGTATGTAGAGGAAATCCCAAAACCGAACAACCAAATATCAAACGAGACCAAATACTGATGCCTGGGTTTCGTTTGGGATTTGTCACTTGGGTTTTGGAATTTGCTCGTATCCCTGGGCCGGATGACCCGTTGTCGCGCGAGGTGTCCCCGTGAATTCCGACCGGCTGGCCGCACACCTGTCTGTCAATTCCTATGGCGGTTTTACCCTGACCGACGCGGTCCGGCCCGGGGCCGGGCTGCCGGTGCGCCCGCGCCAGGGCTACCGCATCGAAGTGTACCGCGACCGCCGGGCTAAACTGCGCCTGCCGATGCTCTCCGCGGCCGTGTCCGCCGAGAACCTGTTCGACACCTTCCTCGCACTGCTCGAACCGCTGGGCGACGAGGTCCACGTGGTGCTGGAGAGCAGCCACGGCGCCGCGACCGACGACCACACCGACCTGCGCCGCAGCGGCATCGACCGGCCGGTTCTGGCGAGCCACTTCTGCGACTTTGAAGAGCTGCTGACGCACGACGGCTGTACCGGGGTCGCAGTCCTGGCCGACCGGGTGCCGATGGAAGTGCAGTTCGACGAGCACAAGCTGTTCCACATCTACGCCCCGAGCCTCAAACCGTTCCGGCGCATCCTGCGCGCCCACGGCGTTCGCCGGCGGGCGCAGCTGCCGCTCATCTCCGAAGGCGAACACCTGCACCACACGACCGACGACTACGCCGACACGTTCCGGCAACTCGCCGTGCGCCTGGGCGTCGGCGACTTCGACCGTGTGTTGAGTGATGGGGAATGGTAACCAACCCCGCACCGCCACAAGCAGCCCTTATCAAATTTCTTGAAAAAATCGCAACAGCGATTTGACAACGTCGCGCCGCTCGCCCATAATACTGAACAGATTAACATTTCTATACTTCCTCCCACTTCACCAGGAGGACGCCGAATGTCTGCGCTCGAACTGCGCCTGGTGCCGCTCGCCGGCCTGAAACCGGCCCCGGACCACCCGCGGCGCACCCCGACCACAGCCGCGTATCGCAAACTGGTGGCCAGCATCGCCGCGTTCGGGCTGGTCGAGCCGCTCGTCTGGAACGAACTGACCGGTCACGTCGTGGGCGGCAGCGCCCGGTTGCACGTGCTGGCGGAACTCGGCTACACGGAAGTGCCGGTGTCGGTGGTACGGCTCTCCGCGGCGCGCGAGAAGGCGCTGGCCGTGGTGCTGAACAACCCGAAGGCGCAGGGCAGCTACGACCCGGCGAAGCTCGCCGCGATCCTGGCCGACCTCGACGACTCACCCGAACTCGCCCTCACCGGGTTCGACCCGCACACGCGCGCAACGCTCCGGCTCCGTCCGAAGGCCGCGCCGCGCGAACAGAAACGTGCCGATCGTGTCGAGGTCACGCTGGTGACCGACGGGGCGACGTACACGACGCTCGGCCCGTGCCTGGATCAGTTGATCGGCGAACACGAACTGGTCGCCCACGTGCGCCGCGGGGCGTGAGGGCCATCGCGGGTGTCTTTCTGTCGCCGAAATCCCGCTCCGGCCGGCTCACGCCGGGCGGCGCACCTTCTCGGTGATGTTCGCGCCGAGCGGCTTGAGTACCTTCACGCGGTCGGCGTTCAGTTGCACGAAGCGCTCCCATTTCGCCGGCACGTCCGCGTCGAGGAAGATTGCCTCCACCGGGCACTCCGGGATACACGCCCCGCAGTCGATGCAGTCGTCGGGGTCGATGTAGAGTTGTTGCTCGTCGCCGTAGAAGCACTCGCACGGGCACACCACCACGCAGTCCGTGTACTTGCAGCCCACACAGGGCGCGGTTACTACCATCGCCATCGCATCACCTCGGCGGTTGAAGGATCGGAACCGCGGGGCGCAATCGCACGCGGCGTGCCGCGCGAAAAGGCCGGAAATGCGGCGATTTGAAGTGGAAGAGGTGACGTGATTTGGTCGGGTGACTCATCGTGGTCATCACACCCTGTGATGACCACGATCCGATCACACCCAGTCGGCGTCGCGCTTCAGGCCGTGCTTGCGCATCTTGCCGTAGAGCGTGGTCGGCTTCAGCCCGAGCCGCTGCGCCGCGCCGCCGGGGCCGTACACGCGCCCGCTCGCCGCCCGCAACGCTGCGAGGATGCGGGCCTTCTCCTGCTCCGCCCAGGTGCGGGCCGTTTCCGCCGGCGACGCCGGCACCAGCCACGCGGGATCGATCGTGAGTTCTTCGCCGGCGCCGACAATCACCGCGCGCTCGATGACGTTCTGAAGTTCGCGGACGTTCCCGGGCCAGTCGTGCGCTTCGAGGGCGCGAAGCGCGCGAACGGGGATTACCGCGGCGGGTTTGGCGTGCTTCTGGGCGAAGCGCGCGCGGAAGTGCTCCGCGAGCGCCGGGATGTCGGGTTTGCGGTCGCGGAGCGGCGGGAGGTTGATCGGGAAGACGTTGAGGCGATAAAAGAGGTCCGCGCGGAACGACCCGTCCCGAACGCGCGCCGCGAGGTCGCGGTTGGTCGCCGCGACGAGCCGCACATCGACCGCGATCGGCTCACCGCCGAGGCGCTCCACCACGCGCTCTTGCAGCGCGCGAAGAAGGGCGGATTGCACGTCGGGCGCGAGGTCGCCGATTTCGTCGAAGAACAGCGTTCCGCCGTGAGCCTGCTCAAAGCGCCCGGTTCGGCGCTTGATGGCCCCGGTAAATGCGCCGGCCTCGTGGCCGAACAGTTCGCTGGCCGCCAGAGAAGGAACCAGCGCCGCGCCGTTGACCGGGACGAACGGCCCACCGGCCCGGCGGCTCCGGGCGTGCAGCTCGCCGGCGACGAGTTCCTTCCCGGTGCCGGTTTCGCCGAACAACAGAACGGTCGCGTCGGTCGCCGCGACCTGTTCGATCGCGCGACGAACGGACGAAAGACGTCCGATGAGGGCAGTCATGGCGGGCCGATGTAGGTGAACCGCGGCACCGGTTCGCCGTTGTGGGTGACCGTTTCGAGGAACATCGCGAGCGGGCGCACCCACAACCCACTGTCGCCGTACAGCGGGCGGTAAACGACGAGCGGTTCGTGGGTCTCGCTGTGCCGGGCGACGCCGATCACCTCGTACTCGCCGCCCTTGAAGTGACGATACCGGCCCGGCCCGGGTTCATTACTCGGCATAGCGCGCTTTCGTTCGTAGTGACCGGCTTGAGCCGGTTACTTCATTGTGACACGGGCCTGTCCGGGAGTCGCCCCGGTTGGCGCAGGGCCGCGAGCGGGTTAGTGTGAGTGGCGCACGGGAACCTCTCGCGGGCGGATCGGTGCCCATTCTCCGGGAGTTCCGCGCGCCGTCCACACGTTAGCGGCTACTATTTCCAGTTTGTGCCACGAAAGACAGAACCGGGTACCGTCATGGACTTCGTTCACGAGGCCGGGGTGAAGCCACGTGGCGCGACCGAACTCGGCCGCGGGGCCGATGGCGTCGTACTCGAAGTGGCCGGGCACCCGGAACTGGTGGTGAAGGAGATGAACCACCCGTTCAAGCTCGGGCGCAACCGCGTCGCGCTCGAACTGCGCGTGCTGCACGCGGTTCTCGACGCGACGAAGGGCCGCGGGGCCACGCGCGTCTTCAACCGCGGCACCGACGCCCGCGAGTGTTCGTGGCTGGTGCGCGAGCGCGTCTTCGACGTGGAGCCGCGCGGCACCCAGGCCGACCGCGCGGCACTCGTCGCCATCATCTTGCAAATCCACCCGACCGCGGACGTGAACCTGCTGATGCTGCTCGACCCGACGTTCGACAACGTCCGCTGGGGCACCACCGCAACCGACCCCGAACCGCGATGGATCCTGATCGACCCGTGATGCGGGATTGTCGTGGCCCGCTGCGCCTGCTGCCGCGGTCTTGCTGGTGACACGCGGGCCGCGTGCACTGCGAGAAAACCGTTCACTTCCCCAGGTGCAACAACAGCTCCCGCTGGCGCAGCGCCTGAAGGCGCTTCAACCCGCCGCAGCGGTCGAGGTACTCCGCGAAGTCGCGCACCCCGAAGATGTGGTCCTCCAGGAACTGCGCGAACGCGGCCGGATCCTTCTCCGCGCTCATCCACAGCTTCAGGTGGTCCTCGTCCGAGAAGTATTCGCCCGGCATGTTGCCCGGGTAGCTGCCGAACGGCACCTCGCAGACCGCATCGACACAGAGAAACGGAATCTGCGTGCGGTGCGGATTCTGGCGCATCTCGTCGTGCGGCACGAGCCGCTCGCAGGTGATGATGACGCGCTTCGCGGCGCGGGCGAGGTCGATGTCGGCCACGGACGTACCGGTGAAGCGGCAGTTGCCGTAGCGGTCGGCCTCGTGAACGTGGATCGCGGCGACATCGGGATAAAGAGCCGGGATCGCGGCGAGCTTCTCGCCCGTGAACGGGCACAAGATGACCTTCGCCGGACAGTTCGCCCCCGTGTCGGTGCCCAGGAGCGAGCGGGCCGGCACAAAGGGCACGCCCATCGCCGCCGCGGTGTAGCGGAGCGCCAGCGTGTAGTTCGACCACTCCGCGACCTGCACCGTGCCGGACTCCATCACCCGGCGCGCGTGGGCCGACAGTCCGCGGGCCTCCAACCCGACGACATACGCGACGTCAACCTTCGCGAGCAACTGCCCGCGCCCGGTGAGGTTGCCGGCGGTCAGAATCTGGAAGTCGTGGGTCGCGGTGTGGCCGGAGAAGCCGAGGTTCTGCTTCTTTTGGCGCAAAATCTCGTGACACACCGCGGTCGGGATGCGGTTGGTGCCGAACCCGCCGGTGGCGAGATAGTCGCCGTCACGGACGAACCGCGTCACGGCGTCCGCAACCGACATGACTTTATCGACGAGTCCCCGCGGCTTGGCCGCGAACGCCGCGCGGGCCTCGTCGGACGCGGGAGAGGAAAAGAGGGTCGCCATGAGAATGAGTTGTATCCGCGGACCGGCCCGAGCGAAACAGATTTGGGGACGGGAAGTGATACGCAGCCGTCGCGGTGAGCTTTGTTCTTGCCCGGAGATTCGGGACGCTTTACGCTGCACCACGAGGAAGATGTTGCACGCCGCACGTTCGATGAACCGCCCGGATCGACGCGATGCTGACGTTCTTGTTCTGGAACATGGGTGGGGAAGGATCGAAGAAGACGCCGAAGGAGGTCGCGGCACAGACGACGCGGGAGACGAGATTACTTGGCGCCCTGCGGAACCTCGCGGACGTTCGTGACGTTGACTTGGTGATACTCGCCGAGTGCCCCGTCGATGCGGCTCGTGTGTTGTCCGAACTGAATCGAGGAACGACGCGCCCGCGAAGTATGCAGTTTCGTGAAGCCGACCCCGACAGCTTGTGCGAGAAGGTTTTGATCTTTCCACGATTCTCTGGCCGCTTTCTCCTGAAACGATCGGAAGGGCCACGGTTCACTGGTCGGCTGATCAAACTCCCCGATCCGCGGCCGAGCGTCATCCTCTTCGCGGTTCACTTCGGTAGCAAACAGCACAAGTCGGAAGCAAGCCAGACACTCGCGGCGCCGGTCTTCAGTCAGACGGTCAAGGACTTAGAGAAGAAGTCGAAGCACGACCGAACGCTTATCGTCGGCGACTTCAACATGAACCCGTTCGAGGACGGTATCGTCGGGGCGGAGGGGCTAAACGCGGCGATGTCACGGTGGGTGGCTGAGAAGGAACAGCGGCGCGTGGACGGGGTGAAGTACCCGTTCTTCTACAACCCGATGTGGAGCTTCTTCGGCGACTCGACGCACGCGGACCACCCGCCCGCAAGCCCGCACCACGAACCGCCCGGAACGTGCTACTATCCGGCGGGCGAATCGCGATGGTATTACTGGAACATTTTCGATCAGGTATTGTTGCGGCCGAACCTACTTCCCTGGTTCAATAACAAAGACTTGCAGATCGTGACAACCGACGGCACGACGCGGTTGATCGACGCCGACGGGTTGCCCGAACGAACGCTGCTGTCCGATCATTTACCGATCGTGTTCAAGTTGAACATCTGACCGCGAGGACGCCATGCCGGACCTACTGCCCGATGACTTCGGAACAGAGACCCTTCAGCCGCCGGTATTGATTCTTCGCGAGCAGGCCGAACATCTTGCGAAGCGAACGGGAGGACTTGTCCTTGGGAAGGTGGCGACGCAGAAGCTGAACGACGGGGGCTTTGGTCATCGGTTCATCTTGGAAGTGCCGGCGCTTGATGATTACGCGTTCACTCTCTTCACCGTGATACACCCCCTCTGGATGTACCCGCTAACCTTCCGCCCGGAACTTCCGGGTTGGATGGGTGAGACACGAGTTGAGAGTCCGGCCGGATTTGAAGACACTCTTCGTATGGTTTTCGCCCACCCAGAAGTGGGCAAAGTGATTACCGCACTGAAGGCGCAAGCGATGGCCGCGGTGCCGACTGCGGCCAAAACCTAGTCCTCCGCTCACGCCACCTCGTAGAGTGTCGTCGGTATCGATGGAGAAGTGCGGGCTACTGTCCGTGTCGTACTCGCGAACCTTGTCTGGGTTCAGAGAGATTCGGCAAGGCTGGCTGTAGCCCGCATTTCTCGCTTGACTCACTTTGCGTTGCCAAGTATACTGCCGCAGTCTCCTTCACTCGCGGGGCCGCCGCATGGAAGTTCGCGACGCGCTCGATCAGCTCGACCACATCCACGAGCACCTCACGCGGGCCGAGGTGTACCGCGGGTTCCGCGTGCCCGCCGTCGCGCTGGTCGGGTGCGTCGGGTTGCTCGCCGCTGTGGCGCAACGGTGGGTCGTGGTCGCCGGCGACGCCAGCGCGTTCGTGGGGTACTGGTCCGCGGTCGGCGCGGCGGGCGTGCTGGTCGGGTTCGGGGCCGCAATTCGGTCGTACCTGTTCCGCGAAGACGACTTCGAGCGCCGGCGCACCCGGCGCGTGATGGGGCAGTTCCTCCCGTGTGTGCTGGCCGGCGGGTTGCTCACCGTTGCGCTGGGCCGCACGGACGGCTTTGTGCCGCTGTTGCCCGGCGTGTGGGCGGTGGTGTTCGGCCTGGGCGTGGTCGCGGTGCGCCCGCACCTGCCGCCCGCGGTGGGGCTGGTCGGTGTCGTGTATGTGCTGGCCGGCGGACTGCTGCTCGCGTGGCAACCGGCCGACCCGCCGGGCTGGTGCGTCGGCGGCGTGTTCGGAATCGGGCACCTCGTCACCGCGTTCGTGCTGTGGACCGCCACCGGAGGGGAATCCGATGCCTGAGAACGAACCCGAAGCCGCCGGTCGGTTCGCTTACGAGGGGCTGGACCGCGCGCTACACGAGAAGGCGCGGTTGGGCATCCTCACGGCGCTGGTCACGCACCCGGCGGGGCTGTCGTTCAACGAACTCGCTCGATTGTGCGACCTCACCGACGGCAACCTGAGCCGGCACCTCGACGTGCTGGCCGAGGCCGAACTGGTGAAGATCACGAAGGGGTTCGAGGGCCGGCGCCCGCATACGACCTGCGCCCTGACCGCGCACGGCCGGAAGCGGTTTCGCGAGTACCTCGCCCAACTGGAGAAGGTACTCCGCGACGCCGCTGCGCAGGAGGACACGACCGGCGCCGCCGCGAAGGCGAGAACGGGGTTAGCGGGGGCGTGAGTTCCCCGGGGTTTCAACCCTGGGAAAGCAACGCGGCGGGCTTGGCTCGCGTTTCTTTTCGCCCATCTACTTTGCATTGCCAAGTTATCTGCATCACTCAGGAGAACGTCATGCGAAGCGCGATGGTCGAAGCCCTCACCCTGACCACCGAGAGCACCGCGACCGCGGGCGCGGACACGCGGCCGGTTGTGCGCACTTCAGCCGAATGGATCGCGTACTTCCGGGCGAATGCCGATAACCTCCTCGATATTCCCTGGGAAGCCGGGGCCGGGGTGACGCCAGAAGAGTTGGCGGAAATCGTCAATTCGCTCCGCGCGTGGCAGCTCGGCGAGACCTCCGACGGCGCGCGGCTCGTTCGCACCGCCGAGAAGCACGCGGCGACGATCGGCGACCCCGGATTTGTGAATGTCATCCGGCTGTTCATCGCGGAGGAGCAGCGGCACGGGGAGACGCTCGGGCTGTTCCTCGACGCCGCCGGCGTCCCGCGGGCGAAGCGCGATCTCGGCGATTCGCTGTTCCGCGTGTTCCGCCACTTCCTCATGCGAATGGAAGTGTGGGCGACGATCGTCGTCATCATCGAGATTCACGCGATGCTCTACTACGCCGCGATCCGTCGCGCGACCCGCTCCGCGGTGCTGCGGCGCATCTGCGAGCAGATCCTGCGCGACGAGGTGCCGCACATCCGCTTTCAGTGCGAGCGACTCGCGGTCATCCACCGTAAGCGTAACCGCGTGTTCCGCGGGCTGACGATGGCGCTTCATCGCGTGCTGTTCGTGGGGATCACGGCGGCCGTCTGGATCGGCCACCGCCGCGCGCTACGGGCCGGCGGGTTTACGCGGGGCCGGTTCTGGCGCACCGCGTGGGCGCACATGCGCCGCGCCTGGCGTGCGATGAACCCGACCGCGTACCGCTGGTCGCTCGATTGAGGGACTTCCGGGACTCACGCGAACCCGTTACACTACAGCTTGATCGAATGAGCATTCGCGAGGGGTCGCTCATGTTCCGGCGCACCGCGATTCCGCTTCTCGCCCTGACGATACTCTTGGGCGTTCGGGCCGTGCCCGAACCGACACGTTTACCCCCGCCGAGCGAAGGCGACTGGTTGTTGGCCGCAAACATACCCGGCGCAACGGTCGGCAAACTCGATCTCGTCAACGAAGATCCCGAACCCTATCCCGAAGCGGCACTACCGGACATCGAGCGCATGATCGATCGGTCGCTCGAGGCGGCCGTGACCACGGACAACATCGGCCGCCCGGTCGAGCCGTGGCTTTTGTTCGCTCCGCGGTCTGGCGGGCAACCCCCGAAGGACAGCGCCCCGGTGAAAAACAAGGACGAGGGCGAACCGTTCGCCGGTCGCAGCGGTGCGGCCAAGGCGCAGCTCCTCAAGCAGTACGGCGGCACCCCGGAGAGCGAAAAGGCCGTGGCACTGGGCCTCGCGTGGCTCGCCAAGCAGCAGAAGGAGGACGGCTGCTGGGCGTTCGATCAAGGTGGTTTCAAGGAGGAGCGAGCCGCCGCGACCGGGTTCGCGCTGCTCGCGTTCCTCGGCGCCGGCGAGAGCCACACGGACCCCAAGTCGAAACACAAGGACGTGGTGAACAACGGGCTTGAGTGGCTGAAGAAGGCCACACCGGTCAACGGGGCCAGCCCCGGGCGCGTCAGCATGAACATGTACGCGCAGGGGATCGCCACGCTCGCGCTGGCCGAGGCCTACGGGGTGACCCGAGACCCCGCCCTCAAGCCGGTCGCTCAGGCCGCGGTCAACTACTTGCAACAGGCGCAGGGCAGGAACGGGAGTTGGGGATACAGCGCCGGCACCAACGGCGACACGTCCATCGTCGGCTGGCAGGTTCAGGCGCTATCGGCCGCCAGGCAGGCCGGTCTGGCGGTGGACGAGAAGGTGCTGAAGAAGGCCGTTCAGTTCCTGGACTTCGCCGCCGCCGGAGGGCGGAAGGCGATGTATGGCTACCAGGACAACGCCGGTGCCGCCCCGGGGACCGCGCTGACCGCGGTCGGGCTGTGGTCGCGGGTGCGGATCGACAACTGGGGTGGCAATCACCCCGGCATTGCCGACGGCCTCACGGGGCTGATGAAGAACGGGCCACTCGACAAGCGCGAGACCAGCAACATGTATTACTACTACTACGCCACGCAGGTCGTGCGCCACGCCGGCGGCGACAACTGGAAGACGTGGAACGAAGGCCCGAAGGCCGAAGATGGCAGTCGCAAAGGCGGGATGCGCGATTGGTTGGTGAGCACGCAGAACCGCAGGAACGGGCCCCACCAGGGAAGTTGGGATCCCGAGGCCGGGTGGTTCGGCCAGAGTTGCGGGCGGCTCGGCACCACCGCCGTGTGCCTCTTGACCCTCGAAGTCTACTACCGCTACGCGCCGACCGAGCCGACCGAGAAGAAGGGCGACAAGCCGGACGCCAAGAAGGCTCCCGACCCCCAAGAATGAATTTCGCGAACCTCTCACAACTGCTGCGCCATCCGGTTAAAATTCCCGACGAGTAACGCGAACACCCCGGAGAACTGCCATGCTCCGCCGCTCGGTAATTCCGCGCGCCGCACTGGCGCTGATGATGGTCGGGTTCATTCAGGCGGCCGAACCGCCGGTCGCGGTCGCGCCGATGCCGCGGGCCGTCGCGCCGCGGTTGCCCGTCGCGCCGATGCCGCGCGTCGCGGGCGAGATCGATCTGACGAACGTGGATATCGGGATCGATGCGGCGCTCCCGGAGGTGGGCGTCGAGCGGATCAAGGACTTGAAGCCGCCGGCGGTTGCGGACCCGACCGCGGTGGTCGGCGATCCGGGGTTCGCGGTCGGGTTGCGCCAGGAGCCGTTCGCCAAGCAACCGGCGCCGTTCGCCGGGCGCACCGGGGCGACGAAGGCAAAACTTCTCAAAGAAGGCGGCGGAACGGCCGAGAGCGAGAAGGCCGTGGCCCTCGGTTTGGAGTGGCTCGCCGAGCAACAGAAGAAGGACGGGAGCTGGGCGTTCGACGCGGGCAACTTCCGCCAGGAGACGGTCGCGGCCACCGGGCTGACGCTGCTCGCCTTCTTCGGAGCCGGCGAGACCCACAAGACCGTCAAGGGGAAGCACACGGCGGCCGTCAAGAACGGGGTCCAGTGGCTGACGAAGGCCGTCACCCTCGGCGGGATGAAGCCAGGGTCGTTTGCCGGCACGACACAGGCATACTCCCAGGGTATCGGCACGCTGGCGCTGGCCGAAGTGTACGGGATGACCAAAGACCCGGCCATCAAACTGGCCGCGCAGACCGCGGTCAATTTCATCCAGAAGGCGCAGGGGCCCAACGGCAGTTGGGGCTACACGCCCGGCACCGCGGGCGACACGTCGATCACCGGCTGGCAGGTGCAGGCGCTCCACACGGCCAAGCAGGCCGGTCTGGCCGTGGACGAGCGGGTGTTGAAGAAAGCCGTTCAGTTCCTGGACGGCGTCGCCATCGGGAAAGAGAAATCGATGTACGGGTACAACACCAAGGACGGCGTGAAGGCCGGCACCGCGCTGACCGCGAGCGGGCTGTGGACGCGGGCGTGCATCGACGGCTGGGGGCCGGACCACCCCGGCATCGCCGAGGGCATCACCGGGATGCTGAAGAACCCGCCGGTCCCCAAGACCGGCGGGATCAAGGGGCTGTACTACTCCTACTACGCCTCGCTGGTCATCCACCGCACCGGCGGCGACGACTGGGCGACGTGGAACGAGGGGCCCAAGGACGACACCGGCGCCCGCAAGGGCGGGATGCGCGACTGGCTCATCGGGCAGCAGATCAAGGACGGGGCCAACGCCGGGAGCTGGGCGCCGGAAACCGGCTGGTTCGGGACGGAGTACTGCGGGCGGCTCGGCACCACCGCCGTCTGCGTCTTGCACCTGGAGGTGTACTACCGGCACGTGCCGTCGGAGAAGGAGAAGAAAGAACCGGAGAAGTGAGGGGCAGGAGGCAGGGACAGGGAACTGAGCAAAACGCAGTAGACAGAGGCGAAGAGCAAGAGCAGGAAGAGACGAAGAGTAAGAACAGGAGTCCGAGTAGGAAAAACCAGCGAGTATTCCGGTCTCATTCATGGTCCGGCACTGAGTGTCCGGTTGACAGGGGTCGGGTAGCGGTCGGCGATGAGGGATCGAATCCGTGATCGAACGGTTTGGAAGTAGCGCAGGTTGCTGCGGATCGAATGCCTCAGGTCCGCGAGCGTGTCGAAGAGGTAATCGGCCAACTCGGAGTAGGTCCAGTTGGCCCGATCGAGGCCACAAGCGGCGGTCCGTCGATGACTTACTGACGCAGAACGGGTGCAAGGTCGTCGGTGAGCTTGGGTGCGGCCCCGGGCTTTTGCGGACGCGGAGCCCCGCGATCCCGCGTTCGAGCTAGGCGTTGAGCCAGCGCTGAACGGTGCGGGGCGTGACGCCCAAGTCGCTGGCGATGTTTTGGTGCGGCCGGTTGCGGTGGGCCAGTCGGACAATCTGGAGGCGGTCCCGGAGTTTATGATCGGTGGCGTCGCGAAACGCACGCTCCAGAGAGCACTGATCGAGTTGAGACGGCTGGATACGGATCACGGGTGCCGGGGCTGTTGACGCAGGGCGAAATGCACACCGTTAGAGACCGGACACCCACAAACGGATTCTGAATCAGGGCGTGTTTTGAAACCTGGGTCATAGGTCGTGAATGTGTGAGCCTCAATTCCGCGAACGGGGCCGTACCCGACGCCGGGGTTGACACACTTCGGCCCTGACCGAAAGTGGCAGTTATCGGAGCCCTGACGCTCGAAACACCGACGCCACCGCTCGCTACGGTAGCGGCGGTGTACTCGGCGAACGTCGCTATCAGGCCGCCCGGCCGGCGGCACCCCACGACGGCACTGCGGTCCATCCGCGGCGTCACTGCTTGACCTTGACGTGGAAGCCCGCCTTGTTGAGCGCCTTGACCAACTCGGACGCGTCAAACTCGCCGGTAACCTCGGCGGTCGTTACCTTCGACTTGGCGTTATCACCGGTTATGCCCTTCACGCCCTTGATCGCCTCGCGGAACGACTTGACGCACCCCGGGCAGGAGTTGTGGAACCCGGTCACGGTCAGAGACTTGACCTTGCCCGGCTTCACCCCGCTGTCGTCCTTGAAGGCGTAGTCTTTCGCGCCGCCCGTGTCGCCGTGGAACCCGCCGGCGGCCAGGGCGTCAAGTGCCCGCTGGGCCGCCTTCACGTCGGCCGCGCTGAACCGCGCCGTGCCGGCTTTCTGATCGCAGGTGACGCTCGTTACCCCTTCGACTTTCTTGAGGATAGCCTCGACCTCGTCGGCGCAACCCTCGCAGCACATGTGGACGTTCTTCAACTCGACCTTCGTCTCGGCCGCCCCCACCGGGGCGGTCCAGACCAGCGCGGCGACCGCGGTGGTCAGCACGGCGAACTTCGTCATCACTCGCGCCTCCAGGAATGAGAGCGACCACGCGGGGACACCCCCGTGTACGTCAAGCCCACGGACAGTAGTTCCCAAGTTCGTCCCGGTCAGGCCCTGAGCCTGTCCGGGATAGGTCGTTGTGTGGGTATGTCGTCGGTGAAGCCGAACATCTCGACGGCGACCGCCAGGAGCATCAGCAACAGCGCCTTTACGCTCAACCGTTCCAGGCGCAGCGCCCGAGGGCCCCGTTGCCGACCCGACAGGACCTCCCAGTGCAGCCACACCCACACGTTCCGCAGCACAAGCGCTACACCCACCAACAACAGCCGCACCGCCGGGTCACGGGTGCAGGTCCGCACGCGGCACTGGTTCATCTGAGGGTAGCTGGTCTCGATCCCGAACCGCAAACGGTACAACTGGCTCACCCGGGCCGCGCCCGGCGGCTCCCAACCCCAGTACGCGTACACCAGGCGCTGGCGACCGTGCTTGCCACGACGACCGGCGCGATTCCGGCAGTGAACCACGATCCCCACACACGCCGTCTTTCCGCTGGTGTGACGCCGGGTGTGGTGACCACGCCCGCTCCGCTTCCAGTAACCGAACACCCGCGTGCCGCCGGGGCCCTTGGGGTGATCCTTCTTGCGTCCCCGCAACGGCACCGGCATCAAAAACGGCGTTCGGGCCGCTTGGAAGTAACGGATCACACCCACACAAAAGAAGCCCCGGTCCAATAAAACCAGGCCCGGCCGCACGCCGGCACGCCGGGACGTGTGCAACAGACGCTGGACCACACGGGCCAGATCCTCGCCCCGCCGGACGAAGGTGAGTGCCAGGGTCACGCGCCGGCCGTGTCGGATCAGGTAGGCGGTGGCGTAGGCGTGGAAGTGGGTGGTGCCGCTCTTGGCCTGGGAGCGGTACAGTTCGTTCTCGTGGGTGTGGTGCGTGCCGTGATAGGGCGTGAGTGTCAGATCGATGGCCACGTGCGGACGCGCCCCCAAGTGCGTCGGCGTGGTGACACGCAGGGCGTCGTTGATTCGGGCTTCGAGAATCTCGATCGAGGGCGTGTTGGCTCGGAACGCTTTGCGGACCGTCTCCGGTGACGGGGCGTTGGTGAGGTCGGCGGCGGTGGCCGAAACACTGGTCAGTCGGGCGCAGGCGGCGAAGAGGACCGACAAAAGCGTGCGTGCCGGGCAGGTGCGCTTGTAGTCGGTCAGTTCGAGTTGCTCGATGAGCAGGTCGGCGGCCAGCTTGTGGACGTGTGCGGGCGTGAGGGTATACTCCATGAGACGCGAGCCTCCATCTTGGGCGTGTGACGTGTGGTAACGCCATTCTCAGGATGGGGCACGCGTTCATCTACCTACTCCCACTTCCCGCAACACCCAACTTGGGAACTACTGACAGAGACACAGAGACACAGAGAAGACAAGAGACAGAGAAGTCTTGTTTTGAAACACTGTTTCTCTTTGATCTTCTCTGTGTCTCTGTGTCTCTGTGGTTAGTTGTTCTTCTCTTCCTCCGCTCACTTCTTGCCGGTCCAGGAGACCGGGATCGTCACCTCGCCGGCGGGTTCGCTCAGCCGCACGCGAACCGTGCAGCGCCCCGGTTGCGCCGCGACTGCCTCCGGGACCGTGATCCGCACCGTCGCCACCGGGCCGCTTCCCGTCGAGCACTTCACCACCACGCCCGGCAGGTCGCTCTCCGCCGCGGCCACGCTCACGGCCTTGCCGTCGGGCGAGCGGAGTTGCACGAGCGCGGAACCCTCGGTCTGCCCGGCCGCGAGTCGCAAGGTCACTGCCTCTGGGGTCGCGGTCACGCCGCCCGCGGCCCGCTTCAGCACCCGCACCGGGATCCGCAGTTCCGGGTACGCCGGGTCGTCGGTGTACAGCACCACGATCTCGTCGCGGTGGCCGGTGGGGGCGGACGGCAGGAGCTTCACCTCCACGGCGTAGGCCCCCGCGCGGCCCGCGACGGCCGCGACCTCGACCGTCAGGTGTTGCGACGAACTCGCGGCCTTCGTCACGGTCAGCGGCTTGGCCCGCTTGTCGGTGACGATGAGAACCTGACGCGCCTCGCCGGTGGTCGAGAACGCCACCTGCGGCGGGGTCACCGTGACATCGCGCGACAGCGTCGCGGTAATCTGGAGGACCAACTCGCCCGTTTGCGGTGCGGCGCCGGGCGCTTCGAGCTTGTACCCGACAGTAGCCTGCCAGCGGTTCGGTCCGTCCGGTTGCGTGAGCGTGTTCACTTCGAGTGACAGCTTCGTCTGCTGCCCGGGGGCGAGAACCTGCGCGCCGAGCGTCTGTCGCAGGCACCCGCACCCGGCCTCCACTTTCGTGATCGTGACCGTGCCGGCGCCGTTGTGGACGAGGTCGAAGGTGTGGACGAGCGGCGGCCCGGCCTTCACGTCGCCCTTCGCCACGACCGGGGTCGCAGCGTGGAACGTCATCGGCGCGGGCGCCGGCGGAGGCTGGCCGACGGCCAGCGCGGACCAGAGAATGAGGGTGTTCATAACCCCGCCGGATAGCCGGTCCGGCCGGGATTTCAAAGCCCAATATCGATTTCCGTAGTTTCAAGTTCCGGTAGCTCCAGGTTCCAAGTTGAGAACCCGAGACGACCAGGCCTTGGAACTTCTGGAACTTCTGGAACTTGAAACTGCTGCATTCATGAAGACCGAGAGCGCGACGTGCGGCGGGGTCCGGGTGCGGGTGGCGAACTGCCCGCCGGCGTTCTCTCGCGCGCCGGGCGCCGGCGAGGTGTTCGTGTGGGTCGTCGATCTGACGTGCCCGCCGGTTCACCCGGACGAGCTGTTCGGCCGGCTCACGCCCGACGAACAGGAGCGGGCGCGGCGGTACAAGATCGCCAAGCCCCGCGAGCAGTTCGTGATCGGCCGCGGGCTTCTGCGCGGGCTGCTGGCCGATTATCTCGGCGTCGGCCCGCACGCGGTGCCGCTCGACTACCTCCCGTCGGGCAAACCGGTACTCGCGGCCGGCGCGGACCTGCACTTCAACGTGACCCACACCGACGGCATCGCGGTGCTGGTCGCCGGGCGGAACCGCGTGGGGGTCGATGTCGAGCGCCCGCGACCGCTGGCCGACGCGGACGGACTGGTGGGCCGGTACTTCTCGGCGGCAGAAGGGCTGGTCTTCCGCGCGCTGCCGGAGCGACACCGATTGGCGGCGTTCTTCCGCGGGTGGACGTGCAAGGAAGCGGTCATCAAGGCGGCCGGGGCGACGGTCGGGTGTCTGGCCGAGTTCGACGTGGAACTGCACCCCGAGTGCCCGCCGCGGGTGAACGCGGTTCGCGACCCGCAGCTGGCCGGCCCCGGCTGGGCGCTGGCCGAGTGGCGCACGCCCGACGGCGCGGCCGTGGCGCTGGCGGTCGAGGGGGCGGGGGAGTTGGTGGTCGAAGGCGAACCCGGAGCGTAAGCGACGGGATGAACCTCCGCGCCGTCGAGTGGTCGGGAGGTTCACCCCGGCGTTGGCACGCCGGGTTCGCCAATTACGGGCTGGGCGGCGATCCGGCGCCGATGTCCACGTTGCTCAGGTACGGGCCGGTCGCCGAGTTGATCTTGTCGTCGGTCACGTCGAGCCGGAACTTGTAGCCCATCCGGCTGAAGAAGTCGCGGTGGTTCACCGACTCGACGCCCTTCAGGCGGGCCTCCTTGATCGCGTCGTTCATCTGGCCGAGCAGCTTGGTCTTCTGGTCGCGGAGTGGGTCGCTGCCGGTGTTGATCGGCAGGAAGCCCTCGACCACGAACCGGGTCCGCTCGGTCACCTGCCCGATCCACATGCGCTTCTTCATGTCGTAGTACGCGTCCACTGTGATGCCCATCTTCGTCAGGTCGCGGACCACGCTCAGGATGTCGTCCACGCCGTCGCCGTTGATGTCAAAAATGCCGATGAGGGCGACGTGGTCGGCCACGCCCTTGCGCCACACCAGGTTGTACAGCAGGTCGCCGGCGACGACGCCGTCACGCAGCGGGTCGAGTTCGACCCCGTAGGGGACGACGCCCTTCGACCGGGTGTACCGGGCCAGCGACAGGTTCGGGCCGACGACCTCGTAGACCTCGATCCCGGCCCGCGGGACCGAGACCTCGATCGACTTGTACCCGCCGCGCCCGTCCTCGACCCGGAGCGTGCGCAACCGCGACTGTCTGCCCTTCGACGGGAAGTCGCTCGGCTGTACGGTGAATGTTAATCCCGGTTTGACGCCGGCGGCCGAGCCGAGGTTGATCTCGACGACCCCGTCGCCGAGCACCCGGAGAATCTTCCCCTGGGGCTCGTCGAACACGAGCGAGTCCTTGCTGCCCTCGGCCTTGCTCGCCTTGACGCTGAGGATCTGGATGTTCTCCTCGAGATCCTTCACCTTCTGCGTCAGCCGGCGCACCTGCCCCTCGAACGCGTCGCGCTCGTCGGTCAGCTTCTTGATGGACGCGGAGTCAGTCTTCCGGTCCTCTTCGTACTTCTTGGTGCCCTTCTCGAACGTGTCGGTCGCCTTATCGACCTGGTCCTTCACCTTGTTCGGCAGATTGTCGGCCGCGATCTTGAAGTTGTCCTCCTGCTTCTTCAGCGCGTCCTTGGCTAGCTTCATCGCCTCGATCTGTTTTGCGTACGAGTCGCGCTCGGTCTTGGCCTCGTCGTAGGCGGCGCTCTTGTTGTAAAGAATGGAAACCTTCTGAATCAGCCCGTTCTTCGGGGCCAGCGCGGCCTTGTTGGTCGAATCAACCGGCCAGATCTTCAGGTCGTCGGGCAGGTCGGCGGCGTCGGTCTTGCCGATCCCCTTGGCCACCGCGGAGTTGATCCGGGTCAGCTCCGCGGCGATCTTGTCGCCGGATTTGGACGTGCCGTTGATCGTCGATTCGTCGTCGTCGGCCCCGATCCCGATGTACAGCCGGTACGTGCGGGCGAGCAACTCGGCCTCGGTGGTGGCGCTCCGCGCGGTTTGCGCGTCCTTTTTGTTCTTGTCCACTTCGGCCTTCATCGTCTCCTGGTCCGAGTACGCCAGGTACCACATCACGCCGAACGCGATGGTCGTGAGGATGAAGAACACCAGCGAGAAGACCAGCGGGGTGCTCGTCTCTTTCGACTTCTTGGCCATGTGTTCCTCGTCGCCGGAGTGAGGGCCGAATGGGTGTCGTGGGGGCCGGGCGCCGCGCCCTCAAGCGAGTGATGGCGCGGCGCGGGCGGAACCTTTCACGATTCTTCCTTGAGCTTAAAGGGCACGGGGGGCGTGTCAACTCGAAAGGCGCCGCAACCCCGCGCGGGTCATGCGGTTGTGCCGACCGCGCCGGTGGCGCGGCGCCCCGGTTCCACCGGTCCGTCGAAAAATAGTATACGCCGGTTCAAATTGAAGTCAAGAGGCGAACCCAGGTGTCCGATCACGGTCTTTGACCTCTCTCGTAGCCTGACTCTCCGAGTCGGGTGCGCAGCGATATACCCGAGGCTCATGTCATCCAGTGGGTGGTTGGCCTTCTGCGGGTGGTGGGTCTCTGG
>CAZBXY010000067.1:0-28989 GCA_964495365.1 uncultured Frigoriglobus sp. | reverse complement strand
CCTTCCAAACAGCCGATGCACACGAGCCAATCGACCGCGTACAGCCCTTCGAGGTACGCGGCCCACGACACCGGGCCTGGGGCCTTCGGGGCGAAGATGCGGAACGTGCGGTCGAGGTGCTTGAGGAACGCCGGTTCGGCCAGCTTCACCACCGGCATCTGGAGCCGGGCGAAGTGGTACAGGAGCGTGACGCGCCCGCGGTCGATAGCGGAGAGCGGCGGGAGTTCGAGTGCGGAATGCGTCACGGGCCGATCCGATTGGATTCTTTATGGGGTGGGCCTCTGGCCTGCCACAAGCCAGACTGCGCAAGCAGGCGCAGCGGACAAGGCAGGCCAGAGGCCCACCCCACAACAAGACCACGTCACTTCGGTGTAAACAGCAGCACTTGCACGTGCGACGGCGCGTTGGGTTCCGGTTCCGCCGGCGACAGCGCGGTGCCCATGCCCAGCGGTGTCAGTTTCCGCCGGGCGACCCAGCCTATTTTATGAACCCCGCACAACTTCAAGTGGTTCACGATCACTTCGGCCTGCTTCTTCGTCAGTTCGAGCGCCGCGGCGGCCGTCTGGCTCTTGTCGTTGGCGTCGAAGAACGCCGCGACCACGACCTCGCTGCCGGAGGACTTGTTCGCCTTCAAGATGTTCGCCATGTTGTTCATCTGAACCTGACCGTTGTAGGTCAGGGTCGCGGTGCCCGGCTCGAACAGGGCTTTGGTCTCGAACGTCCACCGCTCGCGCTTCATGGTCGGGCGCACGAGGATCGCGGTCGCGTCCTCGACGTAGCTCCGCACGATCGGCAACTTGCTCAGCGCGTCGCTGCCCTGCTTCACCGATTTGAGCGTGTCGCGGCCGTCGGACACCAGCCCCCGGACGGCGCTCGCCTCGCTTTCCACCGTGCCGACCGCCTTGTCGGTGCGGGCGATCAGCTTCCGCATGTCGGCGAGCGTGCCGCGAGCGTCCTCGTAGAGGTCGTCGTCGCGGACCAGCTTCGCGAGCGTGCCGTCGCTCTGCTTCACGTCGTCGATCAGCCCCTTCGCGGAGGCCACCGTCTCGCGGGTGTCCTTCGCCAGCGCGCGCACCTCCGCCGCGGTGCCCTTGGCCTCCTTCGCCAGGTCGCGCACCTCGGCCACCGCCTCGTTCAGGTCGAACGGCTTGACCCCGCGTAACCGCCCGCCGGCGAGCGCGCCCGTCTTCGGGTCGCCGGGTTGAATGCTGATGACTTTCGAGCCGAGCAGCCCGCTCCCGTGGACCTGCGCGCGGGCGTCGGAGTACAGGCGCCCGGCGAACCTCGACTGGAGCCGCATCCGTACCGTGACTTCGGCGCCGGGGCCGTCCGAGTCGGGGTATTCGACCGCGACCACCTGACCCGCATCGACCCCCCGGATGCGCACCGGCGTGCCGGGGGTGATGTCGTGTGCGTCGGGGAACCCGGCGGTCAACTCGACCGTGTCTACCCAGACTCCCTGTTTGTCCGCGATGCGCGCGACGCCGTAACCACCGAGCCCGAGCGCCGCGACCACGACCAGTCCTAAAACTGCGGCCTGCCAGCGAGTGAGTGAACGTGACACGAGAGCAACTCCGAATGCACATCGAGGAGACGCGACATTATACCCCTCGCGGGTTGGCCACGGGCTGGTGGCGCATTCGACTCGGGCCGGAAACGACCGCGGCGACGGGAACACCTCCCGTCGCCGCGCGCACCGGTCTTCGCACCACCCGGCAGCGCCGTTCACACATCCTCGTCAGACGAATCCTGTTCGTAGCCGACGCGGACCGCGGCGCGGACCCAGTCCCAGTCGGTCGATTCGCCGCGCAGCTCCCAGCCGGCGCGGAGGTCGGCCTCCGCGGCGCGGAACGACCGGTTGCCGTACCGCTCGCGCGACCTCTGGCCGTACTTCATGGCCCGGCGCAGCACGGCCGGGTCGATCGACCCCGGCGGCGTCGGCGGTGACAGATCGATGCTCAAAGCGGTGTCATCATTCGGCAGCGCGCGCATTTCGGACCTCTCCGCGGGCGGAATGGGAATCCGGGGAGCAATCGTGGTGCCGCTCGCGAGTTCCGGCATCCTGTTCGCAGAGGAACTGTCGGAAGATTCGACTCTCACCTCACCGGGAGGCTCCGATGATGCGGTTCCTGAGCGGTCTGTTCCTGCTCGCCCTGGTCGCGGGCCTGGGGTTCCTGGCCTACGAAAACAATCGCGAGACCGTGCTGAACGCGTGGACGTGGCAGGTGGGCGTGCCGCTCCCGCTTCTGGTGCTCGCGGTATACGTGCTGGGCATGGTGAGCGGGTGGTGGATGGTCGGCCTGATGAAGCGCTCGTGGCAGCGCGTGACCGAACCCGACCGGGCCACCGCGTGACGGGCGAGCGGGCGAGTTTCCGCTCCATTGAGGGGAAACGGCATCGACGGGCCGAACCCGCCAGGCGGCGCGGAAAAAGTCAGAAGGCACAATGGCCACAAAAAAGCACAAAGGGCACAAAAAGAAGCAGAAGACGAAACAACAGAGTGAGTTCAGAACAACTCTGTTGCCTTCCTCTTTGGTTTTCTTTTGTGCCCTTTGTGCCTTTTTGTGGCCATTCTGCCTTTATCCGCTCACCCCTCGCCGATCATCTTGCGGAACTCGTCCTCGTTGATGATCTTGACGCCGAGCGCCTGCGCGTCGGTGTGTTTGCTGCTCGGTTTGGGTAGTTCGCCGAGCAGCAGGAAGCTCGTCTTCTTCGACACGCTGCCGCTGGTCTTGCCGCCGTAGTGCTTGATCGTCTTCTCGATGCCCACGCGGTCGTAGTTGACGAGTGTCCCGGTGACGACGATCGTCAGCCCCGCAAGCGGTTGCCCGCCGGCCGGGACCGCCTTCTTGTCGTGCGTCGTTTTGACCCCGGCGGCTTTTAGTTCCGCGATCAGGTTCTTGCCGTACTCACCGTCGAGGAACGCCCGCAGGTACTTCACCCGTTCCGGGCCCCATCCCTCCGTCCGGGCCAGTTCTTCGGGCTTGGCGGCGATGATGAGATCGATGTCCGGGAACTCCTCGGCCAGCGCCTCGGCCATTTCCTCGCCGACCATGTAGATCGCCAGCGCCGGGAGCAGCCGGGCCAGCCCGCGGGTCTTGCTCGCGGCGATCCCGTCGAGGAGTTTCTGAGCTTTCGTCTCTCCGAACTTCTCCAGCGTGAGCAGTTGGTCCTTTGTGAGCTTGTACAGGTCGGGAACCGACTTCACCAGGCCCGCCTCCACGAGCTGCTTCGCCACCTCGCGACCGAGGCCGTCGATTTCCATTCGCGTCTTGCGGGCGTAGCCTTCCAGCCGCTTCCACATCCCGCCGGAGCACGCCTCCGGGTTGCTACAGTTGAAGTTGTAGCTGTTCGCGGTCTCCTTCTTAATAACTGGGGCACCGCACTCGTGACATAACTCCGGCCACGTAACGACTTTCTCGGTGCCCTTCCGCTCGCCCTTCAGCACTTCCACGATCTGCGGGATGATCTCGCCCTTCTTCTCGACCACCACGGTATCGCCGATGCGCACGTCGCGTTCCGCGACCCACGAGGCGTTGTGCATACTCGCGTGCGTGACCGTGGAGCCGGACAGATCGACCGGTGGATCAAAGGTCGCGACCGGGGTCAGTTCGCCGAACTTCCCGATGTGGAACACGACCGCGCCGAGCTTCGTGGTGGCCTGTTCGGGGTCGAACTTGAACGCCTTCGCCGAGCGCGGCACCTTCGCGGTATAACCGAGCTTCTCGCGCTGCGCGAAGTCGTTCACCTTGATGACCATGCCGTCGGTGTCATACGGCAGATCTTTGCGCTTCACGTTCCACTCGTTGCAGCACGCGATCACTTCGTCGATCGTCTTGCACAGCTTGGAATGCGGGCTGGTGGGGAACCCGAACTTCTTCAGCGTGTCGAACAGTTCCACCTGATTCTTGATGGTGACGCCGTCGGTCGCGCCGACCGCGTAGGCGGAGAAGGTCATCTTCCGCTTCGCGCACTCTTTCGGGTCGAGTAAGCGGAACGTGCCCGCGGTGAGGTTGCGCGTGTTCTTGTACGGCTCCTGCTTCTTCGCTCCCGGTTTCTTGTTGTTCGCCTCGATCTCGGCGTTCAGTCGGACCAGTTCCGACTTGTGCATGAACACCTCGCCGCGCACTTCAAACACCGCGGGCGGCTTGTCAGCCGTCAGCTTCAGCGGGATGGCCGCGATCGTCTTGACGATGTGCGTCACGTCGTCGCCGACGCTCCCGCTGCCGCGGGTGACGGCGTACGCGAGCTTCCCGTTCTCGTAGGTGAGCGACATCGAAATGCCGTCGATCTTCAGTTCCACCATGTATTCGACCGCGGCCTTCGCCCCGAGTGCCTTCTTCACGTCCGCGTCGAACTTCCGCAGGTCGGCCTCGTCGTAGCTGTTCTCGATCGACAGCATCGGAACCTTGTGCGTGACCTGTTTGAAGCCGGGAATGGGCGACCCGCCGACCCGCTGCGTCGGGCTGTCCGGGGTGACCAGCTCCGGGTGCTTTTTCTCGATGTCCGTGAGTTCTTGCAGGAGTTTGTCGAAGTCCTTGTCGGAGATGACCGGGGCGGCCTCCACATAATAGAGGTGGTTGTGGTGGTCGAGCTGTTTGCGGAGTTCGCTGGCGCGATCGGTTGGCGAAATGGCGGTTTTGGCCACGGGCGTATCCTCGTGAGAGTGAGTGCGAGTGAACTGGAGCGATTTTGACTCACCGCGGCACGAACTGCAAGGTTGGTGGCGACCGTTGATATCATTCCTTCATATGGCGATTGTTCAACTCGACTGGTCCGAATACCCGCCGGCGGTGTGTACCGGCGGCGCGGTGACCGTCGGCAACTTCGACGGGGTGCATCGTGGGCACCAGGCGCTGGTCGCGGCGGCGCGAAAACTGGCGCAAAGCGTTGCCGGGCCGGCGGTTGTGGTGACGTTCGGCACGCCGCCACATCAGGTATTGCACCCCGGATCCGAGCGGCCGCCGCTCACGACGATCCCGCAACGTGCGGAGCTATTGCACGCGCTCGGCGCGGATCACGTCATTGTGTTGCGGACCAGCCCGGCGCTGTTGGCGCTCAGCCCGGAGGCATTTTTCGAGGACGTGCTCGCCCGACAGCTCGGGGCGAAGGGGATCGTCGAGGGCTACGACTTCCGCTTCGGCCGCGGGCGCAGCGGTACGAATGCGACCCTTCGCGACCTCTGCTTGGCCGCCGGGATGGCGTTCGAGGAGGTGCCGCAACTCACATTTAACGGCGAACCCGTGTCGAGCAGCCGCGTGCGTGCCGCTCTGGTCGCCGGCGATGTGACCCGCGCCGCGGAGTTACTCAACCGCAACTACCGCATTGCGGGGACGGTCGTGACCGGCGCGAAGCGCGGGCGGACGATCGGGTTCCCCACCGCGAACCTCGGTGCCGTGCCCACCGTGCTTCCGGGCAACGGCGTGTACGCGGTTCGGGCCGAGGTGGAGGGGCGAGTATGGCCCGCGGCGGCGAACATCGGCCCGAACCCGACCTTCGGCGAAAACGCCCAGAAGATCGAGGCTCACCTGATCGACTTCGCCGGCGATGTGTACGGTCAGCCAATGGAAGTCGAGTTCGTCGCCCGGTTGCGCGACACGCGGCCGTTTAATGGGGTAGCGGAACTGGTCGCGCAGTTGAAGCAGGACATCGAACACGCTTCGCGTGTTCTTCAGGTGGGTAGCGCATGAGTGACTTACGGCGGCGCGTCGAGGACGCGCTGAAGAACGAGATCGCCCCGGCGCTCTTACTCGACGGAGCGGGCATCGAGGTGCTGGACGTGGCCGACGGGATCGCTTCCGTGCGGCTGACCGGCGCCTGCGCCGGCTGCCCTGCCACTATCCTGACGGTCCTCACCTCGCTCGAAGACGAACTTCGCAAGAAGGTGCCGGAAGTGGAAATCCTCGAAGCAGTTCCGTGAAAGCCACCCATGTTCCTCGGCTACAACACCAACGGCTTCGCCCACCACCGGCTCTCGGACGCCGTCGAGATCATGGCGGAACTGGGCTACCGCGGCGTCGCGCTGACGCTCGACGTACATCACCTCAACCCGCTGATTGAGGACGATCTTCCGTACCGCACGAACGTCGTCTTCGACGATCTGTGGGCGCGCAAGCTCCGCTGCGTGATCGAAACCGGCGCACGATTCTTGCTCGACCCGCTCGACAAACACCAGCCAACACTCCTCTCGCCGGAGGCGGATCACCGGTATTGCCGCATGGCATTTCTTGAGGAATGTACGGCCATTGCGAAGGAACTCGGTGCCGACTGCGTCAGCTTCTGGTCCGGCACACCGATCGACGACGCCACTCCGCGGAGGCTGATGGAGCGACTGGTGGACGGCTGCAAGCGACTGGCGGATTCGGCCGCGAAGAAAAAGGTGCGCCTCGCGTTCGAGCCGGAGCCGGGGATGTTCATCGACACGATGGACAAGTTCGCCGAACTGCACGCCCGCGTCAATCACCCCGCGTTCGGGCTGACGATCGACATCGGCCACCTGGTGTGCAACCGCGAACTGCCGGTCAGCAAGTTCCTCGCGGACTGGAAGCACATCCTCTGGAACGTCCACATCGAAGACATGCGAGCGGGCGTTCACGATCACCTGATGTTCGGCGAGGGCGAGGTCGATTTCGCCGACGTGTTCGCGGGGTTGCGGGCGGCGAACTACGCCGGCGGGGTGTACGTCGAACTGAGCCGGCACAGCTACGACGCGGTGAACACCGCGCGGAAGGCGAAAGCGTTTCTGGATCGGTACGTTGCGGGCGAATAGCGAATAGCGAATAGAGCCGCGACCGGGAAGTGAGCCGCGACCGGGAAGTGAGCCGCGACCGGGAAGTGAGCCGCGACCGGCAGGGAGCGGGCGAGCTCGCGACTCCAAAGGTGAATGGCCCGCTCCCTGCCGGTCGCGGCTCCATTCGGGCTCCATTCGGTTGCGATCTCGGTCCCACGATGCCGCGTGACATCACTTCCGAATGCAATAAACTGTCTCACGCACACCGGAACCGCCGGTCGGAGTTAGCGATTGCTGCGGCGCAACGCCGCGGGTGGTTGAAAGTGCCGGTCAATTGGAGACTTCACGCCCTTGAACGCACAGGTTGCACCGGGCGTGAACCCAGGGCCACAGCCGGAAAGTAGCCCCGGCGGTTCCGGTGTGCGTCATTTCTTCGCCATCACCGCATTCTGAACGCCTGTTTCTCAGTTACGGTGTAATTGTACACTTCTAGACGCTTTTTCAGTCCATTTCGACACCGGCGCCGCTCCAACTCCTCATTTCGGCAACCGGCGTGTCTAGAAATGTCTATTTAACTCGGATTATGGGCGTTAAAAACAGGCGGAAATCTCCCGAATTCAAACTGGGCGAAAGAAAAATCAAAAAAACCGACGGAATAGGTGTTGACAGACTCAGTGTACGGACGTATAAATAGTGCGTCGGATGCATATGAGGAGTTGAGACGCAACCGACTGGGGAAACGCATCGGGGACATCGGGTTCGCTCGCCGCGAGGCTTCAGCGACCCGGCAGTGGGGAGGGGCAACGATGGAAAGCTGGCGTCTGGTATGGCGGGACGGGTTCGTGCCGGTGCTCTCGACGTGCGGTCTGGAATCGCTCCGCGACGCCCTTCGCGGAGACGACCCCCGGCTCACGCAGGGCAGCACCACCACACCGCCGCCGCTCATGTGCGTGCAGGACTGGGCGGTCGAGGCCGCGTGCGCCCTCGGCTTCTGCGGCTGGCAGGGCGACGAGTTGGAGTCGGTCGGTCAGGTCGAGGAGTTCTTCGCACGGGCCTGTTTTGAAGCGGATCAGCGCCTCGGCGAACCCGCCGCGTGCCGCTGGTTCCTCAACTGGTTCGACGACACGCCGCGGGACGAGATGCGGCGCGAACTGCTCGCCGAGGTGGAAAAAGCCCTGGCCGACCGGCTCCCGATCGACCGCCCGCAACTGCACCGCGAAGCGACCAAAACCAGCGAAGTTGCCGCATAAACCCAACGATTTCTCGAACCACCACACCACCGATTCAGGAGTTCGCCATGTACGAGGTCGTCATCTGCACCGTCAGCTCCGGCCGGGTTCAGCGCCTGCGGTTCAACGATTCGGACACCGCCTGGGCGTGTGCCGACAAGTGGTCCGCCAAGAACAGGAGCAGCCGCACCTACCTCGTGACGGTCGAAACCGTCGCCCCGACCCGCGTCGCGCAACCGACGATCGGCCGCGCGATCGGCCGCACCGCCTCGATGTAACACAAAACCCGACCCAAAACACCCAACCCCCCAAATACGCCATGAACCCGATCTGCCGCCACTGCACGAAGTCCAAGGTCACCCGCCCGCGGGGCCTGTGCTGGAGCTGCTACTACGCCCCCGGCGTGAAGGAACTCTACCCGTCTACCTCGAAGTACGCCCGGCGCGGGGTCGGCAACTTCACCGGCAGCGCGCCGTTGCCCTCGTCGCCGACCACCGCGGCGCCCGGGTCGCCGGAAAAGCTCGCGGTTCTGGAGCAACGGGCCAGGCTGAAGCAGGCGATCTTCCATCCGGCCGACGCGCGGTACGAGGGCGACCCGCGCCCGCTGGAGTTCCTGCGAACCAAGGTCCACGCGCCGAGCAGCGTCGGGATGGCGTGCTGCGCGTGAGGGCCGCGAATCCGAGCGGTTGGGCCGAGTCGGGAAGCGTTCTGCCCAACACTCGCCGAAGACCGGCTGTTCTAGACGGCCGGTCTTCGTGCTTTCCACCCAATCGTACCCATTGAATGCCGTTTGAGGCCATCTCGACGCCTGCCCTCTCGCGTGTCGAAACGACAAAGTGACAACGGGCTGTCACAAGTGTCCCGCGGACAACGTGTCCGTTTGTGGTGCGGTGGCGCGGAATTTGCGCCCGGCGCGGCGCATTTCTCTCAGAAACCCGATTTCCTGTGGAAGTACGACTCAAGTGCGGTCAACGCAAACCCGGTCCCGGTGAGGAGTTGCGGTGAAAGGGGCCGATTCGGGTGTCTGCCGCGCTCATTATTCCGGCCGTGCGCCCGTTAGTGGCGGAGTCAAGCCCCCTTTTGCCCGGTCGCCCCAACTTCAAATCCGATCGTGGCGTAGAATTGGTGAGCGTTTACGGACGAGTGACGCACAACGGAGGGACACGGCCATGCTCGTTCTCAGCCGGAAACTGGGCGAGAAGATTTTTATCGGCGATAACATCTGCATCACGGTGGTGGACATCGACCGCGGAAAGATCCGGCTGGGTATCGAGGCCCCGCGCGACGTGCCGATTTACCGGCAAGAGCTGCTCCCGCTGGACCAACAGCAGCGCCGCGCGGCCGCCGCCGGCGATTCGAGTTCGACCGCCGTTTCCTGAGCGCCCCGCACTCGTCCCTCCCTCATCCCACGCCAACGGCGCGTCCGCCCGGCCTTTTTCCCTCATTCGTGGAGCCGATGGCGAAAGATCGCCACCGGCTTCTTGCGTTTCTCCCTGGGGTGCTTAGTATTTGGGTCTCGCCGTTTGTGGCTCCGCGGAACCTCACAACCCCACAATCACCATGCCCGAACCCATCACGATCGCCACCTGGCCGTTCGGTAAGACCGCCGTCGAGGCCGCGATGAAGGCGCTGGCGGGCGGCGCCGCGGCCCTCGACGCGGCGCTGGCCGGGGCGCAGGCGGTGGAAGACGACCTTTCCATCCGCAATTCGGTCGGGTTCGGCAGCCTCCCGGACCGGCTCGGCCGGCTCACGCTCGACGCGTGTCTCATGGACGGCCGAACGCTCGCCTGCGGGTCGGTCGCGTGCGTCGAACACATCAAGCACCCCGCGGCGCTGGCGAAGCGGGTCATGGAGAAGACCCCGCACGTGATGCTGGTCGGCGAGGGGGCGAAGTGGTTCGCGCTCCAACAGGGCTTCCCGCTGGAAGTGCCCTACACCGCGGAGAGCATCAAGGAGTGGCTCGACAGGCACCCGGACCTGCGGAAAGGAAAGGGCGCCGCGCCCGCGAAGGAGCCGGCCCGCGCGTCGGCCGAACAGACCGGCGCCGCCGACATCAACATCAGCGAGTTCAACCACGACACCGTAACCGTCCTGTCGCTGGACGCGAAGGGGCACCTGGGCGGGGTCTGCACGACGAGCGGGCTGGCGTACAAGTTGCCGGGCCGCGTGGGCGATTCGCCGCTCATCGGGGCCGGGCTGTACGTCGATGACGAGGCCGGGGCCGCCGGCGGAACCGGCGTGGGCGAAGAAATCATCCGCATCGGCGGGAGTCTATTCATTGCCGAGCAGATGCGCGCCGGGAAATCGCCGCAAGAAGCCTGCGAACTGGCGTGCAAGCGCGCCAACGCCGCTGCCGGGCGCCGCGGCGTTCACCCGGCCCGCGTGGCGTTTCTGGCGCTGGACCCGAAGGGCAACGTCGGTGCTGCCTGCACCGAGAAGACCGACTTCAAGTACGCGGTCGGCCGCGGCGCGAAGGTCGAGCTGCTCCAGGCGAAGGAAGTTGGCCCAAAGGCCTGATTTTCGATTTGCGATTTGTGATTTGCGATTGAAGAAAGCCGGGAACGCCGCGGTTCGGTTTTTCAATCGCAAATCACAAATCGCAAATCGAAAATTGCCAGGCGAGGTACAATTACGCTGTTGAGTCGGTACGTCTCGGAGGGGCGCGGAATGTCGCTGGCGGTGGTGCAGTGCCCGGCGTGTCGCGGTGCGTCACGGGTCGCGGTCGAGGCGCTCGGGCACATGGTTTCCTGCCCACGGTGTCAGGTGCCGTTCGTCGCCGAAGAAGACATTCCGGTCGTTCACCCCCGCGCCCGGGCGCCCGCGCCGCGACCGGCGCCCGCGGTCCCGGTCGCTCCCGTCCGCCGGCGCCCGCTCGCCAACGAACCCGAACGTCCCCCGCTCCCCGCCGCGCCGGTCAGCGTCGTCCCCGACCCGGAACACGACCCGCACACGCGCCCGGTCGCCGGGCTGCCGGTGTCGGTGCTCGTGGGCCTGGCGCTGCTCCCGTTCGGCATCCCGCTGTTGTGGCGGGTCACCCCGTTCCTGACCGGGCAGGAGGCGGCGCTGTCGATGGTGGTGCCGGTGGCGCTGGCGGTCGCGGCGTCGGCGCTGTGCCTGGGCGTGGTCTACACGATCGACTGGACGGCCACGACCCGCATCAAGGGCGTGCTGATGCTGGTCTGTTTGTCGTACCTCTCGGCCGCCGGGCTGTTCTTCCTGAAGAAAGACCTGATGGACCGCCTCCGCGCCTGGGGCGGCGACGCGAACCAGTGGGGGGTTGTCGCGCTGAGGGGCGCCAACTGCCGGGTCCAAATGCCGGTCCCGGCGATGCCGACGGACGGCGAAAAGTCCCCGCTCGACGGGCTGGTGCGGATGGCCGACTCCCGGCGCGCGACGCTCGTTTCCGACGCCCCGGACGGCGCGCGGTACGAGTACCGGTTCGCCGTGAGCGACGAGAACGCGGTCGGCCCGCGCCCGGACGACGAGTGGTTCGACCGCGTCGGCGAGAAGCTGCGGGCCGCGGTCGGGGCGCCGCCGCTCGGCCAGCCGGACCGGCTCGCCCACCAGGAGCGCCCGGACGCCCCGGGCCGTCAGTGGAAGTTCGAACTGGGCGACAGCGGGATCGTTCGCGTCGTCCAGGTGTACGCGATCGGCGGCCGCGTGTACTACCTCTCGGCCGAGGGGCCGAAGCTGCGACCCGACGATGAGTACGCGCAGCCCTTCTTCGGGACGTTCCTCGTCGAAACCAAATAGTTCGGGCGATTGCGAACCCGGGGTTAGAAACCCCGGGCTATTGCAGAGTGACCCTTTCAGGGCCACATTTGACTTCTGGACCCCGAAGGGGTCACCGTCTAATAGCCCGGGGTTTCTAACCCCGGGATCGGTTCGACCCATGCAAGTCCGCTCCCTCACCGTTCTGCAAGACTGGGACTGCCACTCGTGCGGCGACTGCTGCCGGTGTTACGCGGTGCCGGTGACCGCCGAGGAGCGCGCGCGGATCGAGGGCCAGGGCTGGGAGCAGTTGCCCGACTTTCAGAACGTGCCGCTGTTCACGCGGCGCGGATCGGAGTATCACCTCGCGCACCGCCCGGACGGGGCGTGTGTGTTCCTCGGCGCGGACAACCTCTGCCGCATCCACGCCAAACACGGCGCCGCGGCCAAGCCGATGGCGTGCCGCGTCTACCCGCTCCTCTTGGTTCCCGCCGGCGATCACTGGAATCTCGGGCTGCGGATGGCGTGCCCGTCGGCCGCCGACAACAAGGGCGGGCCGCTCACCAACCACCTGCCCCAGGCCCGCGAGTTCGCCGCGGCGCTCGAGGCCGGTAACGCGAAGGGCGCTGCGGACGCCCCGGCCCCGCCGCTCCACGGGTCGCAGGTCGTGCCGTGGGCCGATGTCGGGCGGATCGCCGCGGCCGTCTCGCGAATGATCGCCAACGACGCCGACCCGTTCGAGCGCCGGTGGCGGAAGGTGCTGTTCGTCGTCTCGATGCTCCGCAAGGCCACCTTCGACGGCGGCGGGGACAAAAAGAAGGCCGTGACCGGTGAGCGGCTCAGCGAGATGCTGCGCGTGCTGGCCGAAGCCGCCGACGATGATGAGCCGAAGACCGCGGCGGACGTGGCGAGACCCGGCTGGGCCGGGCGCACGGTGTTCCGGCAACTCGTCGCGGTGTACGCGCGGAAGGACCACGGCACGGAGAAAGGCCCGGCTTTGGGTGGCCCGGTGAGCCGGCTCTGGTCGGCGGTGCGGTTCGCTTCGGGTCGCGGGCGCGTGCCCCGGCTCCACGCCGCGCTCCCCGACGCCGGCACGTTCGCCGCCGCCAACACGCCGATGGGCGAACTGGGCGCCGGCGCGGTGGCGCTGCTGGTCCGCTGGCACCGCATCAAGGTCGAGTCGCTCCAGTTCTGCGGCCCGACGAACTTCGGCCTGGGCGTATGGGAAGGACTGGAGTCGCTCGCCCTGACCTACCCCATCGCGATGTGGCTGGCGCGGGTGCTGGTCGCCGGCGGGCACCCGGCCGACGCCGCGGTGACGCGGGCCGTGCGGATGGTCGATGACAACTTCGGGTTCAACCCGCTGCTCGGCTCGGCCCGGCAGAAGTTCGCGCTGCGGCTTCTGGCCACCCGCGGCGACCTCCCGCGCCTGGTCGCGTGGTACGGCCGCTAGCTCGCTGCGCGAGCAGTGGTTAGTGCCAGTGGTCAGTGGTTAGTGCCAGTGGTCAGTGGTTAGTGAAAAGACAAAGCGGTGAAAGGTTCTGGCCTTCCGCCTTTTCACTCTTCACTGTCTCTGGCCTTCTGTTTTTCACTATCTACTAGATCACGTTGGCTGAATTCGGCTGCCACCCAAGCAGAGGGTTTCCTGGTTTCACACGTTGAGCGGGTGACCGGTGTCAGTCCACTTGTATGGCTTGGCTCGCGTCCGGTTGTAGTACGCGATGTACGCCAGGATCTTCTCCCGCAGGTCACTAGACCGAGGCCTGACCGACAGTGAGGAGGGGAACGACCGGACCAAAACTTATTGCACAACGACCCTAATGAGCGACTGGATCAACACGAGCGCGGATCGCGCCGGTTCGCTCACGGCACCCGCGTCAGCTTCCGCTTCACCTCGTCGAGCCGGCCGTCGCGGCGCCCGCGGGCCGAGAGCCGCAGGTCGGCCTCGTACATCTCCTTCGCCTTCTCCCACATGGCCTTTGCCTTCGACTTGTCGTTGAGCCGGAACAGCACGTCGCCGAGGTGGTCCCACACGACCGGATCGACCGCGCCGTCGGGCAGCGCCGCGGCCTTCTCCAACTCGGCCCGCGCCTCCGCGAGCTTCCCCTGCCGGAACAGCACCCAGCCGAGGCTGTCGCGGTAGATCCCGCTCTCGGCCGCGGCGCTGCCGCTCTTGCGGCGGTCGATCCGATCGACGGCGATCGCGTGCCGAATTAATCGCTCGGCCTCATCCAGGTTGCGGCCCTGGTCGGCGAGGTGGTAACCGAGGTCGTTGCACGCGACCGCGTCGTCCGGGTCGTCGTCCAGCACCGCCCGCAACAGCGCCTCCGCTTCGGCGGGCTTCTTCGCACCCCAAAAAGCCCCGGCCTGTGCCCGAAGGAGCTGCGCGCGGTCGGCCGGGGTGTCGAACTCGTCGAGCAGCTTCTTGCCGTACTCGATCGCGTCGGCCCACCGGCCGAGAACGCGCAGCACCAGATGCTTGCGGACGCGGACCAGAACCCGGTTCGTGTCACCGGCCTGGGCGATGGCCTTGTCCGCAGCGGCGAGCGCCGCGTCGGCCTTGCCCTGTTCGGCCAGCGCGAGCGACAGGTGGAAGTTGAGGAGCACGCCGAGGCCGCTGAACCCGTTCCGCTCGTGAGCGGCGAGCGCGTCCAGACACACGGCCTCGATCTCGGCCGACTTGTTGGCCAGCCGGAGCACCTGGA
Source organism: uncultured Frigoriglobus sp. (assembly GCA_964495365.1). Taxonomy (GTDB): domain Bacteria; phylum Planctomycetota; class Planctomycetia; order Gemmatales; family Gemmataceae; genus Gemmata. The sequence goes on along the minus strand of CAZBXY010000067.1, from coordinate 14,614 downwards.
GCAATGAGCTGTACGGCTCCCACAGCGATCCCGGCGGGGCGAACCGGACGGCCTGCCGGAACTGGAGTTCGGCGAGTTCGAGTTTGTGGTGCTTGGCGGCGAGCGCGCCGAGGAAGTAGTACGTGCCGTGCGGGTGCTTGGCCCCGGTCCGCAGGTCGTCGCTGGCGGCGCGGAGGAGCGCAGCGACGCCATCAGGTTCGGCCTCCAGCGCGTCGGCGTAGGCCCGGGCCTTCTCGCCGGCGAACGCCTTCGCCGCGGCCCGCGCGGGCGTGTCCGGGAGCTTCGGCCCCTTGTCCTTGTCGTCGTCCTTCAGGGCCGCGAACGCCCGGTCCAGGTCCTTGATGATCTCAATCGGGCGCCGGGTCTCCAGATGCGACCGCACCACGACCGCGATCACCTCCGGCTCGGCGGTCTCGCTGGTGAGCGTGGCGAACATCCCGTCGGCCAGGCCGCGGCCGGACGGCTCGCGGGCGATCTCGGCCGCCAGCACCGCGGTTAAGGGGCGGTTCTTCTTGTCGCCGTCGGCGTACTTCTGGAGGAGCGGCACCACGTCGTCCTCGCGCCCGGCGGCGCGGAGCAGGCGGGCGAACCGCTGGTACGGCTCTGCGGCGCGCGGCTGGAACTTGAGGAACTGTTCGAGGTGCTTGAGCGCCGCCGGCGCATCGCCCTTGGCTTCGAGCGCCCCGGAGAGGTTCCACGCGAGCCGGGCCGCGCCGGCCGGGTCGTTGGCCCGCTTCGGGTCGCCGTACAGCGCGGCGGCCGAAGAGAAGGCCTCGATCGCGGTGTCGAACTTCTTCAGCTTGACGCGAACACGTCCGAGCCGTTCGAGGTAGTCGGCCGCTTCGGCGTCGGCCTCCTTCGGGGTGAACCCGAGGGCCGCGAGCGTGGCCGGGCGCGGGTCGGTCAGCAGTTCGACGGCCTTGGTCAGGGCGAGTTCGGCGGTCGCGAGGTCGTTGGCTTTCTCACACAGCTTCGCGAGTTCGCGGTAGGCGCGAACGGCCCGGTCCGGCTTCTCCGCGAGGGTCTTGCTAGCGACTGCAAGTTTGGCCGCCGCAACCGCGTCCTTCAGTTCGCCGGCGGCGCCGAGCAACCGGGCAAGGAGGATCGCGGTGTCGTGGTCGCCCGGATCTTTGGCGAGCGCCTTCCGGGCGACCCGGATCGCCTCGACCTCGCGCCCGAGCTGGGCGTAGGTTTTGGCGAGTTCCTTGAGCGGTTCGGTCGCGTCCGGGTCGGCCTTCGCGGCGGCTTCGAGTTGCCGGACGGCGGTGAGGAGCCGCTCGCGGCGCAGGTTCCACAGGGCCGCGCCGTAGCGCGCGAGCGCGTCCTTGTGGGCCTCGACCGCGTCCGGTTCGGCCGGTTCGGCGCCCGCGCACAGCACTAGCCCGACGAACAGCCCGGTGAACATGTGGGTTCTCACTGCGAAGAAGACTTCGGCAAGTTCCCGGATGATAGCGACCGACAGGGGGCGTGCCAACGCGAAGACGGAGGTCAAGAAGGCAGAAGAGGAACTAACCACAGAGGCACAGAGACACAGAGGAAGACAGAAAGCAGAGATTGATTTGAACTCAATCTTCCTGGCTTTCTCTGTGTCTCTGTGCCTCTGTGGTTAGTTCCTCTTCTGTCTGTCCTCTGGTCAATCGTCCGTCGGTCTTTATCGTGCCACTCATCTGCGTTACTCGTGCGGCTCAATCTCGGAGGCGCGAATGTCGGTTCCGGCGCGGGCGTGGGCGGTGACCGCTGCGGGCACGGCGGTCAACCTGTGCCTCGGCATCCTCTACGGCTGGAGCGTGTGGAAGGCCGCGCTCGTGAACGAGGCGCGTGCCGGTCAGCCCATGGAGGGGCTGAACGAGGGCTGGACGTACCTCAACAACTTCCAGGGCACCGTCGCCTACGCGGTGTGCGGGGTCACGTTCGCGCTGTTCATGATCCCCGGCGGGCGGCTCCAGGACCGCTACGGGGCGAAGATCGGCGCGACGCTCGGCGGGCTGTTCCTCGCGGTCGGGTGCGTCGTCGCGGGCCTGATGAAGAGCTACGAGGGGCTGATCCTCGGCTTCGGGGTGCTCGGCGGGATCGGGATGGGCCTCGGTTACGCCGCGGCGACGCCGGCGGCGGTGAAGTGGTTCCACAGTAGCCGCCGCGGGCTGATCGTCGGGCTGGTCGTCGCTGGCTACGGGGCCGCTGCGGTCTACATCTCGCCGCTGGCCGATTACCTCATTCGCACCCACGGCCTCACCGGCAGCTTCGTGGGGCTGGGCGCGCTGTTCGCGGTGGTCGTGGTGGTCGCGGGGCAACTGCTCCGCCCGCCCCCGCCGGGGTACGTCGCGCCGGCGCCGCTGCAAGAACAGGGGGCTAACGCTCCCCGCGCGGCGCAGACACAGGACTTCGCCGCCAAGCAGATGCTCGGCACCTGGCAGTTCTACGGGCTGGTGTTCCTGTTCATCGGCTCCGCACAGTCGGGGCTACTCGTCATCGCCAACGCCAAGACGTTCCTCACCGACGCCGCGGGCAAGACGGGGTTCTTCGCCGAGAACGCGTGGCTGTTGGTTACGTTCATCGGCGTGGTGAACGCGCTCGGGCGCGTCGGAACCGGGCGCTACTCGGACCGCGTCGGGCGGCTCAACGCCTACGCGATCAACGGGCTGGTGTCGGCCCTGTGCCTGTTCGCCGCCCCGTGGGTCATTGCGGAGAAGAATGTCCTGTTGTTATTCGCTATTATCGGAGTCATGGCCTGGCAGTACGGCGGCACGCTGGCGGTGATGCCGGCGGTGACCGCGGACTACTACGGACCGAAGAACATGGGCCTGAACTACGGGCTGGTGTTCGTCGGCTGGGGGGCGGCGTTCTTCGTCCCCCAACTCGCCGGCTACATCAAGGACCAGACCAAACAGTGGGACGGGGCGTTCTACCTGTCGGGCGGACTGCTCGTAGCGGCCGTACTGCTGAGCCGGATAATCCGCAAGCCGGTTTCACCCGGCCCCGGACTGTGACACACGAGGCGCCGTGGTAGAATTGGGCACCCTGCAGGGTCGCACGTATGCTCTTCGCGTTGTTGTTCTTCCTGATCGCGGCACACGCGCTGATGGATTATTCGTTACAGAACGACTCGATGGCGGTGTGCAAGTGCCGGAAGTCTACCGCGCCATTGGCGGCGAGCGTGCCGTGGTACTACTGGCTCACCTCCCACGCGCTGTTGCACGGGGCCGCGGTCGGCGCGATCTTCCGCTGGATGGACTTCGACTGGACCGTCGTCGCCGCGGTCGCCACGGCCGAAACGGTGATCCACTGGTTCACGGACTACGGCAAGTGCGAGAAGTGGTACTCGCTCCACGTCGATCAGGCGATCCACATCATCTGCAAGATCGCGTGGTGGGCGCTCGCCGCCGGCGAGATGGTCAAGCCCCTCAAGCCGCTCGCGCTGTGAGGGCACACAAGCTCTCTTATACCGGATCGTGTGGGTGAGTTCCCTTCTTCTGTAGCCGGAGTTTGCGAGCGAAACTCTCGGAAATCCCGCGAAACAGAACCAAGCCCCGGCGGGGCGCCGGTACCTTTGCGGTTGGTTCCGGCGCCCCGCCGGGGCTTGAGGTTTTCTTGTGCGCCGACCCGGGGTTGCGCTCGCAAAGCCTCGCTCACCCCGGGCCACCATCAAGCGCCGCTCCGCGGCTCAAATCCGAGGGCCGGTCGCCGGCGGCTACCGGACCCGCTCGATGTATGGCAGGACCGGTTTGGCGGCCGGGTCGTTGTACTTGAAGTTCCCGCCCTGCACGCCGGGATAACCCGGGCGCACGTTCGACACCGACGACCCGCCCCACGCGGTTCGCAGGAGCGGAGTTGTTGGATCCAACGTCACTACCGTCACCGTCGGCTGACCTGGTGGTGGTGGCGGCGTTGTCACAGAGAGGATGTTCACCACCTGCTCCTCGGTCCCGTAGCCGAGCACCAGTTTGCTGCCGGTTGCCATGGGCATCAACGGGACCGCCACTCCGTCGGTCGTGACGGTGGCGGACAGGTTGTCGGTCACAACGGAGATCGTCGTATCGCCCGTGCGGGCGGTCGCGGCCAGCGTCGTGAAGAACGGCGTCACCGTCGGCGGGGCGTTGGTCGTCGGGTCGATCGCCATGCCGGTCATGTCGATCACCCCGACGAACTTCTGCCGCAGGTCGCCGGGCACGTTCAGGTACGCTTCCTGTGCGATCCGCGGCATGAACACCCCGCCGCCCAGATCGATCACCCCGTCCCGCTGCCCGCTCGTGGGGCTGACGGTCTGGAAGTCCTGTTCGAAGTAACTGATCGTCAGGAACACCGCGTAGGTGTGGCTCACGGTGGTGACGTTGTTCATCATCTTCCGCACCGGCTCCGGCGGGGTGGAGACCGCCCCGTACCGGGTCCGCGGCGGCATTACCGTCGTGTCGGTCGGCAGTCCGGTGTACAGGTACGGCACGCGGTTGGGGTCCGCGGGGTTGTACCGCAGGATCGTCTGGTTCTCGCCGCCGCCGTTCGGGTAAGCGGCGAACGGGGCCGGGCTTCCGGTCGCCGCCGGCGCGCCCCAGGGCAGGAACGGGCGGTTCGGACCCGCCGGCGCCGTCGCTGCGCCCTCGTGGATCGTCTGGGTCGGGGCGACGGCCGTCTGGGCCACGGCGGTACCGTTGGCGAGCTGGCGCGGAATCACTCCGGCCCCGCCCGGCACGACGGTCGGGTCGAAGTTGCGAGAATTGACCCACTGCGCCCAGGCGTTACTGTCCACGAACGCGTTGTTGAACTCGTTGCCCGCCTGCGGGTCGAGCAGGGCCGACAGCACTCGCTTGTCCGGCAGCGGGTTGACGTTGATCTTGCCCGGGGCGCGGCCGCCGTGCGCCACGTTGGCCGTGAACGGCTTGACGGTCAGGAACTCCAGCGCCCGGGCGATGCCGTTGTCGGTGGACCGCCACTGGGCGAACCCGTTCTCGTAGGTGACGCCGGGGATCGCCGCAGGCGCCACCGGGGGCCCCAACAGGAACCGCTCCGTGACCCGGTGCGGGGCCGTGTCGCGGACCTGGAACAGTTCGATCTCGCTGGTTACCGCTCGGTCCAGGTGAACCATCCAGTCGAACGGGGTCATGATCGTTTCGCCGCCCGCCAACGAGGCCGGGGTGCCGGGGGTGAACGTGTTCGCCGGGGCCGTTGTGTTGCTCGTGCCATTGTGCCGGGCGAACGTGTTCCGCGGCGCGTTCATCTCCGGGTCCGGCGTTGACGGCCGTTGGTCCAGCACCATCGAGGACGGGAACAAGTAGTTGTTGTACACGCCCGGGCCGTTTGCCGGCGGCACCACCGTGGCGGACTGGCCGGCGTACGCCTGCACCTTGCCGACGGAGTACCGCGTGGTGTTCGGATCGTAGCCGTTCGCGTCCAGCGGGCGCTGCCGCCGGCTCGTGCCCTGGTCCACGTCGCGGTGCAGCACGTCGAACGACGGAACGTAGTCCATCATGTCAACCGTGACGAACTGGTTGTCGGTTACGTTCGCGGGGAGGTACGGATTGGGGGTCCGGCGCAACAGGACGATGTGGTGCCGGAACTCGGCCGTGGCAGGGTTCACTACCCCGGCCGCGGGCATGACCAGTGTGTAACCCATCCCGCCGACGGGCGCCCCCGCCGGGGCCAGTCCCGGCGTGCGGAGGGTGTTCGCGTTCGCCCAGTTGCCGGTCGAGGGGTTGTACTCGGCCGAGCCGGCTTTTACCGGGGTGACCGGCGGACCGGCGAGCACGATGCCGCCCGCGGGCAACGACCCGGCGATGGTATAGTTACCGTTGTTCGGGCCAACCTGCGTCGGGCCGCCCGGGCTCGCGGTCGTGAACGTGAAGGTCGCATCGGCCGATCCACCGAAGTTGCCAATCGAGTTCCCGGCGTTGTACAGGAAGGTTCTGCGGTCCTCGACGCCGCCCGTCGTGCGGAAGGCCCGCGCGATCTGGATCTGGTACGCGGACAACGGCACCTGGTCGGCCACCGCGACGGACGGAGTGCCGGGCGGGGGCGGCGGGATGATCGGCGGGGTCGCGTTGGTCGGGTTGAGCAACTCCGCCCAGAACTTGACGTGGGCCTGCGAGCCGGCCATCAGACCGTCAGGGATCCCGTCGCCGTTGGCGTCGGCGCCGTTAACCGGGTCGGTCGGGGCGTTGGTCAGTTCGCTGTACACCTCGTTGAGGACCAGCCGCGGCTTCTCGACGCCGAACACCACGCGGTTGTTGATAGCGCCAGCCGCGAAGTTCGCTGCGTTGTAGGGATCGGGAAACCCCGGATCCGGGTTCCACACGAACGCCGTGCTGATGTCGTCGTCGTCGCGGAAATCAACGATGTTCACGGCCAGCTGCGCGAGGTAGCGCAGCGCGTTGTACTGGGGCGAGCCGGGCACGATAGTGGGATCCACCGTGTACTGTGGCTGCGGCAGCGGGGCCAGCGGGTACGTGGTGGGCGTCAGGCCGATGTTCAGCCCGGCGCCGGTCGCGGCGGCCAGTCGCACGAAGATGTCGTGGGCCAGTTTGCGGCGGTCGGCGTCGGCCAGCGCGACGGTGGCCGCGTTGACGTTCGTGGCCGAGAGCGGCTGGGCCGGATTGACGCGGTAGTCGGGCAGCGGGCGGTTGACATCGACCGTGCCGAGTACGGCCATCCGGTTTACCCACCGGTTGTCGGCGGGGAAGTCGGTGAAGGTCATCCCGCGCGGGGTGCCCGGCATGGGGAACGGGCTGGCGAACACCGGGCCGGGCTTCTGGGTCGGCAGCAGGGCCAGAGCCAGCGGTCCGTCGCGGTTGGCGAAGTTCGGCGCGATCTTCGGCCGGTCGAGGCTGTTGCTGCGAGGCGTGACGAGCGCGCGGTTCGTGTGCGCCGGGTTGAGCCGGTAGCCGTTGTACGTGTTCACCCCGGTCGCGTAGACGAACTGAAAGTTCGTGTTGCCGGGCGGGCCGGTCGGGTCGGTCGGGTTGCCGAACAGGTCGTTCGGGGCGACCGCGGTCGAGGCCACGTCGGAGGCGGCGTACCAGTCCGGGCTGAACGCGTACCGCAGGTGCAACCGCTTCACGTCGCTAATCGGGAACGCCCGCGGCGAGCCGGCCGTGCCCCAGTCGGTCCCGTTGTACAGCGCCGGGTGGGCCGGTTCGGCGTTGTTGGTGCTCTGGAAATTGGCCGCAGCGAACCCCGGCACCCCGGTCAGGTTGGCACCGGCCGGGTAGGCCGGGCGGGTCACCGCGTTGGCATTCCACGCGACCGGGGAGAACGCCGGCAGCGGCCCGTTGCGGCTCGGTTCGTAGGCCCGCGAGACGGCCCCGCTGCGCGCCATCAGGGGCGGGGCGGTGACGCGGCCGTTCGTGCCGCCGAGTACGGTCGGCCAGTCGGTGCCCAGAACGCCGGCGAGGTTCACTTCCCACGGCCCGTGCCCGGCGTAGGACAGGTGCGCGCCGCCCGTCCCGTAGTTGTTGCCGTGGGCGTTCACGTTGAGCAACCCGTCGAGCGGGACGATCAGCGCCGCGACCATCGGGATCACGCGCCGGTTGGCGAACCGGACCGGCTGCTGGCCGAGGTACATCCACAGGCTGTCGTTGCGGGCGTAATACTTCTTTCTCGTGGCGTCGCCGGGGAAGGCGGGGTCGAAGTCGTAGACGAACCCGCCCGGCCAGTTCTGCACGTCGCCGGTGAACGTGCCGTCGGCGTTCGGCGGGACGCGCGGGAACAGCGGGTGTTCCGGTTCGGCGGCCGTACCGGGGCGCGGGCGGAGGGCCAGGAACCGACCAGGGGTGTTCGTCCAGTTCGGGTTGTTCGGGTCAAGCGTGGTGAGGATCGGGACGCCGCCCGGTCCGGGGATCTGGCTGTTCCACAGCCACGGGCGGTGGAACGACGGGGTGAGCACCTGCCCGGTGGCCGGATCGACGGCGCCCTCGAAGAAGTTCTTCAGGTCGGCGAAGCTGTACCCGGCGTTCCGGCCGATGTAGGTGCGGGTGGCCGCGTGGGCCAGGTCGAACGGGCCGATCAGGTTCCCGGCGGCGTCGCGCGGGCGCAGCCCCGTGTATTCCGGGTCGATGAGAACCTGGACCGCGCTGCCCGGCGGCCCGATCAGCATCTTGGTGTTGTTGACCTGGGCGCCGCGGTCGCCGGTCAGTCCGGGCACGCCGTAGGCGGCCATGTCTTCGCGGAACATGCCGACGCCGTTCCACGGGGTCGTGTTGAACAGGCCCGGGGTGCCGTAGATGGCCACGTCGCGCCCGTACATGGAGCGGGCGATGCTGTGCCCGCGGAGCGCGTTGGTGACGTCTTCGGGGGCGTCGTCGCCGGCGTCGAAGAGCAGCGCGGTGAAGAACCGGTTGAGGGTGCCCGACGGGTCGGGCCCGCGCGGCAGTTGCAGCGCGCCGCCGCCCTGCCCCTCCTTGATCGCCACGTTGGTGCGGAGCGTCTGCCCGGCGAACAGGGCGAACGCGACGCCCACGGACGCCGCAAGCGAGATCATGACGACCACGATCAGCGTGAAACTGGTCCCGCGGCGGGGCGGGCGCCGGTACGAGCGTGCGAGCGGCCGGAACATGAGTTCGATCTCCAGGCGGGCGGGCGCCGGTGTTCGGTTCGGTTACGGGTTCACCACGATCGTCGTCTGGCGGGCGACCGTGCCGCTCAGAGAGCGGATGCGGATCTGGGCCGCGGTGACGCGGAGCGGCTGGCGCGGGCTGCCCGTCACGCCGTTCGGGGCGGCCGAGTCGAGTTGCCCGTCGTAGGGCAGGTTGTCGAACGGGAAGTCGGAGTTGCCCAGGTAGCCCGGCGGGGTCGTCGGGTCGGGGGCGAACCGGCGGGGCCACTCGTTGGGGCTGTTCGAGGCGGGCGGCCACGGGTTGGGCCCGTTCAGGTTGGCCCGCTCGCCGGTGAACTTCACCTCGAACGACAGCACGTTCGACATGAGCCGGTCCTCGCCGTACCGCGTGCTGGTGACCGCGCGGGTCGTGCCCGGGACGAACCGCGGGAAGGCCGGGCCGGTGACGGTGGCGAGGTTCGCGAGCGTGTACATTTGCGGCGGGGCGCCGTTGGCGGCCACCATCACCTCGTGAACGGCGTCGCCGGCGGTGTACCCGGGCGCGACCGCCATCCGCTGGTAGTCCGCGGCGTCGTAAGTCGAGAGCGCGACGATCCGCTGGACCCGCATCAGGTCGTACAGTTGCGCCCCGGTCGATGAGGTGCCGGTCGGCACCAGGAAGTACGACAGCTCGACCGCGCTGCCGGCGAAGTACTGCTGCCCGCTGGGCGTGCGGATGGTGGCGTAGAACCGGTTGCCCGGCGAGTCCGGCAGGATCGAGGTGAACGACAAGAAGTGGTCGGCCGAGCGGGACGAGTAGAACCCGTAACTGTCGGGCGCGCCGGTCCCGCCGCCCTCGAGGATGTTGATGGTCCCGTCGGTCGGGCGGCTGCGGGCCCAGAAGTACCCGGCCCGCGGGCGCGGCGAGCCGACGAGGATGTCGCTCAGCCGGACCCCGCGGTTGGGCCGGGTGTCGTCCTCGGTGAACCGGTCGCCCTTGAAGTCGCGCTCGATGACCTGCGTGACCATCCGCTGCTGGCCGGTCAGCCCGGCCTGCGCGTTGGCCAGGCTGAAGCTGTCGGTCGCCTGCTGGAACATCCAGGTGAGCATCCACATGCCGGCGATGCACAGGGCCGTGGCCACGAGCATCTCGACCAGGGTCACACCGCGGCGCGTCTGTGTCGTGCGGGTCATCATCGCCTCACATCGGGCTGCCGGCGTTCGGGGGCTTGTGTCCGTCGTAGAGCACGCGGCCCGCGTGCTTCTGTCCTCGGTGCACGCGGGCCGCGTGCGCCACGATTCCGCGTATCGGTTCTTTCTGCGGCCCGCGGGCTACTGGCCGGCGAGGCCGGTCAGCACCGGGCGCTCGAACACCTCGACGACCGCCGGGAAGAAGACCAGCGTGCCGGTGTAGGCGTAGGGGTTGGCTCCCGCGGTCCGCGCGAGCAGCCCGTCGGGCCGGGTGATCTCCTTGTGAACCTCCAGCACGTAGGTCGAGGGGTTCGTACTCGTGTTCTCGGTCACGCTCAGGACGCGGTAGAACTCCGCGTGCCGCTTCGGGCGCCGATTGCCGTCGCCCTCGGGGGTGTCGGTCGCCGAGCCGTCGGTGACCGTGGCGTCCATGACCCAGCTTCCGCGGCGCAGCCCGGCGTCGATGGCGATCGCGGGCACATTGGAAATGCTCGTTTCGCCGGGCACGAAGAGGACGTTGTCGTACCCGGCCTCGGACCCGGGCGGGGCGAACAGGTGCTGCCGCTTGTCGTGGATCACGATCTGCTGGCGGACCGTGTACCGGTCGCGGTTCGACGGGCGCTGGAACACCCACAGCCAGTTGTACCGCAGCTCGCGCATGTCGAACCCGCCGGGCACCTTGCCGCCCTCGTCGAACGTCAGCCCGTCCAGTTGGCTACAGAACCGCAGGGCCAGCGACTTGTTGCCCGTGGTGACGGCCAGGTCCACCCGGGGGACGAATGTCGTGCCGACGCGGGTAGCGAAGGTGCCCACCGGCACGACCCCGCGGGCCGCGATCCCCATCGGGTCGGTGAACACCGGGTAGCTCGGGTTGGGGTCGTTGGGCGAGAGCGGGGGCATCGCGGTGACCCCGCCGACGGCCGGGTTGTCCATCGCGAAGTGGTACGCCTCCGACGCCGGCAGCCCCATGGCTTCCCGCTCCACCACGTTCCGCCGGTGGAAGTCGCGGGCCTGCCCGTCGGCGGTGATCGCGCAGGTGGTGGCGCGGTCGTCCACCATCGCCCGGCTCACGTTGATGGCGCTGAGCGGGAACAGGACGAACGCGCTGATCGCGCCCACGGCCATGATGCCGAGGCCGACCAGAACTTCCAACAGGGACGTACCGGGCCGGCGGGTTGTCGGTCGGCGGATCATGTGTCGCCCTCGTGCCGGCCGCGGGAACGGGTCCGCGGCCGACAGAATACTATGCAGGGGAAGCGGGTTTCCAAAAAACGCGGGCGGGTCGGTTCGTGACCGGAGCGGTCGGCCCTGACGTGTTCATTACCGGTCCGGTCGAGATTCTCTTTCTTTGCGGTGCGGGCTTGAAAGCCCGCCTCCAGAGCGGTTCCCGGTTAGTTTGGCGAGCCGCGACCGCCAGGGAGCGGGCAATACAACTGAAGAACCGCAGACGTTACTTCACTTGCGTAGCCCCGCTCCCTGGCAGTCGCGGCTTGCCAAGAGGCCATCGCTCAGTTCGCGCGCTTGCGGGCGAAGGTGAACTCGTCACCGGTCCCGACCGGGTACGAGCCGTCGGGCTGCGGCCACTGGATCGGGGCCACGCCGACGAACCCGTTGGCGATGCCCACCGCGTGGTGTTCGCCGCCGCGGCGGAACGCGTCGGCCCACTGGAGGTTCCGGCCGCCGTAGTGGGGCGCGTACATGCTGTTGTTCGGAATCGCGCCCGTCGCGGCTGGGTTGACGACCTTCGTCACGTCGCGCACCCACAAATACACGCCGGCGTTGGTCGGGGTCGGTCCGGCGCTGGTCGGGTTCACCCCGCCCACCGCGATCGTCTGCCCGTCCGGGGCGAACAGGATGTCGTAGGGCGGAACGACCCCGCTGGCCGGAACCTGAATCGGGGGCAAACTGATGTCCAGATCGACCGCGGTGTTCCGCGGCAGCGGGGTCGTGGGGACGCCCAAGAGCGGGATCGGCGGGCCGTAGATCCCGGCGTGGTACGTCCGGTACGCGGCGGCCGCGCCCAGGTAGGTGTCCGGGTAAACCTCCAGGATCACCTCGTCGGTGTCCGGCATCGCCCCGATGTCGGAATTGATGCGGGACCACGAGCCGAGGGCCGGCAGCGCCAGCATCCCGCCGGCCCGGACCTGCGACCGCTGGTCAGCGGTCAGCCCGCGGATGTAGCAGTGCCGGGTCTTGATCGAGTTTAGCGGCGGAACGGCGGTCACGTACGGGTCGATGCTCGGTTCGGTGCCGTTGTACAGCTCGTAAATCAGCTCGACGAAGGGGCCGTTGATCCCCGACCCGACCACGCCGTTCTTGTCGGCCAGCGTGAACGGGTCGAGAACGACGACTGGGGGCTGTTCGATCAGTTGCAGTTCGGTCGCGAACCGGTTGCCCAAAGGCGCGGTGCTGTTGGACACGAGGAGCCGCACCCCGCGGGGCTGGCGCGAGCCAGCGGCCAGCGCCTGCGCGATCTTGCTCTGGGCCCGCACCTCTTCGGTGGCCTTCAGCGCCGCGTCGGTCTGCTGGATGCTCGGCAGGAGCATCAGGGCCAACAGGCTCAGCGCGGCGATCAGGGCCATGACCACCAGCAGTTCGATTAATGTGAAGGCGCGCCGGCGCGCGTGTGTCGGCGTCATTTGATGTTCCCTCTGGCCCCTTGCTGCCGGAGCCGGTAGCCCACGATGTCGTCGAGCGGCGTGGGGTTGCCCGCGCCATCGACCTTGGTCGAACCCAGCGAGTACACGTTGGCCACGCGGTTGCGGCCGTTGAACAGCAGGCTGACCGGCGGCGGCTGGTTCATCAGGTTCCGCTTGTACACGTCCGACCAGCCGAACACGAGGTTCTGCGGGTCGAGCGGGTCGGTGTTCCGCGGGGTGGCGCTGGCGACCCGCGCATCGACGTAGGGCGGGGCCTCCAGTTCGACCGGCGCGCCGGCCCCGACCGGGTCTTGCCGCCACCGGTTGAACCCGATGGTGCTCCGGTAGAAGTCGGAGAACGTCTCCAGTTCCTTCGTGTTGCCACCGAGCGTGAACGTCACCTTGCGCCGCGACGCCTGGGTGAGGTCGTCGCCCGAGTTGCCCATCGCCGACCCGCCGACCGACCTCTGGGTCAGGATGATGTAGAGCAGCGCCCCGCTCTCCTCATTGGCGGCGAACGGGCTGGCCCCGGTGTACGTTCCCAGTCCCTGGACCGGGGCGAACGTGGACAACTGCCTGGCCACGTAGATGACCCGACCGCTGGAGTCCGTCAGGGGGACCGTCACGGCCGCCTCGGCGAACGTCTCCGGGAAGTTCAGCCGCAACTGGTAGGCGGTCCAGATGGCCTTCGCGCGGGCCATGTTGCCCTCGCAGTAGTTGACCAGTTCCGGCGGAATGCCGCCGTTGCGCGCGTCGGCGTCACACTTGGCGACGATCCGCTCGTACTCCATGTCGAGCGCCTGCTGGAGCTTGAACACCTGGTCCTGGGTCGATTTCCGGTTCTGGCCCTCGGCGGTCTTGTGGAGCGCGGCGGCGACCAGCGCCATGAGGATGCCGATGATGGCGATGACGACCAGGAGTTCGATCAGGTTGACGCCGGACCGCCGGCGGGGCCGGGCCGGCGCGCCGAACCGGGTCGTCGGGGTCCGAAGCGGGGTCGTGCGGGTCATGGGTTCTCCTCGTGCGTTACTTCGGCGCGCTCAGTTGCTTCTCGGCGAAGTTGCTCAGGTCGTCCTGCCCGGCCTGATCAACGGCCCTCGAGTCGCCGCTGATGCCGAACAGGCGGTCCTTGCCGGCCGAGATGAGCTGGTAGCCGCTGGGGTTCTCGAACGGGTCCGCCGGCGGGGTCGGCCCCCGGTTCGGCCCGGTCCGGTACGGCTGGAACACCGGCAGCGGAGGCGGGAACGGCGGCGCCCCGGGAACGAACGCGAGCATATCGGCCGAGTCGTTGAACCCGAAGTACCTGTTGGTCTGCCCCTGGTAGGTGCAGAAGTAGGCGAACGGGGTGCCGTAGGCGTCCATCAGCCGGGGGAACGGGATGTTGCCCGGGGCGGTCGCGGTCGCGGGCACCGCGTACCGGGGCTTGCTCCCGCTGCCGGCGATGTCCAGGCCGGTCACCTTGCGCGGCTCCTCGGGCGTGGCCCGGCGCTTGAACGGCGTCTGCGGGTTGGTCGAGAACCCGGTGAAGGCCGCGGGCCGCGCGGGGTTGGTCATGTCGATTTCCGCGATCCCGCCCAGGAAGAACAGCAGGGTCTGGTTGGCGTCGAGGTCGGCCGCGAGGTTCGGCTGGCCGCCCGCGTCGCGGTAACCGAGATCCTTGATCTCGTAAATGCCCGACCCGGTGGTGGTTTCCACGGGGGTGACGTTGAACATCGTGATGAGGTACTGGGCCTCGAACGAATCGATGTCCGGGGCCGTGAGGGTGCCGGTTCCGCGGGGACCGTAGGCGTTCCGCAACCGGAACGGGGCCGACCCGGTCATGACGCCAGCGGCGTTGTACACGGGCCGCCCGGCCGGGATGTACTTCGGGTTGCCGTAGGCCTGCAACCCCTTCATCGTGTTCATCGTGGTGTTGATCGCCAAGAACCGGGCCCGGTTCTCGGCCCGGTCGCTGGCGTCGCGGACCTTCTGCACCGCGGGCAAGAGCAGCCCGATTAGCACGACGATGATCGCAATCACCACCAAGAGTTCGATCAGGGTGAACCCGCCCCGCCCGCCCCCGCTCCGCCGCGTCATGACGTATCTCCTGTATCGGAGTGTGGGTGCGAGTGCGAGTGTGAGGAAAGACAAGAATCTGGTGGCTCCGGTTGACTGCCTTTCCTCACACTCGCACTCGCACTCACACTTTTTGAACACTCACACCCGCACTCACACTTACTTCGAAAGGCCTTCCAGCAGCTTGATGAGCGGCAGGAACAGCGAGATT
>CAZBXY010000066.1:0-29090 GCA_964495365.1 uncultured Frigoriglobus sp. | reverse complement strand
AGACCGACGACTTCATGACCGCCGACTGGTCGCGGTTGCCCGAAGACCTGCTCGCGCGGGTCGCGACGAACATCATCAACAAGGTGAAGGGCGTCAACCGCGTGGTGTACGATATCAGCAGCAAGCCGCCAGCGACGATCGAATGGGAATAGGCTCATTCCTGGGACCGCGGGCGTCCCGCCCGCCGCGTCGCCTGTCGTGTTGCTTTGCGATGAATCGTGCAACGCAGCTGAAGTGCAAAGCGGCGGGCGGGACGCCCGCGGTCCCAGGAAATAACCATGCGAGCCGACATCTGCGCGTCCGACGATTACGAGACCCGTGAGCGGCTTCTCGGCGCGCTGGCCGGGGTCGGCGCGGCGAACGAGAGCGACTGGGAGTCGCTGGGCGTCGGGCTGCACCACTTCCGCGTCGGGGGCGAGACGCTCACTGTCTTCATCGACACCTGGACCGTGGACATCGAAGGACCGGACGAACTGGTGCGACAAGTCCTACAGTTAATCTCCGACGGCACTCGCGGTTGACGCGGAACACCACGGAGACACAACAATGATGGCCTGGCCGACGATGATTTGCGGCGCCCTACTGGTTCTAATCGGGATCGTGAGTTATGGAACGGCCGAACCGAAGCCGGGGCAAGATTCCGTCAGCCCCACGGCACTCATCCCGGCGTTCTTCGGCGCGGCACTGATCGTGTGTGGTTTACTCGCGTTCAAGGACAACCTGCGCAAGCACGTGATGCACCTGGCCGCGGTGATCGGTCTCGTCGGTGCGATCGGTGGGTTCGCACCCCTGATCCGCCAGATGAACGACCCGAACAAGGAGTTCAATCCGCTGGCGAAGTCCGCGGTCGCCGGCGAACTGATGATCCTGGTGTGCGTGGTGTTCGTCGGGATGTGCGTGAACTCGTTCATCCAGGCGCGCAAGGCCCGTCAGGCGACGAACGCCCCGCCGGCTGCGTGACGACGAGCCCCATCGGCTTCGTGCGCACATTGTTCGTTTGCGGTCAACTCTGCTGGTTGTAACGGTCGATTAGTCTGGGGGAACTTACCGCCCGGACGATTCGCCATGATCCGCGGGATGTACAGCGCCGCGTCGGCCCTCGTGGTCGCCTCCGAGCAACAGGAGGTGACCGCGTACAACCTCGCGAACGCCACCGCGCCCGGGTACCGCGAGCGCGGCCTCGTATTTGAAACGTTCGACCGCGTACTCGGCCGCGCGACCGAACCGACCGGCGACATCGTCGGGGCGAAAACCGCGCAGGTGTACCACGACTTCCGCCCGGGTCCGCTACAGCAAACCGGTCACCCGTATGACCTTGCGCTCGGCGACCCGGACCGGTTCTTCGTCCTGACCGGTCCGAACGGCCCGCTCTACACGCGCAACGGCACGTTCTACCGCACGTCCGAGGGCCGACTCGTCGGCCCCGGCGGCTACCCGCTTCAGGGGGCCAACGGCCCGCTCACGATCCCGCCGGACGCCAACCAGGTCAACATCGCCTCCGACGGCTCGGTCACGGCCGACGGCCAACCGCTGGGAACCATCAACGTCGTCCGGTTCGCGAACCCGCAGCAACTGACGGCCGCCGGGCCGACCCTGTACACCGCACCGCCGGCCGCGGGCGCAGCTCCGGCCCCGGCCCGCGTACTTCAGGGCTACCGCGAGGGGTCGAACGTGCAACCGGCCGACGCGATGGTGCGGCTCATCATCGGCTCGCGGTACTACGACGCCGCGCAGCGGTCGCTCCGGGCCATCTCCGAATCGTTGCAGTTAAATACTCGCCCGCAAGGGTGAATCGAGGACCACCGTGATTAAGGCCCTGTTCACCAGCGCGACAGGCATGAACGCCCAGGTGACGTCCATCGACAACACGTCGAACAACATCGCCAACGTGAACACCAACGGGTTCAAGAAGGGCCAAACCGACTTCCAGGATCTGATCTACGTGAACCAGCGCACGCCCGGCTCGGACGTGGCGCAGGGGCTTCAGGTGCCCACCGGGCTTCAGGTCGGCAGCGGGGTGCGGGTCGCCGGCATCACAAAGGTGTTCACCCCGGGCGCGCTCGTCAACACGCAGAACCCGTTCGATGTGGCGGTGGAGGGCGACGGGTTCTTCCAGGTGACGCTGCCTAGCGGCGAACTGCGGTACACGCGCGACGGCGCTCTGAGAGTGAACGCCCAGGGCAGCCTCGTGACGAGCGACGGGTTCCTGATCTCGCCGCAAATCACGGTCCCGCAAGGGGTCGTGTCGGTGTCGATCGGCGCGGACGGGAGCGTGACGGCGCAACAGGCCGGCGCGCTGAACGCGACGACGAACCTGGGGCAACTGACGCTCGTGCGATTCGTGAACCCGGCCGGGCTGAGCGCCGAGGGGCGGAACCTGTTCGCCGAAACCCCGTCGAGCGGCGCCCCGGTGATCGCGACCCCCGGGCAGAACGGCGTCGGGTTGACGCGCCAGGGTTTTTTGGAGCGCTCGAACGTCGATGTGGTCACGGAACTGATCGGGCTGATCCTGGCGCAGCGGGCGTACGAGTTCAACACCCGCGCGGTGCGCACGGCCGACAACATGCTCGCCTCGACGACGGATTTGGTGCGGTAGTGTCTTCAGGGTGGTCCGCTCGCTCCGCGAGCGGATCGCGAACGTCGTGAGCGACAAACGGACATTCCGTCAAACACAAGTGCGCCGCTGCGCGGCGACCGCTCACGGAGTGAGCGGACCACCCTAAGGAGGAGCGCACGGATGCGACTTGTCCTGTTCTCCCTCGTCTGCATCTGCTCCCTGGCGCCCGCGCGCGCCGCGGAACCGGTCACCGTCGCGCTCAACGAAACCGCCTCCGTCGGCACGGCGCTCGTCACGATCGGCGATGTCGCGACCGTCGTCGGCGGCGACGCGCTCACCCGCGCCCGGGTCGCCAAAATCGACCTCGCCGAACTCAAAACGCGCGAACTGAACGTCACCGTCGGCCGAAAAGCGGTCGAATACCGGCTGCTGCTCGCCGGGTTCGACCCGTCTGCCGTTCGCGTCGGCGGCGCCGAGCGCGCGACCGTCACCCTCGCGCGCCGGATCGTCACCGCCGACGAGGTGACGGCCGCGGCCCGCGCGGAGTTGCTCAAGCTTCAGCCGAACCCGGACATGGTGATCGAACTGGCGGTGCCGATCATCGTGAAGCTGCCCGAAGTGCCCGCCAACGAGAAGGTGACCATCTCCGCGAAGCCCCGCGGCCCCGCGAGCGCCGCCGGGCGTGTGCAGATGGACACGACCATCTCCGCGGGCGGCGAAAAGCTGCTGTCGTTCGCCGTTCACATGAACGTCCGACAAGCCGGCACGCCCGCGATCGTCCCGGCGGGGGCCATCGCCCCGCTCCCGGTGATTCCGACCGCAACCCCGGCCGCGGGAACGGCGTTCGCCTCGGCCGAAGTCCTGATCCGCCCGCGGCAGCGGGTCGAGATGCAGGTGAACGCCGGCGGGCTGAAGGTGACCGCGGCGGGCGAGGCGCAGCAGGCCGGCAAACTCGGTCAAACGATTCTCGTACAGAACATCGACTCGAAAAAGGTGATCTCCGCGCGGGTGACCGGGCCGGGAACCGTCGAGGTCGATTTGGGAGGTACACGATGAGACGCTGGGCGTGCGCCCTGTTCGCGTTCGCGATCACGGCGCTGTCGGTGGGCCGGGCGGACTCGCTCTGGGACCGGCGCGACCCGCGGTACGCCTTCCTGTTCCAGGACAACCGCCCGCGGTGCGTCGGCGATCAGCTCATTATCACGATCAGCGAAACGACCGTGACCAACGACCAGGACGCGCGGAACCTGAACCGCACGACCAGCGGCAGCGGGCAGGTGACGTTCTTCGACCGGCTCCGCACCCCGCGAAACAATGACCCGGGCACGCCCGGGAACCTGCTCGTACAGTCGCCGATCCAGCAGACCGCGATGACGTTCGCCGGCACCGCGTCGAACACGACCAACCACGTGTTCACCGACCGCATGTCGGCGACTGTGATCGACGTGCTGCCCAACGGGAACCTCGTGATCGAGGGCTACCGCAGCCGCGTGGTCGGCGGCGAGGAGCGCGTGTTGCGCATCACCGGGGTCGTGCGCCCCGCGGATGTGGGCGTGGGGAACGTGGTGCCGTCGGGGGCGATCGCGAACTTCCGCATCAGCTACCTGGGCCGCGGCCCCGCGACCCGCACCACCAAGCAGGGTTTCTTGGCCCGGCTCAACAGCGTGTTCCGACTGTTCTGACAAGAAGATTGGCCACAAAAAGGCACAAAGGGCACAAAAAGGAAGCAGAAGACCAGAACCGAAGATTGAGTTCAAACACAGCTCTGTTCTTGGGTTTCTTTTGTGCCCTTTGTGCCTTTTTGTGGCCATCGGTCTTTTGCTTTCTGGGAGCATTTGCGCCGATGTACCGACTCCTCATTACCGTTGCGGTTCTCGGCGCAAGTGCCGCTCAGGCATCGGCCGATGTGCGCATCAAGGACATCACCGATGTCGGCGGGGCGCGCGGGAACCAGTTGTTCGGGTTCGGCCTCGTCGTCGGCCTCGACGGCACCGGGAGCCGCAGCACGTTCACGCAGGACGTGGCCGCGCAGATGCTCCAGCGGATGAACTACACGACCGGGATCTTCGCCGCGAACCCGGCCGAGTCGATCATCCGCTCCACGAGCGTCTCCGCGGTGCTGGTGACCGCGGAAATCGGCCCCTTTAACCGCAAGGGCGCCCGGATCGACGTGACGGTTTCGGCGATCGACGACGCGCGCTCGCTCCAGGGCGGCACGCTCATCTTCACCCCGCTCCGCGGGGCCGACGGGAACGTCTACGCGCTCGCGCAGGGGCCGATGTCGATCGGCGGGTTCTCGGCCACCGTCGGCGGGGGCGGCGGGGTGCAGAAGAACCATTTGAACGTCGGACGGATTCCCGGCGGCGGGATCATCGAGAAGGAAGCGCCCGGCGAGCTGGTCCGCGACGGCAAGGCGACACTCCTCCTGCGCGACCCCGACTTCAACACGGCGCGCCTCATCGCGAAGACGATTAACGACCGCTACCCGAACACCGCCCTCGCGGCCGATCCCGGCGCGGTGATCCTCTGTCAGCCGGCCGACCCGCACAAGACCGTCACGCAGTTTCTCGCGGAAGTCGGGCTGCTGGAGGTGAAACCGGACCAGCCGGCCCGGGTCGTCATCAACGAGCGCACGGGAACGGTGGTCGCCGGCGAGCACGTGTCGATCTCCACGGTCGCGGTCGCACACGGGAACCTGTACATCGGCGTTTCCATTACACCGGTCATTTCGCAACCACCCCCACTTTCTGGTGGAACAACGGTCGTCGCGCCGCAAGTGCGGGTCGCCGGGAGCGAGCAGCAGGCCCGGCTCATCACGCTACCAAAGGCGACGACGGTCGCGGAGGTCGCACGGGCGCTCAACGCACTCGGCGTGACCCCGCGCGACCTGATCGCGATCTTCCAGGCGATGAAGCGCGCCGGCGCGCTGCACGCGGAGCTGATTTTGGAGTGACAAGGGTAGGTCACTCGCTCCGCGAGTGACCAGTTCTTCTTGTCTTTGGTTGTGAAGAGACGAAATGGCCACTCGCGGAGCGAGTGGCCTACTCTTTCGGACGAAAACTATGCTCGCAACCGAAGTATTTTCACCCGCGACCACATTCTCGCCCCCGCGCGCGGGCCAACCCGGTGCTACGGTCAAGGGTGCAGCCGATGCCAAACTGCGCGAAGCCGCGAAGGAGATGGAAGCCACCTTCCTCTCCATGCTCCTCAAGCAGATGCGCGAAACGCTGGAGCCGGACGGCGGGCTGTTCGCCGGCGACACCGGCGACGTGCAGGGCGGGCTGTTCGACCTGTACATGAGCCGGCACCTCGCCGACGCTGGCGGGGTCGGAATGGCCGCCGCGCTCCTTCGGCAGATGCAAGAGACCGCACCGAAGAAATACACCGATGCACCCGCCCTCCCCGCTCGCGGATACGTTAATTCGGCACCTCGGGCGTGAGGAAGCCCTCCTCCGCACCGCGCTGGCAAACGTCACGGCGATCCACGCCGCACTACGGTGCGGCGACCTCGCGACCGCTCTCGGGATCTCGACCCAGGCGCTCGCGGCCGAGTTGCGGGAAGCCGCCGATGACCGCTCGGCCGCCGCGACCGCCCTCGCGCGCGAAGTAGCCCGACTCTCCGAGTCGGGTTCGGCCTGCTTGGCACTCGACTCGGAGAGTCGGGCTACGGGGGAAGTCAAGACCGTAACCCTGACAGCACTTGCGGCGAATCTGCCGGAGCCGCACGCGGCCGAACTGCTCGCCACACGCGTGCGGCTCGCCGCGGTCACGGCCGAACTGGCGGAAGTTCAGGCGCGGAACGCAAATCTCATTACCCACCTTCGATCATACTTCCGTGGCGTGCTGTCCGAACTGACGGCGCCTGAGGCCCCGCTCCGCTACGGGCCGTCGGGCAGTCGGCTCGAACCGGCCGCGGTCCCGGCGCGGATAACCTCATGAACGCCTTCCCGATCGGCATTTCGGCCCTCGCCACCGGCCAGCGCGGGCTGGACCTCGTCGGCCAGAACCTCGCCAACAGCGCCACGCCCGGCTACCACCGGCAGGCGCTGAACCTCGTCAACCGGGTCACCGGCACGCAGGGCAGCGGCGTGGACGTGGCCAGCATCACGCGCTACACCGCGCAGCCCGTGCGCACCGCGATCGTCACCGGCAACTCCGATCAGGCCGCGCTCGACGCGCGGCTCAATGTCCGCCGGCAGGTCGAATCGACGCTCGGCGCCGGCGAGGGCGGGATCGGCGACCAACTCAACAGCTTCTTCAACCAGATCGAACAGCTCACCGCGCGGCCGGACAACACCGCCGCGCGGCGGCCCCTGATCGCCGCCGCGGGCGACCTCGCGCGGCAGTTCAACTCGGCCGCCGGCGACATCGACCGGCTCCGGGCCGACATCGGGGCGCAGATCCCCGGCGAAGTGAACGAGGTGAACGACCTGGCGAAGCGGATCGCCGAGTTCAACCTGAAAATCTCCTACCGCGAGCAGGCCGGCGAGCAGGTCAACGACCTCCGCGACCAGCGGGACCAACTCATCGACGATCTCTCCAAGCGGATCGACATCCGCACCGTGGACCAGCCGTTCGGGGTGGTGAACGTGATCGCCAACGGGGCCGCGGTCGTGGTGGGCGAGTTCGCCAACAAATTCACGGTCGGATCGGATACATCGGGGAACCTCGTCGTCACGCAGAGCGGCTCGACGCAACCGGTGAACTTCCGGTCCGGGTCGCTGGGCGCGAAGCTACAAGAATACAACACCGAAATCCCCGCGACGCGAGCGCGGCTCGACGCTCTCGCGGGGGCGTTCATCAGTCGGGTGAACGCGGTGCAGGCTACCGGCATCGGCTTGAGCGGCCCGATCACCTCGACCACCGGCACGGTGAGCGCGTCATCGGCCACGGTTCCGCTGAACGCGGCGAACCTGCCGTTCCCGATTCAGGCCGGTCAACTGACGGTGAGCGTGACCGATACCGCGACCGGCAACCGCACGAACACGACCATCAGTATCGACCCCGCGACGCAGAGTTTGCAAGACATCGCGACCGCCTTCAGCGCGATCCCGGGCCTCACGGCGACGGTAATTTCGCCGAGCAACACGCTGCAAGTGCAGGCGCAGTCGGGGTTTGCGTTCGACTTCGCGGGGCGCGACACGAACCCGCCGGGCGGCGGCGCGGTCGCCAACCCCGACACCGCCGGGCTGCTCCCGGCGCTGGGCCTCAACGGGCTGTTCAACGGGACGGACGCGACCAGCATTTCGGTGAACCCCGCACTGGTGGCCGACCCGAACCGGCTCGCGGCGTCGCGCAGCGGCCAGCCGGGCGACGCGACCAACCTCGAACGCTTCGCGGCGCTCCGCGATCAGGCCGTTCTCGCCGGGCGCACGTTCGCCGGCGACTTCGCCGATCAGGCCTCGGCCGTCGGCACCGATGTCAAGGTGCTCGGCGACCGCGCGACCGCGCAAAGCGGCGTGATGCAAACGCTGTCGGCGCAGGAACTGTCGGTCACCGGGGTCGATACCAACGAGGAGTTGGTCAAGCTGCTCGATTATCAGCGGATGATCGAGGGCGCGTCGAAGTACCTGAGCGTGGTGAACAGCGCGCTCGACGAGGTGATGGAGATCATTCGGTAGCTGTCTTGACCTCCCCCCTTGAGGGGGAGGTCGCTTCGCGCAGCGAAGCGGGTGGGGGTGAGCGCGATACCGGAGGCTTGGCGCTTCTCCGTTGAGTCGCTCGCTTCTTACTCCGCGTTAGCGCTCCCCCACCCACCGGCAAAGCGCCGGCGACCTCCCCTTGAGGGGAGGTCAAGAAGATGGCGAGAACCCCATGAACATCCGCGTATCGGCCCAGACCCAGACGAACAACGCGATCACGTACATGCGCCAGCGGGCCGCGGACCTGGCGAAGTACCAGGACCAGATCGCGTCCGGGCTGCGGGTGAAGCTGCCGTCGGACGACCCGACCGCGTTCACCGCGCTCAGTCAGGTGAAGGGCGCGTCGGCCCGGCTCGGCGCGTACGCGCAGAACGTGTCCGATTCGACCGCGGTGCTGAACGCGGGCGTGAGCACCCTTCAGGAGGTGAACGATACCCTGGTGCGGGCCAAACAGATCGCGCTGGAAGGGGCCGACGCGACCGCGAACACCGACCCGAACAGTATCGAGGCGCTGGCGACCGAGGTGGACGGTCTCATCGACCGCGCCCTCAAGGCGAGCAACTCGCAACCGGACGGCAAATCGGTCTTCGGCGGCACCGCGATCACCACGCAGCCGTTCCGCGTGGCGACGACCGACGCCCAGGGGCGCCCGCTGACGATCGCCTACGACGGTGCCGCGGAGCGCACCCGCACGCTGACCGGGCCGAACCAGACCGTCGATACGCGGTACACCGGCACCGAGGTGTTCCAGCAGCCCGGGGCGGACGTGTTTCAGTCGCTCATCGCGCTCCGCGACCAGCTCCGAGACACGACGCTCACCGGGACCGCGCGAGCGGCGGCGTTCCAGACGCGGATCGGCGATCTGAGCGCCGCCCGCGACCAGATCGGCCAGGTAACAGCGGAGCAGGCCGCGACGCTGGCGACCCTCGAAGCGGTCGGGAACCTGACGAGCAACGTGAAACTGACCGCCGATGTGCGGATCGGCGAACTGGCGGGCACCGACTTCGCCGAGGCAGTGGTGAAGATGCAGGAGCAGCAGACGGCGCTCCAGGCGATCTACGCGACGACCTCGAAGATATTCTCGCCGGGGCTGCTGGATTTCATTCGGTAACCGTTGAAATGACGAATGCCCCACCAATGACGAAGGAAGACAGGAGTTCCGTTGTTTTCCTTGGTCATTGGTGAGGCATTCGTCAGTATTGGTCATTTTCAAGGTGCCGTCACCCGCGCGAACGCCTCATTCGCCGCGCGGCGCACGTCGGGGTCGGGGTCTGTGCGGAGCGGGAGCAGATCGGCCGCCGCGCCGACCGCGGCGGAGCCGAACCGGCCCAGCGTGCGAACCGCCACGAGCCGCACGTTCGCGTCGGGGTCGCGCAGGTCGGTGGCGAGCGCCCGAATGAGGACGTCCGACGGCTTTTCGTTCGGCTGAATGAGCCGAATGGCGGTGATCGCGGCCCGGCGGGCGTCGCCGTCGGTGTCGGCCAGGACCACGGTCAGCCCCGGGACGGCCGCTCGCGCCGCGGGGCCGAGGTCCCCCAGCGCCTTCGCGGCCCGAACCCGCAGGCTCGCGTCGCGGCTCTGGAGCTGCTGCGTCAGGGCATCGACATCCTGCGCGTCCGACGCGTTCAGAATCAGGTCGGTCGTGTGTTTGATGGCCAGATCGAGGTCGATCGTGCGCCGGGTCGCCTTCGCGAGCGACGGTAGCGCGACCTTCGCGGCCGAACCCATCTGCCCGAGCGCCTCGACGACCGCTTCCTGAAGCGGTTCCTGCTCGGTCCCGCGGAGCCGGTCGAGGATCGCGACCAGATCGGGCACCGCGACCGCCGCCCGCGCGCCCAGTTTGGAGAGCGTCCGCACCGCCTCGACGCGAGTCGCGGTCGGCTGGCGGAAGTCGCGGGCCACGGTCGCCATCTTGCGGGCCAGCGTGTCGTCGGCCTCGTCCGCCCGCGCCGCCGGCGGGGCAACCGCCAGTAGAGCCAGAACGATTCCCCACCGCATCGCGTGTCCTCTTTTCGGGTGGCCGGCTCTCTCCGAGAGCCGGGTCGCTCGCACCGCGAGCGACTTCTTGAGCCACGACTTCGCGACCCGCCCCACGAAGCACAGAACCAAGAGAGCGCACGGCTGTGCCGGTCTTGTCGCTCGGAGAGCGACCCACCCGAAAGCTCGCCGAGAGGCGAGGGCGTATCCTCCAGTATCGATACCCGGTTCTCGCGGACGTTACCGAATCCGATCGCCGTCGCTCTCGGAGAGAGCGACCCACCCGAAAAGACCGCGCGTTCCGGGCAAATCCCGGCGCCGGGCTTCGATCATTGCTGGGCAGGGGTCCGGTTTGTGACGTTCTTCTCGCCCCAGGTGGCCCGTGGTTGTAATCGGCGGCTCGTTGGTGGTGCTGATCTCCGTGCTCGTCGGCTTCAGCATGGCCGGCGGGAAGGTCGGGGCACTCATCCACCTGTCCGAGTTCGTCACCATCGGCGGGGCCACGTTCGGCGCGCTGCTCATCATGTCGCCGATGAAGGTCATCAAAGACCTGTTCCGCGGCATCCTCCAGACGCTCAAGGGATCGGCCTACGGCAAGGGCACCTGCACGGAGCTGTTCAAGCTGATGTACGCGCTGGCCCGGCTCGTGCGCCAGGAGGGGTTACTCGCGCTGGACGCCCACGTCACCAAGCCGGACGAGAGCACGCTGCTCCAGCAGTTCCCGAAGGTCACCAAGAACCACCACGCCGGGCACTTCCTGTGCGACGCGCTGGCCATGATTATCGACGGGACCGTCGAGAGCAAGCAGCTCCAGGAGTGGCTGGACGAGGAAATCAAGGTCGTCGAGCGGGAACACCACGCGGCGGTCGGGGCGCTGGCGAAAACGGCCGACGGGCTGCCGGGGTTCGGGATCGTGGCCGCGGTGCTCGGGATCGTGGTGACGATGCAGGCGATCGGCGGCCCGGTGGACGAGATCGGCTACAAGGTCGGGGCCGCGCTCGTCGGCACGTTCCTCGGCATTCTGATGGCCTACGGGTTCTTCGCCCCGCTCGCGGCGCGAATGGAAGCCCTGGGCGAACAGGAGATCCTGTTCTTCCGCGCCCTGTCGGTCGGGGTCGTGGCGATCAACGACGGGGTCAGCCCGAAGGACGTGGTGACCCGCGCCCGACGGATCGTCGGCACCGACTGCCGACCCACCCAGGCCGAGTTGAAAGAGATGTTCAGCTAATTCCGGGCGAACCGGCGACGCGAGTCGCCGGGTACCCCCGCCCTTGCGGGCGGGGTTCGCCCAAGTTCGGAGGGTGACTTGTGGCGGGCAAAGGCGGCGGCTCGTGGAAAGTGGCCTACGCGGACTTCGTGACCGCGATGATGGCCTTTTTCCTCGTCATGTGGATCGGCGCCCAGGACGTGAAGGTCCGGCAGTCGGTCGCGAACTACTTCGTCGATCCGTCCGGGGTCAGCAAATCGCCCAAGTCGGGCGGGGTGATGGAAACTCCCTCGCCCGGTCCGGTGCCGGAGAACTCCAAGGTGACCAGCGGTCAGGGCACGCGGGCACCCTCCAACGACGGGCCGCCCAGCCCCGCGACCGCGGCCGTCATCAGCTGGATTCGGAGCGACACGAACCGGTTCCGGCACTGGCAGAGCCAGGCTCAGCGGTGCCGCGAAGCGGTCGCCGCCGCGAAGGACGCCGTGAACCAAAACAAGACTCCACAAGAACTTACGACGCAACAGTTGGCCCAGTTACTTTCGGCCGAGGTCGTGAAGGGGATCCCGAAGGACACGCCCGACGTGTACAAGGATCTGTTGTTCGGGTCGTTCAAAGAGGTAAACTGGGAGCAGGTGGCCAACGACATCCTGTCGGCGTAGCCGAACTTGCCCCGTTCGCCCGCCCGCGATATAGCCGCCGCGCGGAAGTTCCAAAACTCAACAACCAAACCCCAACCAGAGCTTCACGGCCCTGTTTGGAATTTGGGATTTCGGATTTGGGATTTCTTCAACGAGGGCGGAAGCAATGCGAGTGGGGCTGTGGCGGTGGTTGGTGTGCGTCGCGGTCGTGGTTCTGGCCGTTGCCGCCGGCGCGCCGGCCCAGCCGCCGGCCGCCGACCCCAAAACGCCGCCGACCGAAAAGAAAGAAGACTCCGCGGCCGAGCGGGCGCGGCTCCAGGCGAAACTGCAAGCGATTCTGGACCGGATCGAGGCCACGGCCCCCCCAGCGCGACCGATGCCGCCGGCGATCAAGCCGAAGGTCGAACCGAAGACCGAACCGACCGGGGGCAAAGGCCCCGACGCGATCCGCGAAGCGATGAACCTGTTTCGCGACAACGACTTCGAGACCGCGCGGATGGTGTTTCAGGGGATCAACCCGGAGACACTCGGAAAAGAGGACCGGGCGTTCGTGCGGTACATGCTGGCCTCCTGCTGGCGACGACTGGGACGCCCCGCAACGGCCGAGCCGATTTACCGCGAGGTGGCCAACAGCGGCGACGACGAGTTCCTGGCAAGTTGCGCGGTCTGGCAATTATCTCTGATCGGGTCCGAACGGGAGCTTCAGGCGCAGCTCGAACAACTCCGCTCCCGCGCGAAATCGAAGTGATTCGCGCGGGGTTTCTCCGTTTTTTTCACTTCCCACAGGCTCGTTGGGCGATTCCGGTGTTACAAGAACTGCGGGAGACGGTCGCCGCGGCGACCGAACTGGTCGCGGAAATCGGCCTTCGGTTCGAGCGGGGCGACCCGGCCGACGAGCTGGTGGCCCGGCTCGAATCCCGGCTCGCGGGTCTAACACGGCCCGCGGTCGAAGTGCCCGACGAGTTGCGGGCCGAAATCGCGGACCTGCTCGTGCGGGTCCGCGAGACGGTCGCCACCGGGGACGGGTGGCTGGCCCGAACCGGCCCCGAACTTGCTACCCAACACGCCCGCGAGCGCCTGCGCCGCGCCTACGGCGTCACCTGACCCAGAGTAAATCTCAAAACCCAAGAACCAAATCCCAAACAGAACTGAAAACCGGTGTTTTGGTTTTGTTGGGATGTGAGTTTTGGGATTTCTTCCTGAAGCGGTCGCCCTCATTCATGGCTACCCCCGTCGCGAGTTTGCCCGCCGTTCTGCCGACCGCACCGGCCGGTGTACCCGCGACCGGCCCCACACAACCGCGAACGGTCGGAACCGACAGCCCGTTCCAAACGATTCTCGCCAACGCCAACCCGGCGCCACAAGCGACCACCACGGACACCGCGACCGATACTCTCGATACCGAGACGAACGACCCGACCACCGACACGCTGGACGCGAGCCTGATCGGTTTGCAGGTGCTGGTGACTCAGGTACTGGCGCCGCCGGAGAACGCGGCCATCGCGCAAGCGACCGGTCAGACGGCTCTAACGGAACAAGCTGCAGCAATTCCCGTTGACGTGACAGCGGCAGCTCGCACTCGAGCCGACGAGCTGCGCCTCGATCGCAGCGCCGGGGTTGTGGCGACGACACAGGCCACGCCGCAAGCGCCGCTAGCGGCACCACAAGCGACCACCACTCAGCCCACAGTCACAACGACACAAGCGGTAACCGCGGACAACACTCCACCGGCGCTTCCGACCACGCAACCGACGACCACGACCGCCGCACCGCCCGCGGCACCGAGCGTCGCGACCTTCGCGGCGCGGCCCGGCGGCAGTTCGAGCATCCCGGCGCAGGGTCAGATCGTTGCGACTGTGGTTCCGGCCGTGCCGGTGCCGACTGGGCTGAGCGTGACCGCCCCGCCGGCCTCCGAACCGACCGCGGCCGTACCCGCGACCGCGCTGCCGTCGGCCCAACTGGGCGACCGCCCCGCAACCGCCGGCGAGCGGTTCGCCGCCGACGCGGCGGCCGGGGCGCGGCTCGGGGCCCCCGCGACCCCGACCGCGGGCGCCTTCGCCGATACGCTCAACCGGGAACTGACCGCGCCGATCGCCAATCCGATTCCGGTGGCCACCGGATCTGTTCGGGTTGAACCGGTTCTTCCGGGCGCGGTTCCGTCGGTCGTCGGCACAACACGCGTAGCGAACGAACCCGCTGTTGCGGTAAACTTCAGTCAGCCGGTCGCGGAGTTCCCACCGCCCGCGCCGGTGTTCCCGGCCCTGACCGCGGTGAACTTCCGACCTGGTGCGGAGGCCGTGCTTCCGACAGTCGAAACACCGGCGCCGAAGGACGAATCGCGCCCGGCCGACGCGACCGCGGCAACCCCGCCCGTCATCCCGGAGTCGCGGTTCCCGCGAACCGAGGCGCCGCGAGCGCCGACCGGAACACCCGCGCCCGCCCGGGCGAACCCGGCGGCCCAGCTCGCCGACACGATTGTTTCGCACGCCCGCGTCATCGAGCGCGACGGCAAGGTCGAGTTCCAGATGCGGCTCGACCCGCCGGAACTCGGCCAGATGCAGGTGCGGCTCGTGACGCGCGGGACCGAGGTTCACGGGCAGGTGCTGGTGGCCAGCGAGGCGGTGCGGGGGCTGATCGAGAGCCAGTTGCCGGAACTGCGCCAGCGGCTCGAAGCGGCCGGCGTAACCGTGCAGCGGTTCGACGTGTCCACCGACCCGGGCACCGGCGGGAACCGCAACCCGTACCGCGAAGCAGTGGGGCAGGAGTACTTCCCGCGGACCTCATTGCCGGGCGCGGCGCCGCGTATCGCAACGAGCCGCGGGCGGGCCGGTACGCTCGACGTGACGGTGTGACGCATTATCTGTCGTAGCGCACGCGGCTCGCGTGCGTCGAGGACAGGTCGCACGCGAGCCGCGTGCGCTACGAATAGGAGACGACCGATGGCCACGACCAGCGCCCTGTCCGGGATCGGGTCCGACCAGTTCCTCCAACTGCTCGTCGCGCAGTTGCAGAACCAGGACCCGCTCGACCCGGTCAGCGACAAGGACTTCATCAACCAGCTCGCCACCCTGAACACCGTGCAGGGGCTGAGCGACCTGAACGCCAGCTTCGCCCAGATGCTGCAACTCCAGCAGCTCACGCAGGGGGCGGACCTGCTGGGTAAGACGATCGAGTACATCCCGACCGGCGCCACGACCCCAACAACCGGCAAGGTCGATTCGGTCGCGGTGCAGGACGGCAACTACGTCCTCAAGGTCGGCTCCGATACCGTCTCCCTGTCGCAGATTCAAACTGTGACCGCCTGACCCGCACCGAGTAAATTCCAAAACCCAAAAACCAAATTTCAAACAAGTCAGAGACGAGGGTTGATGCCGGTTTTCGTTTGGGATTTGTTACTTGGGTTTTGAGATTTGCTCTTCATCCTTCTCGATTCACACCAGGAGAACGCCCCAATGGCCCTGAACGCACTGTTCGTCGGCGCGAGCGGCCTGTCCGCGAACTCGACGGCCCTCGATGTGGTCGGCAACAACCTCGCGAACCTCAACACCACGGGTTACAAGACCCAGCGGACGCTGTTCAAGGACGTGGTGTACCAGACGCTCAACGCCGGCTCCAGCTCGAGCCAGCAGATCGGCGGGACCAACCCGGTGCAGCTCGGGTTCGGGGTGAACGTCGGGTCGATCGACTCGATCCTCGGTCAGGGGAACCTGACCCCGACCGGGCGGAACCTGGACGCCGGGATCCAGGGGGCCGGGTTCTTCGTGGTCACCGACGGCACCCAGAACCTGTTCACCCGGGCCGGGGCGTTCAGCCTCGACTCCGGCGGCTTTTTGATCGACCCGAGTACCGGGTACCGGATCCAGCGGTCCGGGGTCGTCGGCGAGCCGACCGCGACCACGCCCGGGTTCCAGGTGCCCGGCAGCCAGGACATCCGCGTCCCGATCGGCGCGGGGTTGCCCGGCCTTCAGACCGCCAACGTCAACTACCAGGGGAACCTGAGCAGCTCGCTGTTGGTGGGCGAGACCGCGACGACCTCGATCCAGGTGTACGACTCGCAGAGCACCCCGCGGGCGCTGACCGTGACGTTCACCAAGACCGCGACCAACACGTTCAGCGTCAGCGCCGTCATCAGCGGCGGGACCGCGACCCCGGCCACGACCACGGTCACCTTCGACACGGCCGGGCTGCTCGTCGCGCCGGCGACGATCTCGGTGGCCATCAGCGGCATCGCGGGCGCCGCGGCTCAAACGATCACGCTCAACCTCGGCACCCCCGGCCAGACGACCGGGCTGACCCAGTTCGGCGGCACCTCGACGGCGACCGCCGTCACCCAGGACGGGACCGGGTTCGGCACCCTGACGGACGTGTCGTTCGACGCCACCGGCAACGTGCAGGGGAGGTTCAGCAACGGGCGCACGATCCCGATCGCGCAGTTAGCCGTCGCCGGGTTCAACAACCCGGGCGGCCTGTTACGGATGGGCCAGAACTACTTCCTGTCGTCGCCCGCCTCGGGCGAAGCGCTGATCGGCATCGCCGGGCAGGGCGGGCTGGGCAGCATCCAGGGCGGGTCGCTGGAGGGCGCGAACGTGGACATCGCCATCGAGTTCTCGCGGCTCATCATCGCGCAACGGGGATTCCAGGTGAACGCCAGGACGATCACCGCGGCCAACGACACGCTCCAGGAACTGGCGAACATCATCCGGTAACGGGGGTGCCTTCTTAGCCCCGGAGGGGCGGCCGATGTTAGCCCGGGGTGAGCGAACGAAGTGAGCGCAACCCCGGGTCGCGGGCAAACACCAACGCCAAGCCCCGGAGGGGCGACAGAGCCTTTCGCGAAGGTTTCTGTCGCCCCTCCGGGGCTTGATTCGTTGTCCGTATCGGTTCCCGGGGTTGCGCTCGCCAAGCCTCGCTTCACCCCGGGCTAACATCTCTCGCCCCTCCGGGGCTAAGATAGAGGTCTGTGGACCGCGGCCGTGGACGGTTCGTGTATGATAACCGCGTCCGTTATCCGCACGAGTTCCGCGATGTCCCGCTCCGGCCGACCGACCGACGACAAGCCGCTGCCCCCGCTCTACGCCATGACCCACGGCGGGATTGAGAGCACCGCGGCCGACGAGATCACCCGCGACCTCGGCGGCGAGGTCAAGAAGACCGCGCGCGGCCTCGTCGTGTTCCGCGTAGACGAACTCACTGACAAGGCGCTGTCACTGCGAACCACGGAAGACGTGTTCCTGCTCGCGTGGGGGTCCGGGTCGCTCACGTACAAGGCGGAAGACCTCGACACCATCCGCACCTGGACCGCGCGCAAGCCGGACTGGGAACACCTCTTCAAGCTCCACCACAAGATCCGGCCGAAGACGAAGGGCCGCCCGACGTACCACATCGTCTGCCAGATGCAGGGCGAACACGGGTTCCGCCGGGCCGACGCCCGCACCGCGTTCATCGAGGGCCTGACCGGCAAGATCCCCAACGGCTGGCACTACAACAACGAGAACGCGTGGCTCGAAATCTGGCTGACGATCTACAGCAAAACCGCGGTGTGCGGGGTGCGCCTCTCCGACCGCACGATGCGGCACCGGACGTACAAGCTCGAACACGTCGCCGCGTCGCTTCGGCCCACAGTAGCCGCGGCAATGGTTCGGCTCGCCGGCGTCGGCCCCGGCATGACCGTGCTCGATCCGTTCTGCGGAGCGGGTACGATTCTGGCCGAAACGCTGTTCGTGGCGGAACTGCGGAGCAAGGCCGGGAAGGTGCGCGTGCTGGGCGGCGACATCGACCCGAACGCGGTGTTCGTCACCTCGCAGAACCTGGAACAAGTGGGCCGCGCCGATCTGGCCCGCTGGGACGCGACCGCCCTTCCCCTCGAAACCGCGAGCGTGGACCGCATCGTGTCGAACCCGCCGTTCGGCAAGCAACTCTCCTCGATCGACCAGATCGGCGCGCTGTACGAAGCCTCCGCGGAGGAATGGGACCGCGTGCTGCGCCCCGGCGGGCGCGCGGTGCTCCTGGCGATGGAGCACGAGGGCTTGAAGCGCGTGTTGCAGGCTCACCGGTGGCAGCAAGCGCGCCAGACCCGCGTGCGGCTGCTCGGCCAACCGGCCGTGCTGAGCGTGTGGAACAAGCCGGGGTGATTTGTCGTCGCGCACGCGGCCCGCGTACCGAAGCGTTGTCAGCTTGGAACCCGGAACTCATTCCCGTTCGTTTTTGCGGAACGTGGCGCCCGGGCTGACCGGGCCGACGATCACATCGGGTGGCGACCATCCGGCCATCTGTGACATGTACTCGACCGTCGCCCGGCCGCTCACCGAGGCGACCTTCAGCCACGCGTTACGTGTGAGGACGACGGTCACCCTCGTGTCGGCCCCGGTGATGTCGCCCTTGAACTCGACGACGCGGGCAGTGATCGACACGGTCGAGCCGCCGTCGATTTTTGACCCGTCGCCGGTCGGGGTGGTTTGCGCGGTGAACTTCACCTCGCCCCCGGGCGCGACGATCTCGACCACGGATCGACCGTCGATCTTGCTGCTGATGTGAACCGTGCCGTTGGGCGCTCGCAGCTTGAGCGTCGAACCGCTGTCGATCTTGCCGGTCACGGTGACGACGCCCGCTTCCAGCCCGGAGGCGTCGAGGACCGCCCCGGCCTCCAGCCCGTGAACGCGGAGCGCCTTCACCTTCTGCTTGCCCTTGAGGACGACGTGTTCGCCCCTCTTGAGCGCCGGAACCGAGTACGTATCTTTCGGTTCGTTGAACTCGTGCGTTGTGATGTGCCCGACCTGCGGGGGCGGGACCTGCCGCACGTCCGACCCGGCTTCGGAGACCAGCTCGCCCGCGCCCGCCTTCGCGCGCGGTTCGTGCGGCATCGGCGCGATTTCGGGCCGGGCGGGCGCGGCGGGCGAACCCCCCGATTGTCCCGGCGCCGCGTTCGAGTTCGTCGCGTCATCGGTTGGCCGCGCCGCGACTTCCGGCGCGTCGGTGCGCGTTTGCGACCAGTCGATCGCCTGAACGCCCAGCACGCCGGCGATCCCGCAGAGCGCACCGAGCAGAAACGCTCCGGCGCCGAAGGCGAATCGCGCCCGCGGTTCGGGCGCGGGGGTTGGTCTCGGCGCACCGGGGGCGTAGAGTTGGCTCGCGTCGGCGGGCAACCCGGCGGTGGGGTCGGGTTCGGCCTTTGGCCGGGCGCGTGGGGTCGCGGGCGCGACCGGTGGTGCGTCACACACCGGGCACGGCCTCGTTCCGAGTTCGCTCTCGACCCGCGGCAGCCCGCACCCCGGACACGCGACCGTCGCCATCGTCACCCCTTCACGCCCGCGACACTCGTCCCAGGTATTGAGTGTACCAGCGCCGCGCCGGCGCTGGCGTGTGGAAATACGTGCGTGTTACGGCTTTTCGCCGCGGTAACTGAAGCAGCGGTGAGGGGCGGCGGGCCGCACATCCTGACCCCGTTACTTCATCACCAATTGCATCACCGCCCCGGCGCGCGCCCACATCGAGGGCGCGTGCCGCACCTTGATCTTCTCCTTGGCGGAGCGACCGAGCGTGTTGCCGTCGGGGATCGATTCGCCGCGTTTGATGACATACGTCGCGATGTTCCCGCAGAACTCCGCCAGTTCACTTGGATCCCACTTGGCCCCGTCCACTTCGATCTCCAACAATCCGAACGCTGCCATACCTGTCGTCGCGAAGTACACCCGGTGCTTCTCGTCGCCCCAGATGCGCATGTCGATCCACAGTTGCGGCATGAAGTCGTCGGGCGAAGCCACTTCGGCCAGATCGCAAAACAGCTTCGGGCTGTGAACGACGGTCCCGGAACCCCAGTACACGCCGGCCGCGTCCGACAGTTCCATAACGGCCGCGACGAACTTCGTCAGCCAGATGTGCCGCTCCAGAGGGCCGTCTGGCCCGCCCATCAGCGACACGATGAAGTGGTGCGTGTGTTTCCGCAGTACCTGTTCAGCTTCGGGCCACCACCGGGCCGTTTGACACGGACCTTCCAGGTCGCACCAGGGAATCGGCGCGGGCATGGGCGCGTAGAACGCTATTCCCTCGGGGACATGAAAGAACATGGCCGTTGAATCTCCCTCCGCACTGATCTTCGGCACCGGAGTGACCGCGTATTTGCCCTTCAAAAGAGCGAGAACGTCCTTTTGCTTCGGCACACGGTCCGAGTTGAGAGCGACGAATACCACCGTCGCTTTCCGCTCTTCATTGTCGGCCATTGGGTGTCTCCTGTAATGTCACGCCGCGGCGACGACCGGCAGCACGTAGGGGCCCTTCGGGATCACCGCGACCGTCGCCTGTGGGCCGTATTCGGCCAGCGAGTCGGCCACGGCTTGTTCGACGGTCGCGACCGGTTCGACGCGGCAACGGCGGAGCACGTCCGCCGGCAGCCCGCCACTCACCACCTTCACCCGGCAGTGCTGCAATACTTTTTTGAGCATCACGAGCTGCCACTCGTCCATCTCGCACGTCGCGGATTCGGACGGCTTGTCGTACATTCCGTCGGCCTCGTAGCGCGAAAGCATCGCCCGAAACTCGTGGCTGCCGAGACCTTCGGTCAGGCTCGCGGCCAAAACGATCGTCCCGCCCTTGCGCACGATCGGCAGCGCCCCGGTCAGGCCCTTCACCGCCTGATACCAGGTTGTGTCGAGCGGGTAGCCGGCACAACTCGTCACCACCACGTCCGCGGGCTTCGGCACGGCCGCTTTCACCACGTCGCGGCAGAACTGCACGCCTTGTTCCCAGGCTTTGATCATGTCGCCGGCGCCCAGCCACGTCACGCGGCGCTTCCCGTCGATGCAGACGTTCACGATGAAGTCGCAGCCCGCCATCTGGGCGATTCGCGTGTTCTCCTCGTGAACCGGGTTGCCTACCACACTGCCGCAATCCGCGAGCGGGTGTTCGAGGAACCGCGGGCCGTGCCACACCTTCACCGTTTCGAGTGCCGCGATGCCGGGGCAGATGAGCTTTCGCCCGCCGCTGTAGCCGGCCATGAGGTGTGGTTCAATCAGGCCGGTAGTGATTTTGAGCTCCGCGCGGGTGTAGCGGTTGTCGATCCACGCCGGCACGCCGTTGGGCGTCGTTCCGAGATAATCGTGCTCCTCCTTGACCTTGCCGTGGTGGTTGACGCAGCGGTAGTTTCGTGCGACGAACTCGCCCACCAGTTCCACCAGCTCGTCGCCTTCGTTCGGCCGGTGGAGGCCGGTGGCGACCAGAATCGTGATGCCGCTTCGCGGGACGCCGGCGGCTTCGAGCGTGCGGAGTACCGGCGGCAATATCATCGCGTTCGGAACGGGTCGCGTGATGTCGCACACGACCACGCACGCGGTCTTTTTGCCCCTCGCCAGTTCCGAAAGCGACCGGGTGCCGATGGGGTGCGCCAGCGCGGCTTCGAGCGCCGATTCCGGGTTCGTCAGCGGGTCCGCGGGGCGGATCGCGAGCGGCGGGGCGAGGAGCCGGTCGTCCGGGAGCGTGATCGGAAGCCCGGTTTTGCCGTAGTCGAGTGTGATTTGCATGGAAGTGGCTAGTGTCAGTGGCTCGTGGTCAGGAAAGACGGCGGAGGAAGGTTCGCTTGCCGTCCGAACGTGGTGGTAATAGTATCACATTTCCGGTAGTCGGCGGCGGCGTCGCCGCGGCACTGTCACTGACCACTAGCCACTGACACTAGCCACCATGTCCATCGATAAGAGCCTGAAGCGCAAGGGCGGCATGTCCCGCCAGCGATGCGTGCTGACCCGCGCCGAGCGGATCACCAAGATGCTGGAGAACGGCCAGTTTGGCACCGACCGCAGCCCCTACGGCTTGCCCAAGACGCGGGTGCAAAAGGTGGTGCTGAAGAAGAAGGCCAAGAAGGAAGCGACCGAGGGCGATGCTGCGGCCGGCGCCGCGGGCGCGACCCCGGCCGCTGCTGCGGCGGCCACCCCGGCCGCCAAGACGCCGGCGAAGAAGTAGTCCGGGCGAACCCCGCCGCAAGGGCGGGGGTGGCGCCACCGGCAACCAAAACACCCCCGCCCTTGCGGGCGGGGTTCGCCTTACCGCAATGGTCACCGCGTACATCGCACTCGGCTCCAACCTCGGCGACCGGTGGGCGACCCTTTCCGCCGTGGTGCGGCGCCTGCGGACCGAACCCGGACTCCGGGTCGTCGCCAGTTCCCAGTTCTACGAAACTGCACCCGTTAACTGCCCGCCTGAATCGGGCGCGTTCCTCAACGCGGTCGTCGCGGTCGAAACCGATCGTGAGCCGCACGACCTCCTTCACCTTCTCCTGCACATCGAGCGGCAGTTCGGCCGCGTCCGTACCGAACCGAACTCCCCGCGCACACTCGACCTGGATCTCGTCCTGTACGGCGATCGCGTTCTCGACACGCCGGAACTGACGCTCCCGCACCCGCGAATGCACGAGCGGGCGTTCGTGCTGGTTCCGCTGGCGGAAGTGAACAACCAAGCAAATCATCCGACCCTCGGCAAGCGCGTCTGGCGGTTGCTCGAAGAGTTACCACCAACCGACCGAGAGCAAGTCCGCCCTGCCCTGCGCCCTCTGCCAACGAATCGCCCACTCGCCGGGCTTCGCGCGCTCGTCACCGGTTCGACTAGCGGGATTGGCGAATCCATCGCGAATGCGTTCGCGGAGCGCGGGGCAGACGTGCTGATTCACGGCCGCGATTGGGAGATCGCTGAGCAGGTTGTCAACGAGGTCCGGGCATTTGGTGCTCAGGCGAACTACATCACGGCCGACCTGCGCGACCCGGCGC
This sequence comes from uncultured Frigoriglobus sp., assembly GCA_964495365.1. Taxonomy (GTDB): domain Bacteria; phylum Planctomycetota; class Planctomycetia; order Gemmatales; family Gemmataceae; genus Gemmata. Next base: position 6,321 of record CAZBXY010000066.1, on the reverse strand, counting down.
AGGTGGACCGACTCGCCGGCGACGCATGGAACGTGTTCGGCGGGCTGGACGTTCTCGTGTGCAACGCGGGCGCCGACACCCTCACCGGCGCGGCGGCCAAGTGGTCGTTTGATGAGAAGCTGGAGGCGCTCATCGCGGTCGATCTGAAGGCCACGATGCGGCTGGCGCGTGACATCGGCGCGCGGATGAAGGCCCGCGGGCGTGGGTGTATCCTTACCGTCGGTTGGGACCAGGCCGAAACCGGCATGGCCGGCGACAGCGGGGAGCTGTTCGCTGCGGTCAAGGGCGCGGTGACGTGCTTCACTCGCAGTCTGGCGCTGTCGCTGGCACCGGAGGTGCGCGTGAATTGCCTTGCCCCGGGCTGGGTCCGCACCGCGTGGGGCGAAACGGCCAGCGCCGCGTGGCAGGAGCGCGTGCGCAACGAAACGCCGCTGGGAGTATGGGGGCTACCGGAAGACGTGGCGGCGGCGGCGGTGTGGCTCGCGGGGCCGGCGGCCGGGTTCGTCACCGGGCAGACGGTGCGGGTCAACGGCGGCGCGGTGCGGGGCTGATTGGGGCCGAAGCGACAGAAACGAAAAGGGCCAGGCGCAGCACGCTGCGCCCGGCCCTAACGTTCACGGTTGGCTATTTCACGACCGGCGAGGGGGCGTCCAGGTTCTTCTTCTCGCCCCCCCCGCCCGGGGCGTCGCTCGCCGGCTGCGGCTTGGCCGCGTTCGGATCCACCGGCTTGAGGTTCTTGTTCGGGTCGTCCTTGCCGCACCCGAGCGCGCCGACACAGACCGACAAAACGATCAGACACGCAACACGCTTCACGGACTCACCTCGTGAGAATATTGGTTGGGGGCCGCGGGCGCCCAAGGACGCCCGCGGGTACGGAGCGGTTACTGGTCGCCGATGATGACGAGGCCGTCGTTGCGCCCGGCGAGGGTCTGGACGAAGTCCCACGAGACGTTCGTCCGGTTGATGATCTCGGAGGCGCTGGTGGGCAGGGTGTTCGGGCGGCGGATGCTCCGCACCGACCCGTCGCCCATCGCCGCGTTGAAAATGCCGGTGTGCTTGCTCGCGAGCGAGAACCGGTAGTTCGCGGTGTCGGACTCGGGCACGGCCGACCAGTAGGTCGCGAACCCGCCGGCGCCCATCCACGACATCACCCGGATCCGCTGCCCGGCGGTCGCGTTGCCGGCCCCGTCGGAGAACCCGATGTACTCGCCGAACAGCATCGTGTTCGAGGTGCCGTCGATCAGCCCGGCGCTGAGGGGGAACTGCTTGGCGTTGACGAACGTGCCCTCGTGGGACGAGTAGAACGCGCCGGTGCTCCCCGGGGCGCCGCCGGCGGTGTACTCCCCGAGCGTCCCGGCGATCGGCACGTAGTTGGTCAGCCCCGGGATCCCGCCGGCGGCCAGCAGGGACGCCCCGGTGTACCCGCCCAGCGAGAACCCGCCGCCCCCGGAGATGACGACCTGCGTGTACACGTTGCCGGTGCCGCCGTAGCTGGCCAGGTCGTCGGCCGGGCACTCGAACGTCTTCACCCGGTTGCGCGACGCCGCGAACGTCGTCGGCCAGTACGAGTTGATCCAGTCCGAAGTCGTGACCGCGGGGATCTGGAACACATCCTGGTTGATCTGCTTGTAGATGTTGTCCTGTTCGAGGTACGGCAGCAGCTGCCCCAGCGGGCCGACCTGGGTGCGCGGGTTGCGCCCGTAGGGGATCTTCTGGTTGGTGCTCTCGAAGTTGTGGACCGCGAGGGCGATCTGCTTCATGTTGTTCTGGCACTGCATCCGGGCCGCAGCGGCCCGCACCTTCTGAACCGCCGGCAACAAGAGGCCGATCAGGATGGCGATGATCGCGATTACAACGAGCAGCTCGATCAGCGTGAACCCGCGCGGCGCGCGCGGGGAGCGGACACAAGACATCAAATGATCCTCCAGGAGCCAGCCGCACAAGCCGAGTCGGGGAATAAGCAAATAGTGGTTCCGACCTCGAACCGAGCGCACTGGGCCGGCCCCCGCCGGCACGACGAAAGAAAAAAGGAACACCGCACGAGGCGGGACGAATCGCGGGGCCGGGAGAAGGGCGGCGGCAGGAGCGGTCGAATCGGACCACCAAAGGCGAGTCGTCAACCAGGGTTCAAGTGACCCGCACGCTCATTCTGGGGAACATAGCAGGTGTGGGCAACGGGCCTTTCACAAAAATCACATAAAAGTGCGCACCGGGGACGGGAGCGGGCCCGAGCGGACCGCTTTGACGTGAATCAGAATGTTTCCGACCGAAGTGACGAACACCAACCGAGCCGAGGTCGCGGGCGCTCGGGCGAGACCGTTCGCCCGCAACCGAATCTCCGCGGAGCCACAATCGCGTGCCCCCGCGGACCACACCAATCAGTCCGACGAACTCGCGGCTCCGCCCGGAATCGTGGCCTTTTCTTTCCCCTTCGCGCCCCCACCACCTCCACCACCGGCGGGGATCGGGCCTTCCTTGGGAACGTCTATCATTGCCGGCGTCGAGGTCGAGGTCTTGCCGCACCCAACCACCATCCCGGCGGACACAACGAACAACGCGGCCATCCCCACGACGAACAACTTGCGCATAACCGATTGTCCTTGTTTCTGATGGATCGAGACGCAACCAGAACGCGCGCCGCGCGGAACCCCGCGCGGCGCGGGAGCGGTCAGGTCAGTTAATCAGCGACCCCGTGCGGGTGTCGCCATCCATGAACCCGGCCAGCGACTGGAAGAACCACCAGTCGGCGTCCGGGGTCGAACCGGTCGCCCCGGTCGCGGCGGAGCGGGCAGCGCTATTGCCGTGGCGCAGGGGGCGGACCGACCCGTCGCCGAAGCAGAAGTTCACGATCCCGGTGTGCTTGCTGCTGAACCCGGCCCAGTTGACGATCGTCGCGGACCCAGCCGGCCCGTTGCACAGGCCGCGGAAGGTCGCCATCGCCCCGGTGCCCATCCAGGTCCACTGGAAGTCGCGGGTACCCGGCGAGTTACCGCCCAGCCCCTCACCGAACATCAGGGTGTTGCTCGTCCCGTCGGTGATGTGGGCCAGGGCCAGTTCCGAGCGGTTCGTGAAGATGCCCGTGTAGGGCCGGTAGTTGGCGCCGAGGGCCGCGGGGGCCGCGATCGACCCGTTGTTCCAACCCGGGCCGGCGACGCCGGTGTAGTTCGTCTTGCCCAGCGTACGGTCGGTGAAGTAGTACATGACCGCGCCTTCGGCCCCGTCCGGCGGCCCGCTGTCGAAGCTGTGCATGAGGGCCGCGGACCCGACGGTGGGGGTGTCGCCGACGTCCGACGGGCAGAGGAACGTCTTGATCGTGGTGTGGGCCAGGGTCCAGTCCGGGTTCGTGCCCCACCAGTTGCCGGTGTACGCGGAGTCGTTCATCGTCCGCAGTTGCTTGTAAATGTTGTCCTGTTCGACGTAGGGCAGCAGGTACACCAGCACGCCGACCCACTTGGGGGCGCCGCTGTCGAGGTGCCCGGAGGCCGGGTAGTGGATGTTCGGTTTGGGGCCGTTGTAGCCGGGCGGGAGCAGGCCCAGGGCGCTGTGGTAGTTGTGCGCGCCCAGCCCGATCTGCTTCATGTTGTTCTGGCAACTCATGCGCGCGGCGGCCTCGCGCACCTTCTGGACGGCGGGCAGCAACAGCCCGATCAGGATCGCGATGATCGCGATAACGACGAGCAGCTCGATCAGCGTGAACGCCTTGCGAGTGCGTCCGGGGAGAACCCGAGACATACGAAACCCTCCAAAAAAAATGAGGAAACCACCCGCCGGATCGGTCGATGCGAATTCGACCAACCCGGGTGTGGGCTTCCGCCGCGCTGGCGCCCCAGTGGAAACGAAAGCCCAAACGGACCGTCGGCTTCAACGGAGATTAAAAACTGAGGGTTGAGAAGCGGTCGGCGATGGTGGGCGCTTTGCGAGAACGCCCACGTGCGAGTCGTCGGCTGCGAGTTCCCTCATCGGCTCATCATCAACAAGTTCGAAAAGAAGTCAATGGATTTTTCATGAATTTCGCGCCCGGCGGGATTGACTTTCCCTCGATCGTCAACCGTCCAGGCCGATTGCGGTGAGGTGGCGGAGCACGTCGCGGACCGAAATGACCCCCACGGGCCGGCCCGCGACCACCACCGGGAGGTGCCGGTAGCCGCCCGCGTCCATCTTCGCCAGCGCGTAGGCCAGAACGTCGGTCGGGGCGACGGTTTCGGGGTTGGGCGTCATGAACTGGGCCACCGGAAGGGACTCGAACCCCGGTTCGCCGGCCACTTTCGTCAGGAAATCGCGCTCGGTCAGGATGCCGACCAGCTCGCCGACGGTCCCGGTCACCAGAACCGCCCCGGTGCGCCCGGTGGTCATCAGGCGTATTGCGTCGCCCAGAGTCGCGTCGAGCGGCACGGTGAGTGGCGGGCGCGGGTCGAGGACCGACACCGGGTTGTTGGTGAGGCCGGCCTCGATCGGGCCGTTCGGCCCGATCGCGTCGAGGTGGGTGAGGGCCAGCCCGCAGTTGGCGCACGCGTCGGCCCCGGGCGGGTTCTTGTCGTGACCGCAAGCGGGACAGTACATGATCGCGAGTCCCCGATCGGGAAGTGGAAAAAGCCCCGTTCGCTACACCGTCCAGTCTTCAACCGAAAGGCCGGGTGCCTGTTGGAAGTGGCGCAGGTTCCCGCTGATGAGCGTCGCACTGTTGGCCAGCACGATGGCCGCAATGCGCAGGTCCATTGTGCCGATCTTGATTTTCGCCGCTTTGAGCTGATTGAACTCGATCACTGCTCGGTCGTCGAAAAGCAGTACGGCGCGGTCTTCAAAATCGTGCCGCATTTCGTTGAGTCGTCTCGTTGCGGTCACGTATTGCTCCGGTGTGCGAGCTTTCGCGGAGGAGGCCAACCACCCGCGCATCTGCTCCTCGAAGGAAACGATCGTGACGTAAATCTCTTCGTTGCTGGCCGCGATCCGAGCCGCAAGTCGCGTGAAGGCGTCGCCCTGCCGGCGCTGGAGCAAGCTGAGAACGTCCGTATCAAGCACGACCATTCTTCACCGGGGCTTTCGGCTTCCGAGTCGCGGTCGGCTTCTTCGGGTAGTGCTGGAACGTCATCCCGTGCGTGGGCTTTCGGGCCGGGGGCGGCTTCTTCGGCTTCTTCGGCTTCGCGTCGAGCGACTTCCGGTAGGCTTGTCCCAAACGAACGATCTCGGCAAAACCGGGATCGTCCGCGAACCGACCCGCGTGGGCCAGTACCCACTTCGGATCGGCCTTATTCGGCCCCACGACCCGTTGCGCCTTCAGCAGGCGCAACTCGGTCTCCAGCGCAATCAGGCGTTCTTCGATCTCAGTTTGTGTCATTGTTTCCTCCCTTCGTGGGGTTCCATTCTACCCCAACCCCTCCGCGCGCAACATCTCGATGCTCGCCTCGAACGCGCTGACGGTGTGGTCGATCACCGCGTCGGTGTGTTCGCACGTCGTCATCCCGGCGAAGCCCCACCAATCGACGCCGTGCAAGAGCATCGCCTGGCGCAGGCCGTAGAACTGCTTCATGTTCTTCGGGCCGTCGAGCCTGTTCACGTCGTTGTCGAAGGGAATCAGCCCGTCGTTGAGGCCCGCGGTGGTGCTCGGGCGCGCGCCGCGATAACCCGGCACCACGCGGACCATGCTGAAGTCGCCGTAGGCGGCCCACGGCCACTCCCGTGCCTCGAACAGTTCGTTCAGCTTGTTACGGAGCCGCGTCGCGGCGGCGTTGGCCCTGTCGCACGGCTCGCCGGTCGCGACGCGCTTGAGGGTCGCGACGCCCGCGGAGGCCGAGAGCGGGTTGGCGTTGTAGGTGCCCGGGTGCTTCATCTTCGGCTTGCCCGGGCGCGGTTCGATGAACGCCAGAATGTCGGCCCGGCCCGCGCAGCACCCGCCCGGCAGCCCGCCGGCGAGGATCTTGGCCATCGAGGTGAGGTCCGGAGTGACGCCGTAAAACGCCTGCGCGCCGCCCGGCGCGACGCGGAAGCCGGTAATCACCTCGTCGAAGATCAAGAGGCGGTTGTGGCGTGAACACACCTCGCGCAAGCCCTTCAGGAACGCACCGCGAATCGGCACGGTCCCCCAGTGCCCGCCGGTCGGTTCCAGGATGATCGCGCCGATATCGGGGTCGGCCTTCAGCGCGTCTTCGACGCGGTTGAGGTCGTTGGGCAGCACGGCGACGCAATATCGCGACACGTCTTCCGGCACGCCGGGCACGCCGGGCGCGTCGTAGGGGTAATCGGCGGAAACCGTGACGTAATCGTGCCAGCCGTGGAAGTGGCCGTGGAACTTGAGGAACTTCGGCCGACCGGTATAGAGGCGCG
>CAZBXY010000065.1:0-29643 GCA_964495365.1 uncultured Frigoriglobus sp. | reverse complement strand
ACCCCCAACCCCCCCCCCCCGCCCCCCCCCCCCGCGGGGGGGGGTTTGGGCCGGCGGGGGGGTCTTGAAGAACCCGGCCGGCTCACGCCGGCGGTTCGACCGGAAAACGCCACTCAAACACCGGAACGTACGCCCGCGCCGACCGTGCGCGACCTCGGCCCCGACCTCAAGGGCGATTTGCTGCGGCTCTTGCAAGCGGTACACGATGTCGGCGGGGCGGCCCGCGCGCCGGCCGCGGAAGCCGCGGTGCGCGGGATCGAGGCGCAGCAGGCCGCCAACGCGCTCGCGCAGGCCAACGGCACGCCGTACTTCCTCCAGGTGCCGTTCCCCGACGGCGGCCAGTGGCGCACGCTGCACCTGGCACTCGAACCGCAGCACCGGCCCGACCAGCCCGACGCCGAGCACGCCGGACGGTTCCGCGTGTTCATGCACGTCCCGCTGACCGACCTCGGCGAGACGTGGATCGACGCGGGCCTCGCCGGCGACCAGTTCCGCGCCACCATTTACCTCGACCGCGCCCAGGTGCGCGACCGCGTGCGGGCCGCGCTGCCGGAGCTGCGCACCGAACTCCAGGCCGACGGCTTCGCGGAAGTGTTGATCGACGTGCGCTCGTCGGGCGAACTGCCCGCGGGTCGGCGGCGCGAGGCGAGCGCGATGAGCGCCGGGCGCCCGGAAACGGTCTCCGTTCTCGACGTGAGGGCGTAGTAATGGCCGACAAGCCGCAGCAGAAGCGCGTGGTCGCGCTCCGCTACGATCCGACCAAAGACGCGGCGCCGAAGGTGGTCGCGAAGGGCAAGGGCCGCACCGCGGAGCAGATCCTGGAACTGGCGAAGAAGAACGCGGTGCCGGTGCGCGAGGACGCGAACCTCGTGCAGGTGCTCAGTCGCTTGAAGCTGGACCAGGAGATCCCGCCGGAGGTGTACCGCGCGGTCGCGGCGATCCTCGCGTTCCTCAACCGCGTCAACCGCCCGGCGTGACCCTCACTTGTCCGGTGGGTACTTCTTGGCCAGTTCGGGGTGCTGTTTCGCGTCCAGCCGGACCGCCTCGCGGTACGCGGCCTCCGCGCCCGCGACGTCGTTCTTCCGTTCCAGCGCGAGGCCCAACCCGAAATGGGCTCGCGAGGCCAGCGCCCGCGCGGGCGCGGGAATCCGTTCGATCGCCCGCCTGAAGTACGCAACTGCGTCATCGAACTTTTGCGCCTCGAGCATCAGGAACCCGAGGTTGGTCAGCAGAACCGGTTGGTTGGCATCCAGTTTCAGCGCTTGCTGGAAGGCGGCGAGCGCCTCGTTGCCCCGCTTCAACCCCAGCAGGGCGAACCCGAGCTGGGTGTGCGCGGCGGCGTAGTTCGGGTTGAGCTGGGTCGCCTCGCGGAACTCCGGTTCGGCCTGGCCCGGTTGGTTGATCGCGAGCAACACGGCGCCCAGGTTGTATCGGGTGACGTACTCTTTCGGGTGTTGCTTGACCGCCTCACGCAAAATCATCAGCGCTGTCGGCTGGTCGCCGGTGACGTGCAGCAGCAACCCCAAGTTGGACAGCACGCCCGGGTGATCCGGGCGCAGCGCGCGGGCGGCGCGGTAGAAGTCCCGCGCGGCCCGGAGGTGATCCCCGATCCGCTCCGGCGGAACCCGCCGGGTGGCGTGGGCGTGGTGCCAGACGGCCAGGGCCAGCACCACGTCGAAGTCGAGCGGGTGCCGGGCCTGGGTCAGCGACAGGAGCGGGTGCGCGTCGCCCGCGTTCTGCCGCGCGATGAACCCGGCGACCATGAGCGCCGTCGTCGCCGATTCGGCGGTCTCTTCGAGCTGCACCACCCGCTTCGGGTCGCGGCGCCACTCCGCGGTCCGGGTTCTGGTCGCCGGGTCGGCCTTGTGTGCCACGTCCCACACCCGATCGGCGGCGTCCAGGCTGGTCTCCGCCAGCGCCCAGTCGTCCAGCGCCCGGAGCAGTTCGGCACGGATCGGTGATTCGGCGACCCGTTTGGCCGCGGCCACCGGGTCGCCGGGGATCACGATCCCGCGTTTGGCGAACGCGGCGGTGTAGGCGTCCGCCAGCCCGTCGGTGTTGAGCCGCCCGCCGTCGCCGGTCGGGTTCGGGATCCACATCGACCGCCGCGCCCGGATCTCGTCGAGTTCGCGGGCGAACTCGGTGTCGGCCTTCTCGCGCTTCACGCCCGGCAGCACGTCGTCCAGTCCGGCGGCGAGTTTCTCGGCCTGGACGAGTGCCTCGGCCGCCTCGCGGTACTTCTGCTGGGCCCGTAGCCCGGTGGCCGACTTGAGCGCGGCCCGGGCGGCGGTCCGGTTGCGCTCCTCCGCGGCCGGATCGGCCTCGGCGCGGGCGTCCTGGGGCTTCTTCTCGGCGGCCGGCTCGGCCCCGCGCGCCCCCAGCCACCACGCGAACGTGCCGACGCCCAAGAGCAAGAAAACCCCCGCGACCGCGAGCAGCAGTTGCGCCTGGCGACTCTTTCGCTGGGCCGTTGCGGTGGCCCGCTCGGCCCGGGCCTGCTGGGAGGCCTCGTCGGCCCGCTTCGTCTCGGCCTCGGCGGCCCGCAACTCGGTCTCGCGCTCCTTGGCGACCGCGGCGGCCCGCTCGGCCTCGGCCTTCCGCACCCGCGCCTCGACCCCGGCCCGGTACGCCGCGACCGCGTCGGCCAGATCCTTCCCGCTGGCCGGGCGGTGCTGCGGGTCGGGGGCCAGGCACCGCTTGGTCAGGGCCAGTAGCGCCGGGTCGGCCCCGCTCGCGTCGAGCCGGGCGAACGCGGGGGCCACGGTCCCGGACCCGGCCAGCGCGAGCGTCTCGAAAGGGGTTTCGGCGACGAACGGCGGCTGGCCAGTGAGGATGTCGGCGAGCACCCCGCCCAGCGCGAACACGTCGGACCACGGCCCGACCTGGTCCCAGTCGCCGCGGGCCTGTTCGGGGGCCATGTACGCCGGCGTACCCGGTGCCTGCCCGGCCGGGGCCCCCGGGAGCGGAACGACGGACGGCACGCCCGTTCCCCACGGGTCGGTTTGGGTGCTGTCGGTTAGCGGCGCGGTCCCGGGGGCCACGCCCTCTTTGGCCTGCCCCCAGTCCATGACCTGGACCTCGCCGAACTCGCCGACCATCACGTTCGACGGCTTCAGGTCGCGGTGCAGCACGCCGCGGGCGTGGGCGTACCCGACGGCCTGACACACCTGCTCGAACGCGGCCAGGACGCGGGTCAGCCCGTGGGCCGGGGTCGGGCGCTCCTTGAGCAGTTTGCCCATGTGGCGCCCGCGGACCAGCTTCATGACCACGTACGGGCGCCCGTCGGCGAGCTTGCCGACCGCGAACACCGGGGGGACGTTGGGGTGCTGCAACCGGGCGGTGATGTGGGCCTCGGTGTCGAACCGGCGGGTCGCGTCGGCGTCGAACGGGCGCCCGGGGAGCAGGGTCTTGATCGCGACCACGCGGTTGAACACCAGGTCGCTCGCCTCGTACACGATCCCCATCCCGCCCCGATCGATCTCCTTGGCGACCGTGTACCCGGGGACGAACGGCGGGGCCAGGGACGAGGCGACCGGGTCGGGGTCGGTGTGCATGTCGGGCGTGCGCGGCGCGGCGCGCGGCGGCCCGAGCTGGTTGACGACGGCCTTCCGGTCGGGCACCCGCGGCGCGCGGCGCGAGCCGTCGTCGGGCGGGCGGTTGGAAGACTCGTTCGGGCGCGACGGTTCGTCGGGTGGAGCGGCCACGGCGGACCCCGGTAGAGTGGGTGCGTTGCTCCAATGGTATCACGAGCGCGGGCGCGCGTCACCACATCGCGCCCACCGGGGCCGGGGTCGAGGAGAAGTCGAACGGCGGCTCGATCAGCTCCTCGTGGCCCCCGCGGTCGCGGAAGATGTGCAGCACCCGGACCCGGCTCAGGTCGTCGAACTTCGGCTCCGGGTACAGGTCGGAGCGGAACGGGTTGCCCGGCTCGTACTCGTGGACCATCACCTTCACTTTCGGGATGCCGCGGAAGTGCAGCTCCTCGGCCCGCCGCTTGCCGCCGTGAACGTCGTACAGCTCGGTCAGCACCCGCAGGGCGCGTTCGAGGTTGCGGAACGTCACCCCGTCTTCCACGAAGATCATGTCCACCTGCGTGGCCCGCAGCACCGCGTGCGCGTGCTGGCGCGCGCGGGCCGGGATCACGCGGCTGTACGAGGGGCCGACCAGCGGCGGCGCGTCCTCGCCGCCGGCGTCGGCGTCCTCGCGCCCGACGCCCTCCACGAACCACCAGTGCGGGGCCAGCCAGAACCCGCCGCCCGCCGGGCCTTTGAACGTGGCCACGCGCTTGAACAGCTTTTGCAGCCCGCGGAACAGTTGCCGCCGCACCTTGATCTCGTCGCGCCGGTCGAGCCGCTCCTTCACCGCGCGGTTCTCCAGGTCCGCGACGGACACCTTCAGCGGCCAGTGCGGGTCGAACTCGATCGCCTCCGACTGTTCCGGGAGAACGACCTCAACTGGCACCTGCCCCGGTTCGCGCGGGGTCGGCGCGCGGCTCACGGTCCAGCCCCACCGCCGCGCGAGGGCCGCCGCGCGGCTCACCTCGAACGCATCGGCGCCGGCGACGTGCAGGGTCGGCGGGGTGCGCCGCGCCGGGTCGCTGTGGTGCGCGGAGGAGAGCTTCACCAGCACGACCGCGAGCAGCCCCGGCATCATCCACGCCGCCACCGTGCCCAGGAGCGCCGTCAGGGGCATCGTGTCATCGGGTTGCGGCGCATCGAACAGGCGCCCGCCGCACGCGGTGAGCAGCACGTCGAACGTGATGAGGGCCGTCAGCCCCACGACGACCGCCAGCACGCGCCGCAGCGGCACCGCGAACACCGGCTGATCGGCCGCCGACCGCCACAAGAGCGCCGCGCCGTCCGCCCCGCGCGGCAGGTACGTGGCCCACGCCCCGAGCGCGACGAGCAGGCACAGCGCCAGCACCGCGACCGGCGGCACGAAGTAGGCCACCGTCGCCACGGCCACCGCGTAGGTCACGACGGCCGCCAGTTCGGCCCCGCGCCGGTCGGTGTCGCCGAGCCACCGCTTCAGCCACCGATCGAACACCGTGACGGGGACCAGGATGCCGACGATCGTGACCACCATCAGCACGGCCCACAGTCCGATGAGGAACAGGAGGTGCAGTGTGTACGACGAATAGAACGCGGCGGCCCGCCAGCCGGTGGGGAACGCGGTCCACGCCGCGGCGGCGACCGCGGCCCACCCCGCGAGCAACGCCACGATGAGAAACACGACGGGCGGGGTCCGGCGGGGCAGAGGGGGCGTTCCGCGCAGGTCGATGCCGTGGTCGTAGCGGAGCCAGGCGAACCAGGTGGCGACGCGGCGGCCCAGCGCGGCGAGCCGGTTGACCCACGGGAGCGGGTCGCGCCGGTGCCGGATGACCGCAGCGCACACGACGGCCCCCAGCGCGCAGGCCGCGAGCGCGTCGTGGACGTCGGTAGTGGCGTACCGCCCGGTCACTTCCAGCCCGACGACGAACGCGCCGACGGCCAGCGTGAACCACCCGCCGGCGGGCAGCACGCGCACGTTTCCGCGGAAGACCGAGGTGAGCAGCTTCATGGAGTTATTTCACCACACCGCGGGGTCAACGCCAACCGTTTCGCCCGATCCGCGCAACCGGTGGGAGAGGTACGGGTTATTCTACCACCCCGACCCGAACAGATTACGGACCGAACGCGGAATTGTGACGAACGCGACTCAGCGCATTTCCCGGAGAAATCAAAGGTTGCCAAAGGTTGCCAAAGATTGCCAAAGATTGCCACTTGGCAACCTTTGGTTTTCCCAGGCCTTTTGGGCCTTTTTTTCAAAGATTGCCAAAGATTGCCAACTCGTCACCCCGCTACCCAATAACTAAACACATGAACATTATTCACTTTCCGTGAGTGGCCCCGCGGGTCGGCGCGGGGCCCCACAAGCACCCCGCCCGACGATCCGGTATCATACTCTCCGCGCACGCTCACACTCGCTTGGAGATCGCCCGATGGGAACGAGCGAACCGCTCACCTCCGCTTCGCTGTTCATGAAGCTCCAGCAGCCGCACCAGCCGGACGCGTGGGCGCGGTTCGAGCAGCTCTACACGCCGCTCGTGCGGCAGTGGTCAGCGCAGCGCGGGGTTCGCGGGGCCGACGCCGACGATGTCGCGCAGGAGGTGTTCGCGAAGCTCCTGAAGATCCTCCCGGACCCGGCGCGGCCGGCGGTCGCGTCGTTCCGCGGGTGGCTCCGCGCGCTCACGTTCAACGCCTGTCACGACTTCCACACCCGCAAGGGCACGCGCCCGCTGCCGGCGCCCGACGGGCTTTCCAGCGCTGACGCCGGCGAGGCACTCTCCGAGATCGTGGAGGCCAACGACCGCCGGATGGTGGTGCGCAGCGCGCTGGAACTGATCCGCCCGGAGTTCTCGGAGCAGACGTGGGCCGCGTTCACCGGCATCGCGATTCAGGAGCGCCCGGCGGCCGAGGTCGCCACGGAACTCGGCATCTCGAAGAACGCGGTCCACCTGGCCCGCAACCGCGTCCTCACGCGGCTCCGCGAGGAGTTCGGCGAATTTTTGTCGTAGCGCACGCGGCTCGCGTGCTCTTTCAAACCGCACGCGGGCCGCGTGCGCTACGACAAAAATTCCCTTTTCGCGCGAAAGTGCCGCCCCACTCGTTGCGTCCTCCTCTGTAAGGACAACCTCCTTCCCCGGTGTGCCCATGACCGCTCCCGCTGCCCGGCCCGACGCCGACACGCTCCGCAAGTACAACCGCGGGCTGCTTTCACCCCGGGAAGTCGCCGCGGTCGAGGCGTGGATGGCCGAGAACTCGCGGGCCGCCGACCTGCTCGACGAGGCGGCCGGCCGCGATTCTGTGATCGACGCGCTCAACGACACCGGGGCGAGCGGGAACACCCCCGCCGGCACGAACGTTCAGCACGGGCAACCGAAGATCGAAATGGCCCTCCCGGACGCGATCGGCGGTTACCGCGTGCTCCGCGAGATGGGCCGCGGCGGGATGGGCGTCGTGTACGAGGCCGTAGACGCCCACTTGAAGCGCCGGGTGGCGGTGAAGCTGATCGCGGCGGAACTGGCGGCCAACGCCGCGGCCCGCGAGCGGTTCCTGCGCGAGGCCCAGGCCGTCGCCCGGATCGACCACCCCAACGTTGTGCCCGTTCACTCCTCCGGCGAGGACCACGGCCAACTGTTCCTCGTCATGCCGCTCTTGAAGGGCGAAACGCTCGAATCGCGACTGAAGCGCGAGCGGAAGTTGCCGCCGGCGGAAGTGGCCCGGATCGGCCGCGAGGTCGCCGCGGGGCTGGAGGCCGCGCACGCGGTGGGTCTGATTCACCGCGACATCAAGCCCGGCAACATCTGGCTGGAGGCCGACACCGGGCGCGTCCGCATCCTCGATTTCGGCCTCGCGAAGCCGCTGACCGACGCCGCAGCCGGGCTGACCGAAACCGGGGTGATCGTGGGCACCCCGCACTACATGGCCCCGGAGCAAGCGGAGGGCCACTCGGTGGACAGCCGCACCGACCTGTTCAGCCTGGGCGCGGTGCTGTACCACGCCGCGACCGGCGAGCGCCCGTTCAAGGGCCAAACGAGCCTGGCGGTGCTGATCGCGGTAAAGGTCGATACCCCGCCGAGCATCGAAACGCTCTCGCCCGACCTCCCGCCGCACCTCGCGTCGGTGATCCACAAGTTGCTGGCGAAAACCGCCGCCGATCGCCCGACCTCCGCAACGGAAGTGATCGAATCCCTGAGCGGCGTGACAGCAGCCCCGACCTCGCCGTTCGCCGCGCTGAACGAATCGGGCGAGATCGTCCGCCCGAAGCCCGCGCCCACCAAGAAGCTTCCGACCCGCTGGAAGCGCGCCGCGACCGCCGCAGGGCTGGTATTCGCGGCGGTCGCGTTGGTGGTCGCGGCGATCGTGGTGATTATCTACGACAAGGACGGCAACGAGGTGGCGCGGATCAACGTGCCGGGCGGTAAGGCCAAGATTCAGCGAGACGGGGATGAGGAGGCGCCCGTAGGCCCATCGCTTGCCCTTCTCACAACCCTGCCGCTTCCCGATCCGACCGAAAAAGAGGCCCGAAGCCGATCGATGGCTTTCTCCCCAGACGGGAAACGTCTTCTAGCCGCAATGGGCAATACCGTCGTTCAATGGGACGTGTCCAGCCGCAAGAAGCTGTGGAGTTTCCAGCCCAAGGGCGAATCCAAACCCGAGCCAGCCAACGTGGTCGCGTTGTCGCCCGACGGAACTCGCGCGTTCTGTGGCGGCGGGCACATACCGTTACAGATCGTGAACGCGAAAACGGGTGACGAAATCAGAACTCTGGCAGGCCGTCCGATTCAACAGGAAGTCGTATTCGATGCCGTGTTTCTGCCCGACAATCGACAACTCCTCGTATCGCACCGCGACCGTCACGAGGATGCCAGTTGGGGGGGGAGTACGATTCGATTGTGGGACACGGAAACAGGCAAGGAAGTGCGCTCGTTTATTGGCCACAAGAGCTGGGCCCACTCGATTTCACTGACAGCGGACGGAAAGCAATTCGCTTCGTCGGGGTTACGCGAGCGATTTCCGCGACTCTGGGTGATCGACAAGAAAGAAGCCGTCCACATGTTCCAGGAACAAAGTCAGGATGGAAGTAGCGTGGCGCTCACGTTCGATGGGGAGCGCCTTGCGGCCAGCTGCACGGATGGCGTCGTCCGACTATGGCAAATCAACGAGCGCGCAGGTCCACAACTCCTCCGAGGACATGATCGAGAGGTGCGCCACGTGCGGTTCACCTCTGACGGCAAATACCTCTACTCGAGTGACATGGGCAAGATCATTCTCTGGAACGGAGTGACGGGAACGAAAATCAAGGAATGGGATATGCCGTCCTACAATGGATATTTCACGTTATCGCGCGACGACAAGCTCCTTGCTGTCGGGAATAAGGACGGCACGATCGCGATTTATCAGGTCAGTGGTTTGAAGTAGCTTCGTGAGTGACCTGACTTCCTCGGATCGCGATGTGACCAGATCGCTGACAATCTCAGTTGATGACGCATCGTAGGGCATCGCGTTTCCAAGTGTCAATTTCCGAGTTTTGTTCAACATTCCAATTTCTCGTAACGCGAACCGATCTTCGGTTCGGCAGGAGGTTCTACGTGTACCGTTCACGAAAATGTGCCTTTACCCTGATCGAACTCCTCGTGGTCATCGCGATTATCGCGGTCCTGATCGGACTCCTGCTTCCGGCGGTTCAAAAGGTTCGCGAAGCTGCAGCCCGGATGCAATGTCGAAACAACCTGAAGCAGCTCGGGCTGGCCTTACACAACTTCCACGACGCGCACGGGCGCCTGCCGAAGGGTTGCAGCATGGACGACGAAGGCGGTGCTCAGTGGGGGTTCTCTTGGCTCATCTACGTCCTTCCGTTCGTCGAGCAGGAACCTCTTTACAACAAGTTGCAACATTACGGCCAGTCCGGGTATCTGAACTCGAACAACCTCCGAGCCGTAGACGGCTTCGCGCCGAAAGTGTTCCGATGTCCGTCGTCGCCTCTACCACCGTTCGCGCCCGCTCGCTTTGCTGGACAGCAACAGGGGATTTTCATCGCCAACTACGCCGGCGTGGCCGGAGCAGTGGAACTGACGTCAGGCAACTTCACGGAAAAGCGTGTCTCCATGAACAAGCGGGGTGGAATCGCGAGTGGCGGCGGAATCTTATTCCCCCACAGTGCGATCCGCCTAACAGACATCACTGACGGGGCTAGCAACACACTGCTCGTCGGCGAGCAATCGGATTGGTTACTCGATATTCAAGGCAACCGCGTCGATTATCGAAGCGGCGGCTACTACGGATTCACAATGGGATGCGAGAACTGCCCCGGCTCACCGAACGCCATCACCAATTGGTGCGCAGTTAATGCGGGCGTGGAGATCGGCGGTGACAACCGCACGTTCAATGTCACTTCAATTCGATACCCGATCAATTACAAGAAGGGCGTACCTCTTTATCCCGGTGACCCGGCCCGGACTGGCCTTGGTGCCGACGTCGGCAACAACAACCCGATCCAGTCCGCACATCCAGGCGGAGCACTGGTACTGTTCTGTGACGGATCGGTCCACTTCCTACCGGACAGTACGCCACTCCTCACGCTCAAGTTGCTGGCAACACGGGACGATGGGCAAGTTATCGAGGCGCCCTGAACAGCCGACGGCGCGATTCATGCCGAACACCTTTGATCTCACCACCTGGTGCAATCTGGGCTGGATGGCCGACGGAAACCCTCCATGAGATTCCTGACATCCAAACGCAGCCGGGGCGCGGAATCACCCGCTCCGGTTCCCCACACAGTTTGGCTACGCTCTCCTCCCTGACGACGGGCAACTTACCGTTCTTCCATGAATCCACTTATTGCGAGTGCGTCTCCCTACACGAACCATAGGAACCCGTTCCATGTACGCCATGCCATGCCCGATCTGTCGGCAACTGGTTCAGTACAGCGATGAACAACTCGGCCAACCGGCCAAGTGCGAGAAGTGCGCCTACATGCTGTTCACGTTCCCTTCGGAACCGCCCGAGGTGCTCGAACTCCCCGATGAGGATGAACCCGCGGACGATCGCTACGAGTTCGCGTGCCCGAACTGCGGAAGCCAGCTTTATCTGGGCGAGTTTACGTTCGGGACGCATGTGATCTGTCGAGAATGCGAACAGCGTGTTCGCGTTCCTGAACCCAAATCAGCGACGAACAGCATGGCATCAATGGCCAAGGGAACCTACGGTTCTGGATCACCTAATTATCAAACGGCTTGTGCTGTTCTTGGGAGTTTCCTTCTGGCCGAGCTCGTTATTCACGCTGCTTGGTACATCCAATTGTACTTGAAAGCACTTGAATGGAATCGACAGTCGAGTTATTTCAAACTCGAGACTCCTCCATTATGGTTAATGATCGGAATCTACATTATCTGGTGTGCCATGGCGGTTACTACAATGTTCGGATTCCGCTGGCTTGTTTGGATGATACTGCTCTCCTCAATCCCGATGCTTGTATGGAACGCGGCATTTACGATCGGTGGAGTTATGGAATTGAATCTAGCAACATTCTACCGTCTTATGTTATTCGGCGGAACGACAGTTCTATCGCTATGGTGTGTCCATGAATTGCAGTTATTCAAGAGACAACAACGTTTACGGCAAGTCTGACAGCGAGGATTGAGCAGAAACCCATTAACATCACGGGGCGCGGAATCACCCGCGCCCCGGCTCGTTTTCGCCACCCGCGGGTTAGCGATCACGGTCGCGGGCTTCCATCTCGTCTTCGTCCTCGTCGTCGCCGCCGAAGAAGCCGCCGGCGGCGCGGCCCTCGCCCTCGATCAGGAAGCTCTGGTTCAGGGCCTTGCCGTCTACGGTGAGGACGACGCGGTAGGCGCCCGCGGGCACCTGTCGGCCACCGAAGCCGCCCCCACCGAACCCGCCGCCACCGGGACGGCCGCCCCCGCCAGGTCCGCCACCACCCGCGCCACCACCGCCCTCCGGGCGCATCGTCGTGTTCCAGGTGAGTTTGTGCAGCCCGGCGCTCACCGAGCCGTTCATCTCGCCGACCTTCTTGCCATCGATGTCTTGAAACTCCAGCGTCACCTTCTCGGCCCGCTGCGGCAGCGAGTAGAAGACGTGCGCGCCGGGAGCCGGGTTCTCGCCCACGAACTGCCGACCGGCGCGCCCGCGGCTCGGCCCGCGCTGATACCGCACGACAGTGTTGGGCTTGTACAGGGCCGGCTCCTCCTTGATCTTTTCGGACGCCATGCCGCGGAGCGCGGTGATGTCGAGAATCCACAGGCTGCGGCCGTGCGTCGCGGCGACGATCTCGCCGGCGGTCGGGTGGACCGCGATCTCGTGCACCGCCACCGTTGGCAGGTTGTTGTTCAGCTTCGTCCACGAGCCGCCACGATCGACCGACACGAACAGCGCGAACTCGGTGCCGCAGTACAAGAGGTTCCGGTTCACCACGTCCTCGCGCAGGCACCGCGTCGAACCGGTCGGCAGGTTGCCGGTGATGTTCTTCCAGGTTTCGCCGTAGTCGTCGGTCATGTACAGGTACGGCTTGTCGTCGTCCTGTCGGTGCGCGTCGAAGCAGACGTAGGCCCGCCCCTCGATGAACCGCGACGCCTCGATCGTCGCCACCCAGGTGAACGTCTTCAGGCCGACCTTGTCGGCGACGTTCGTCCAGTCCTTCCCGCCGTTCTTGGTAACCCAGAGGTTGCCGTCGTCGGTCCCGCACCACAGCACGTCGGGGTTGAGCGGCGATTCGGAGAGGGCCGTCGCGGTGCCGTTCTTGGTGCGGGTGATCTCGGGTGAGATCGGCCTGGCGTCGTCGCCCTTCTTCACCGACTTGAACACATAGTTGCCCGCACTGTAAAGGATGTGCGAGTTCGTGTGCGAGAGGATGTACGGCGTGTTCCAGTTGAACTTGTACCGCCCGCCGCCCCCACCCATCCCGCCGCCCATCCCGAACCCGCCACCGCCCTGCGGGCGCGGTTGAATCGACCCCTTCTCGCCGGTCTTCAGGTGGTAGCGCACCATCCCGCCGTTCTGGCTCTCGGCGTACACCTGATCGGGGTCGTTCGGATCGACGCGACAGACGTACCCGTCGCCGCCGTTGAGCGAGATCACGTCGTCGTTCACCGGCCCCGGCCCGCTGAGGGTCATGCTCGGCAGCCCCCAGCAGCCGTTGTCCTGCAACCCGCCGTAGCACCAGTACGGCTTCTTGTTGCACACCGCGACGTGGTAGAACTGCCCCAGCGCCAGGTTGTTGTGGTGGTCCCAGTTCTGGCCGCGGTCGTAGGTGCTGTAGAACCCGCCGTCGTTGCCGTAGATCTGGTGCCGGCCGTCGCGCGGGTCGATCCACAGGGCGTGCCCGTCGGCGTGGGTGCCGCGCCCACCGGTACGGAACGTCTTACCGCCGTCGCTGGAGACGTGCAGGTTGACGCCCAGCACGGTCACGTAGTTCGAGTCGCTCGGATCGACGCGGATCACACTGAAGTACATGGGCCGCGGGTTGAGACTGTTGACCCGGGTCCACGACTCGCCGCCGTCGGTGCTCTTGTAGATCCCGCCGTACTGGTGCGCGTCCGGCCCCTGGTTGGTGAGGTTCTCGCGCTGGCCGCCGTAGTACGCGGCGTAGGGCCGGGTGGCCGTCCCGCCGCCGGGGCCGCCGAACCCGCCGCCACCTCCGCCCTTGCCCATCGGGCGCTCGCCGTAAGTCAGTTCGACCGTCACTGCCTGGTCCTCGCGAACGACGACGATCTTCACCTTCTCACCGACCTTGCCCTCGTTGACGATCGCGTTCACGTCGTCGTTGGTCTTGACGGCCTTGTCGCCGACCTTCGTGATGATGTCGTCCACCTTCAGCCCGGCCTTCTCGGCGGGGCTTTCTGCACCAACGCGAAGAATCTTCGCGCCCTTCTCGTCGCCGGCGTTCTCGGCGAAGAACCCCGTGAACCCGTCGCCCCCGGCCTTCTTCACCGCCGGCCCCATCCCGATCTTCTGGCAGTCCACGACCGCAAACAACACGTTCGGATCCTTGCGGTAGATGTCCAGGCCGATGCGCCCGAACTCGCTCGTCGGCAGGCCTTTCGTCAACTTCTTGAAGGACTTACCGCCATCGGTCGTCTTGTAGATGCCGGCGTTCGGCCCCCACTTCTTCACAGGGTCGTAGGAGTCGTACCCCTCGGCGATGTCGCCGCCGGGCCACGAGTCGTACCCGTCGCGCCGGCGCTCCCACATCGCAACGAACAGCGTGTCCGGGTCGGTCGGGTGCATCCGGGCGTCGATCACGCCGGTGTTGGCGTCGAAGTACAGAATCTTCTCCCACGACGCACCGCCGTCGGTCGTCTTGAACAACCCGCGCTCCTCGTTCGGCCCGTACAGCCGGCCGAGCGCCCCGACGTACACGATGTCCGGGTTCTTCGGGTGGATCAGAATCTTGCCGGTCTGGAACGTGCCCTTCAGCCCCATGTGCTTCCACTTCTTGCCGCCGTCGGTGCTCTTGTAGACGCCGTCGCCGTAGGAGACCGAGTTCCGCGGGTTGGCCTCGCCCGTGCCGACCCACACGATGTTCTTGTCGGAGGGAGCCACACACACGTCGCCGATCGAAACGGTCGATTCCTTGTCGAACTGGTGCTCAAAGGTGACGCCGTTGTTGACAGTTTTGATCAGCCCGCCGGAGGCGGTGGCGACCCAGTAGGTCGTCGGGTCGGCTTCATAAACGGAGATGGCGGTGATGCGCCCGCTCATGTTCGCCGGGCCGATGTTCCGCCAGGTGAACGCCTTCGCCCAGGTGTCAGGAATCGTCAGGTTCGGCGGCGGGGCCTCCTTCTCGCGCTCCTTGCCCTTGCCCTTCTGGAACCCGCCCTTGGGCTGTTGGGCGGTGGCCTCGGAGCCGGTTTGGGAGAGCGTCAGGGCGATGCCGAGTGCGAAGGCGACGAGGGCGAACCCGCCGCGCGTGTACCGTGGATACATGGCAGTGTCCTTCGAGGAAGTGGGACGCGAGTCGGAGATGGTGCGGAGCGTAACAGACGGAATTGCGGGCCGAAATGATGATTCCCGCAATTCTCATCAATTCCAGTCGTTTCAAGTTGGGCGTTTGATGAGTAGCGGGGCGCATGAGTTTTCCGATCAATGGTGGTTACCACGCCGCCACGATCGGAGCCCCCTGCGCCCCGGGCACCAGTCCATCCGACCGGCCCCCGCGACCGCCACGCGACACCTGCGCCCGGTGCTCACCCGCGCGACCCGGCCGCCGAGGCGACCAACGCGCAGCCCGTCGCGGCCGAACGGCCCGAACAGCAACAGACCGAGCACGACACGTCCGGCGCCTTCGACTGGAAGAAGCCGGCCCCGCTCACGCCGGCGCTGAAGGACCAGCCGAACGGCGGGCGGATCACCGGCTTCGAGTTCTCCCGCGACCCGCTCGGCGCCGACCAGCCGTTCCAGACGTTCGACGAGGTGATGAAGAAGGAGAGCGCGGCGAAACGAAGGTGATGGGCGCCCAGCGGAAGCTGCTCGCGGCCCGGTACGACTCACACCGAAGTTCGACCCGCACGCGAAGATGGCCCGCGGCAAGCTGCTGTGTGTCGGCCCGACCGCCCGGCTCGCCAACGGCATGACCTGGGACAAACTCGCGGGCATGTCCGCGGCGGACATCAAGAAGGTGGGCGCGTTCCCGTACCCGTCGCTGCCGCACCCGCTGCACGCCAACGGCGGGCAGGTGTTCCCGCAGATGCAGGTCAAGATGTTCCCGCGGCTCGACCGGTTCGACGTCGAGTTCGACCTGCCCGAGGCGTTCGTGCCCGAGTTCCCGCCGGCGATCTTCCTGCAGAACCGCCCCGAGTTGGGCGACGTGTCGCGCGGGCAGGTCGTCCACCTGGGTAACTTCCGCGACCTGTTCAAGGAGATCATGACCCCGGTGCAACTCGGCATCCGAGGTGTTGCGCGCGGTTGCGACCCGCGACGCCGACGATCGTCGCCAGCAGAAGCGCCGCCTCTTCCGGCCCGCCGCCGCGGTCGGTCAGGGTGTAGTCGAGCGGGTCGATCTTGTGCGGCCCGCCCAGGGTGACGCGAATCACGTCACGTTCGCGGCCGGTGCGCCGCGCGTACTCGACCCAGCGATCCGCTTTGTCAGATTTCTGACAGAGGATCAGCCCGCCCGGGCGCGACAGGTGACCGAGCAGCCCCCGCGCCAGGTGCGCGCCGACCCCGGTCTTGCCGCTGCCCACTTGCCCGCTGACGAACACGTTGCTGAAAAAATTGCTCCATCGAGAGCCGATCCCGACCCCGGGTCCGAGTTGCATGACCACATCGAGCGGTTGCGGGTCGGGCTTGCGTCGGCGGAAGAGCGTCGTGACCTCGGGACAGGATGAACCCGGACGCGTGATGTGCGTCCGGGCGGGTGCGGTTCGTCACGTTCCCTTGAGGAGTTCCGAGAGATGCCGGGGGCGAGGTTGTTCCGCAGGCCCCGAGCCGCAGCGTCCAACAGTTGCCGGCCGATGGCCTGAATCGCTTCCCAGGTCACTGCGGCGGGAATGGTCAGGGCGGCACCGGTGGGCAGCCGGACGGTCACCGGCTCGGCGCCTTTGGTGAGCTTGCCCTTGAGTCGCGCCACCTCGTCTTCCAGGGATTCCACCCTCAGCCGTCCGTTCAGTACCCGGTCCACCAGGTCGCCGAGGACCGCCGGGTCGGACACGTCGGTCAGCGCGTAGGCGGCGCGGAATGGGAGCAAGTCGGGGCCGTCGCCGATCCGGGTGCGCAGGTCGGGTGGGAGCCGGTCGAACACCTTGAGGGTCTTGCTCACACGCGCCGGGTTGAGGTGCAGTTCGCGGCACAACTCGGCCTGGGTCCACCCCTTTTCCTTCATGACCGCCAGGTAGAACTTCGCGCGCTCGGCAGCGGTGAAGTCGAGCCGCATCTCGTTGGCCATGTGCTTGGCGATCTCGATATCGGCTGCCGACGGCGGCGTTGGGAACGCCAGTACAGAAATCTCGGCCAGTCCTTCGAGGAGCGCGGATTCGAGCCGACTACCCCCGTCGAAGACGCGAAAAGACTCCCCTCGGGCAGCACGAGGAGCGGTTGGAGGATGCCCCGGCGCCGAATATCGGGACGCAGTGACGAGTCGCGGTAGTCGATGTAGCCAGGATCGGAGCGGTCCCGCTGGTCCGGGTCGGACATCCGGACCGGTACGACGGGACGTGCTGAAGGGTCGGTCGAGTGGCCCTGTGTGAGTACCTCCAAAAAGAGATGGGGAATTGATTGGGGTCGCACCGCGCGGCCCCGAAAAGCAGGCGAAGGATCGATCCAGATGGTCGTTATCGGTCGGCTTGTCCCGAAGGGGACAATTCGGTGCCCGGGTCCACGGGATCCTTGCCCCTGTCGTCGAGCCGTCCCGCGAGTTGCACGAGGTCGGGCTGGGGCTCCGTTCTCCGGTACAGCATCCAGTAGACGACCGGCACGAGGAGCAGTGTAAACGCGGTCGAGACGACGAGGCCGAAGATGAGCGCCCAAGCCAGCCCGCTGAACACCGGGTCGAGCGTGATCGGCCACGCCCCGAGCATCGCCGCGCCGGCGGTCAGGAGGATCGGTCGGAACCGCACCGCGCCGCTCTCGATGAGCGCCTCCTTCAGGTTCGCGCCGCGGTCGCGGACGTGCTGGATGAAGTCGAGCAGGAGGATCGCGTTGCGGTCCGCGATCCCGGCCAGCGCGATCATCCCGATCATCGCCGTGGCCGTGAAGTACACCGGGTTCGAGTACCCGCCCACGGTCGTGCCCGT
The DNA here is from genome assembly GCA_964495365.1 of uncultured Frigoriglobus sp. Lineage (GTDB taxonomy): Bacteria > Planctomycetota > Planctomycetia > Gemmatales > Gemmataceae > Gemmata. The sequence goes on along the minus strand of CAZBXY010000065.1, from coordinate 12,353 downwards.
CGCGAGGTTGAGCAACCAGAACCCCGGCATGATCCCGACCACGGTCAGCGGAATCGAGATCATCTGCACGAGCGGGATCAGGTAACTGCCGGTCTGGTAGACCATCAGGATGTAGATGAGCAGCAGCGCCCCGCCGAACGCGAGGCCGAGATCGCGGAACACGTCGAGGGTAATCTTCCACTCGCCCTCACCTGTCCACACGACCTCCGCGCCGCCGGGCGTGGGGCTGTCGCGCAACTTGAACAGCAGGCCGATAACCGCCTCCGCCGGCGTGCGCCCGGCGGTCTCCGCGGTCACGTACCCGACCCGGCGCAGGTTCTTGTGGTAGATCGTCTGCTCCGCGGGCGACTGCTCGAATCCGCCCAGCTCGCCGACGCGGACGATCTCGCCCGTCGGCGTCTTCACGCCGAGCCGAAGCAGGTCGTTGAGGCCCGTTCGGCTCTCCTGCGGAATCTGGATGAGGATGGTGAGCGGGTTCAGTTCGCGCGGCAGGTGGCCGCTGCCCGCTCGGAAGTCTTTCGGATCGCCCTCACCGGGCGTCAGACCGTTCAGACCGATCCGAAGGGTGTTGGCGATCTGCTCCGTCGTGATGCCGGTGAGCGACGCCTTCTCCTTATCGACGTGGAACACGTACCGCGGGCGCTCGGCCTCAAAGGTGTCGTCGATGTCCACGACCCCCGGTTCCTTCTCGAACAGTCCGCGCACGTGCCGGGCGTCGGTCTTCAACTCGGCATAACTTTGCGTTGGCTTCGCGTACACCTCCGCGACCAGCGTGCTGAGCACCGGCGGCCCCGGCGGCACCTCCACGATCTTGATCCGGGCGTTGCGCGCCTTCGCGATCCGCTCCAGACCGTCGCGCACACGCAGGACGATCGCGTGACTCTGCGCGGAGCGGTCCTCCTTGGCGATCAGGTTCACGCGCAGGTCGCCGCGGTGCGGCTCGCGGCGCAGGTAGTAGTGCCGGACCATGCCGTTGAAGTCCATCGGCGAGTCGGTCCCCGCAAACGACAGCACCTCCGCGACCTCCGCGTGCTTCCGCAACTCGTCGCCCAGTTCCTTGAGCACTGCGTCGGTCTGTTCCGCCGGCGTGCCCTCCGGCAGATCGACGAGTACCTGGAACTCGTTCTTGTTGTCGAACGGGAGCATCTTTAGCGGCACGAGACCCAGCGCCGGCAGCGCGCACGCGGCGGCGAGCAGCAGTGCGGTGAACCCGATCAGACCCCACGCCGCGGCGCGCGAGTTCAGGAACGGCGTGAGCACCGCCTTGTAGGCGCGGTAGGTGAAGGTGGTTCGCGGGTCGGCCGGCTCGTGCCCGCCCTTGCCGTATACGCCCTTGAGGACGTGGTAGCTGAGCCAGGGTGTCACGGTGAACGCGACCACCATCGACATGAACATCGCGACCGGCACGTTCAGCGCCATCGGCCGCATGTACGGTCCCATCATCCCGGTGATGAACAGCATCGGCAGGAACGACACCATGACGACGAGTGTTGCGACGATGATCGGTGGCCGTACCTCGTTGACGGCTTCGAGCACCGCCTCTTTCGGCGGCTTCTTGCGCAGCCCGAAGTGCCGGAAGATGTTCTCCACGTCCACGATCGGGTCATCGACGACGAGGCCCAGTGCGAGGATGAGCGCGAACAGCGTGACACGGTTGATCGAGTAGCCCGCGAGGTAGTTGATGAGCAGGGTGAGCGCGAACGTGAGCGGCACCGCGGTGACGACGATCAGTGCCTCGCGCCAGCCGAGCGCGAACATGATGAGTGCGGACACGATGACGATCGCGAGGCCGAGTTCGCGGATCAGTTCGTTCACCTTCTCGTCGGCCGTCTCGCCGTAGTTCCGCGTGACGCGGGCCTCGACGTCGTGCGGGATCACCGTGCCGCGGAGTTCGGCGAGCTTCGCCTCGACGTCGTGGGCCACCGACACCGCGTTGCTGCCCTTGCGCTTCGCGACGCCCACCGTCACCGCGGGGAAGTCGGTTGCGCCCTCGGGGCGGGTCGCCGCGCCGGGGCCGAAGCTGATCCGCGTGTAATTGCCCGGCTCCTCGGGACCGTCGGTCACGGTGGCGATCTCGCGAACGTATACCGGCTTGCGGTCGAACACGCCGACGACCAGCGTTTCCAACTCCTTCGCGGTTTGCACGAACGGGCCGCCCTCGACCGTCACCTCGCGGTTGTTCGCGCGCAGACTTCCGGCCTGGATGTTGATGTTCGCGCCGCGGAGCACGCGGTCCACGTCCAACGAGGTGACCTGCCGGGCCGTCATGCGCTCCGGGTCGAGCGTGACGCGCAGTTGCCGCCGCCGCCCGCCCACCACCTCGGTGCGCGCGGTGTTGGGCACGCCCTGGAGCGCGACCTCCACCTGCTCGGCGACGCGGCGCAGGGCGAAGTCGTCGGCCGTCTTGCTCCAGAGGGTGACGTTCACCAGCGGGACGTCGTCGATCTCGATCGGCTTGACCACCCACCCCGTGACCCCCGGCGGGACCACGTCGGTGTTCATCGCGATCTTGTTGTGGAGCTTGACGAGACTCGCCTCGCGGCTCTCGCCGACGTAGAAGCGAACCGTCACCACCGCTTCGCCCGGCCGCGACATCGAGTACACGTATTCGACACCGTCGATCTGCGCCAGGAGCCGTTCGAGCTTGGACGAGACCTGCTGCTCCACTTCCTCGGCGGTCGCGCCGGGCATGCGGACGTAGATGTCGGCCAGCGGCACGACAATCTGCGGTTCTTCCTCGCGCGGGGTGAGTGCCAGCGCTGCGGCTCCGCACGCGAGCATCACGAGGATGAGGAGCACCGACAGGTTGCCGTGGAGGAACGCCTCGACCACGCGGGAGACGAAGCCGGGTTCCGTGCGGGGCGAGGTCATCCGAGAAGCCTTTTGGTAAGGGTTCGTAACGGGTCAGCGGATGGAGAGGGCGACCGTTTCGCCCGCGTCCAGGCCGGAGAGGATCTCCACGCGGTCGCCGTACGTTGAACCGACGCGTACGAACCGGCGGCTCAGCGCACCATCGGAACCGATCACTTCAACGAGGTCGAGTTGCCCGATCTGCTGGACGGCGGCGCGGGGGACGAACAGCCGCTCAACGGTGCCGAGCGGGACGGCGACCCGGCCGAACATGCCGGGCAGGAGCGGTCCTGCGGACGGCACTTTCGGAAGCGCGACCTTCACCAGAACGGCCCGGCTCGCCTGCTGTGCCTGTGGCACCACCTCGCGCACGGTCCCAAAGTCCTTTAGCCCGACGGCCTCGACCTGAACCGGAAGCTGTTGCCCCGCGCGAACCTCCGAAGCCAGGCTTTCCGGCACGTTGACGTGCAACTCCAGTTCCGTCGGATCGTAGATAACCATCAACACCTTGCCCGGCGCGGCGATGTCTCCGGGGTCCGCGAAGCGGTCGCCGACGACGCCGCGTGTGCCGGCGACGATCCGCGCGTACGTCAGTTGCACCACGAGCCGGCTCACGCTCTCCTTGGTCCGCCGCACCTGAGCCTCGGCTACCTTGAACGCACCTTCGTACCGGGCTAAATCCGCCTCGCTACCCACCCCTTGCGCACGCTCTTTCCGGGCGCGTTCGTAGTCCACTCTCCGCAGCACGAGGTCGGCTTCGGCGGCGGTCACCGCGGCCTGTGCCTCGGCCTGTTGGGTGAGCAGTTCGCGGTTGTCGAGAAGGACCAGTTCTTGATCCGGGATCACGGGGTCGCCCGGCCGTACCTTGACGTCCACGATCCGGGCGAGCAGTTGGGCCGACACCTCGGTCCGCTGTCGCGGCTGCACGCTGCCGACAACCGGGGCCGCGTCCGCGACGCGGCGCCGCTCGACGACGGCCGTGGCGCGACCCGCCGCACTGGCGCGGGGAACGGGTACCTCGCCGGGGTGCACCTTGTCGCGGAACGCGCCGCCCATCCAGGCCAGGAACGCGACCAGCGCTGCCAGCGCGACGATGGCCGAGCCGACCGAGCGGACGAGCGGCCACCAGCGGCCTTCGGGTCGTGCCGTCGTTGTTGTCGAGGATGCGATCATGGGGCCTTCCGTTCGGGCAGAGTGATTCTCGGATCGATCGACCCATCGGGGTCATTTCTCGGCGTGCGCTCGGGCCGCGACCGCGGCTCGCACGCGCCACTCATTCAGGTCCGCACGCCGGCCCGGGGCAGCACCCACACCTGAAGGACGATCCACAAGATGAGTAGCCCCAGTAAGAACAGTGCGTCCATGTTGCGCCTCGGTGGTTGGAGGTCGGGGGTCGGTCCGCTCGTGGCGCGGGCCGGTTCGTTCGCGTCGTTCGTCACGGCTTCTTCGGCTCCGGCTTCTCGGGCAGCGGGTGGTTCTTCATCGCCTCGTCGTGCCCGTTCTCGATGAACTTGGTCACCACGCGAGCGTGCGCCTGGATCAGCTTCGCCACGTACGGGTCGTCGGACGTCTCGGTCACCTTCACGCCCTTGTCGGTCTTCTCGACCGTCATCGCGATCTTGTCGTGGTGCTTGAAGATCTCGGCGAAGAGCGGGTCGCGCAGGTGGATGCCCTTGCCGCTCTTGACGCGCTCGTGCATCGCCGCAACGTGCTCCTGAATCTTCTTCGCCACCTCCGGCTTGTCGGACTCGGTGACCGTTTCCACGCCGGTCTTGGTGCCCTTCACGGTCCGCTTGATGTCGGCGCGGTTCGCGAGCAGGAAGTGGAACACGTCGCGGTCGGCGGCGAAGTTCGCGTCCTTGCCCGCGCCCGTACCGGGCGGCTGGGCGGTCAGTTCCGCCCGTCCGGCGAGGACAATCAGAGCCGCGCCGAGGCCGATCGCGCTCACTGCGGACCGCGCCCGGCGCGGGGTCACTCGATTCAGCATGACCGCCCGCCCTCCGCTTCCGCGGGGTCCGGGATGAAGATCAGGGCCAGCGCGCCGAGGACGGCGAGGAACGCCCAGGCCGGGTGGACCAGCAACCCGAGGGTCGCTCCGGCGACGGCGAGGCTGCCGCCGGCGATCCACACACCGGGCCGAACGAGGCGAGCAGAAGTAGTCGGCATCGACATGACAGGTTCTCCCTGAGGGTTCGGAGGTCGGTTCGCCCTCGGACTGATCCGCGGCCGGAGCGATCGGTTACACGGGGCGTCGGGTCACGGCCAGTTCACCCGGCCGGTACGCATCTTCCAGAGGTAGTACCGCTCGAACGCGAGCTTCGCCCAGTGTGCCCACGGGCCGGGAATCAGCGTCTCCCACCGGCGCCGCTTCGGGGCGTACACGCGATCGGTGTACATGATGATGCCCATGTTCCCCGCATCGAGGATGCACTTGGCGTCGATGTCGGCTTCGGGCTTGGGCGTGAGCAACCGGCCCTCGATGCTCGCGGCGATGTTCCGGGCCGCCGTGTGGGCCATCACCTCGCTGATGTAGCCGGTCTTGGGCACGGAACAGCCCGCTTCGCACGGTGCCGGCGGCGCCACCGCGACGGCGACGCCGGCGGCGAACACGGTCGGGTACTTCGCGTGTCGGAAGAACTCGTCCACCACCACGAACCCGCGCTCGTTGCCCAACCCGGAGGCGCGCACCGCCCCCACCCCCGCGAACGGCGGGATCAGCATCCCGTACTGGAACGGCAGACTCTTGCCGGAGAGATCGTCGATCTGCTTCGCGTCTCCGGCGTGGTGCAGTTGCCCCTGCCGGAAGTGGAGTTCGCCGGGCGTCACCTTCTCGACCACCGCGTTGAGCGCCCAGTTGATCTTCGTGTGCCGAAAGAACCATTCGGTCATGCCCTGCGCGTGCCTCATCCCGCCGATGCCGAAGTGCCCGGGGAACGGCTCGGAGGTGACGTAGGTGACCGGCACCTTGTCGCGGATGCCGGCCTTGCGCAGCGCGTATTCGAGGTTGAACACGAACTCGTAGGCCGCGCCGAAGCACGCCGACCCCTGGACCGCGCCGACGACCACCGGGCCGGGGTTCTTCACGAACTCCTTCCACGCCGCCTGCGCCTTCAGAGCGTGTTCGACGGTGCAGATGCTGTGCGTGAACCCGCCGTGCGGGCCGAGTCCCGGCACGACGTTGAAGTCCACGTGCGGGCCGGTGGCGATGAGCAGGTAGTCGTAAGCGATTTCTTCCCGCACGCCGGGCCGCTCGGCCGACGCGACCGCGACCACCTGTCGGTCCGGGTCGATCTCCTCCACGCTCGCCTGCCGGAACGCGATCCCCTTTCCTTCCAGCGCCGGTCGGAGCGGAAAGGAGATCTGCTTCGGCGTGCGCCAGCCGAAGGGCACCCAGATGAGCGAGGGAATGAAGACGAACTGGTCCTGCCGGTCGATCACCGTGATCCGGTGCCGGTTGCCGAGTTCCCGTTTGAGTTCGTACGCCGCCGTCAGTCCGGCGAAGCTGCCGCCGACGATGACGACGTGCTTGGGACCGGTGGCATTCATGGCAGATCTCCCGAGCGGGCGGCCGCGCCGGGCGCCGGCACCGCGGGTGATGCGACGCCGAGCCGGGCGAGGAAGGTCTCCATCGGGCACCAGCGGGTGAACGCCGACTGGAGCAGGTTCGCCCCGACGAACGCGGTGAACAGGTGCCAGTACGGCGAGTGCAAGTAGCCCAGCGCGAGCGAGAGCAGGACGAAGCTCCCTGCGATCACCCGGATGCATCGTTCGAGCACGGTTCGGTCCTCCGGTGAAGGTTCTCGCAACCGGGTCAGCCGCAGCAACCCGTCGGGCGACTGTGCCGCCGGTCGTCCGTGCGCCCGGCGAGGTCGTCGAGCTTGGTCAGCATCGCCGGCATGCGCGGGATTCCCGTGACGCGGTCGGTGAGTTGCCCGTTCTGGAAGAACAGCAAGGTGGGCACGGCCTCGACGCGGTAGACCTCCGCGACCTCCAGTTCCTCGTCCAGGTTCACCTTCACGAACGTCACCTCGCCGGCGTAGAGCTCCGCGTACTTCTCCAACAGCGGGGCCAGCGCACGGCACGGGCCGCACCAGTCGGCGTAGACGTCCACGACCACCGGAACGGGGGAGAACAACACCTCGCGACCGAAGTCGGCGGCCGTCACGTTCTGTACGCGCTTCATCGTCGGAACCCTCGCGTCGGTTGAGGCGGTTCGTGCGCCGCCTGCCACTGTGATCCGCGAACCGGCGGAGAAGTTACACCCGACTCCGGGCGTCGCGGTGTGCGGTACTGGCACGCGCGCGGCGCCGGGCGCTCCGAATCGCACAGTCGAACCCGCTCGCTGAGGAGAAAAACCTGTAACCTGACGGCACATTCGCGGATCATTCCACCAGCGCTCCGCAAACCGCGGGCCGCTAACGTATTTCGAGCAGGAGCCTTCGATGAACCGATTCGCGTGGGGTGTGGCCGCGGCGTGCGTGCTGGCGGCTGGGGCGTGCGCGGCCGAACACACGACCGACGGCCTGGAGACCGTCAAGAAGAACGTGAAGGACGGGAAGGCCGTGCTGGTGGACGTGCGCGAGGCCGACGAGTGGAAGGACGGGCACCTCAAGGACGCCAAGCACCTCGCCCTTTCCGACCTGCAGAAGGGCGTTCCCGAGGAGCAGTTGAAGAAGACGCTCCCGGCCGGCAGCGTCGTTTACCTCCACTGCGCGTCGGGCAAGCGGTGCCTGGCCGCGGCCGACATCCTAAAGAAGCAGGGGTACGACGTCCGGCCGCTCAAGGACGGCTATCAGGGGCTCGTGAAGAACGGGTTCGAGAAGGACAAGTAACGCGAACCGCGACGAACCGACCCGTGCGAACGGGACCGGTGTACTCGTTCGCACCCGCGACTCAACCGATGGACGGACCCGCTGTGACGCCCGACCCCGCGCCACCCGCCGACCCCGACCTGGAACGGGTCCGGCGCGCGCAGGCGGGTGAGTTCGCGGCGTTCGAGGAACTCGTCGGGCGATTCCAGGACCGGGTGTACGCCCTCGCGTTTCGGATCGTCGGCGAGGCGCACGATGCGGAGGACGTGACCCAGCAGACGTTCCTCAGCCTGATCGAACACGTCCGCGACTTCCGCGGCGAGTCCGCGGTCGCAGGGTGGGTGCTGCGGATCGCGGCCAACCACGCGCTCAAGCTCCTCCGCAAGCGCCGCGGGCTGCCCACCGTCGGCACGATTCACGCCGGCGAAGAGGGGTACGCGGACGTGCCGCACCCGGAGTTCATCGCCCCGTGGCGCGACGACCCGGCCGACATCGCCGCACGCAAGGACGTGCGCGAGCTGATCGACCGGGCGCTGGCCGAACTCGACGAGAAGTACCGCGTGGTGTTCGTCCTCCGCGACGTCGAGGGCTTCTCGGTCAAGGAGACGGCGGAGGCTCTGGGGCTGACGGAGTCGGCGGTGAAGGTCCGGCTCCTGCGCGCCCGGCTGGCGCTCCGCGAGCGGCTCACGCCCGTGTTCGGGGACGAAGCGGCCCGCGTGTTCCCGACCCACCGGCACGGTTGATCAGAGGTGAACCATGTCCGAGCCGACCCCATCCGAACCGACCGGTCCCGCGATGAGCTGCGAAGAGTTGCTGAAGGCGCTGAACGAGTACGTGGACGATGAGACCGTCGCCGCGGTGTGCCGCGAGTTCGCGGAACACCTGGCCGGGTGCAACCCGTGCCAGGTGGTGGTGGACAACATCCGCAAGACGATCCGGCTCTACAAGGACGGTGAGCCGTACCCGATCCCGCCGCGGTGCGCCGCGCGCATCAACGACGCCATCCGCGCGAAGTGGGCGGAGACGTTCCCGGCCCCGCCGACGTGATCAGTGCGCCGGGACGTAAGCGAACCCACGGGCCTGGAGGTTCGTCGTCGCCGTCACCGCCGACGCCGCGACCGTCACCTCGCCCCGCACCCGCTTCGGATCGTACCCCTTCCGTGCCAGTGACTGCCCGCACACCAGGAACTTCACCCCCGTGCCCTTGAGTTTCTTCATCAGATCCGCGTGCGGGTGAGGGCGGCCGTTCAACTCCTTGTACGCCGCGTCGTCGAGGGCCGTGCTCGCCGCGTCGCCGTGCAGCACGACGACGAGTTCCAACTCCGAGGGCTTCAGCCCGCTCGCGCCCGCGAGGTTCAGGAGCGTCGCGACCCGCACCAGCCCCGGGAGCGGTTGCTCGACGTCCTTCCCGATGCCGGTCACGTCGAAGACGATCTTGCGGCCCTTCGTGGGCTGCTCCGCCGCGTCCGGATACGGCACCACGGCTCCGTATCCCGGAATCACCGGCGCCACGGGCTTCGGCCCTTTCGCGGGCGGCCCGTCGCCCTTCGCGGCCTTCGCGAACACGACGAAGTAGTTGTCCTTCAGCAGGTCTTTCACTTCGTCGGTCTTCTTGAACCCGCACGACGCGATTTCCTTCTCGACGACGTCCTGCCCGGCGCGGACGTGGTTCAGCACCCAGTCGGAACTCTTGCCCGGCACGCGATGGAAGTCGATCACGACCACGCGGCCGCCGGGCTTGAGCGCCCGGTGGATCGAGAGCATCGTTTTCTCGGGGAACTCGAAGTGGTGGTACGTGTCGCAGATGAACGCGGCGTCGATCGAGTTCGGTGGCAGTTCCACCGAGTCCGGGCTGCACAGCACGGGCGTGACGTTCTTCAGCCCGGCGTCGCGGCTCGTCTTCTGGATGTGCTGGAGGAACTTCGGGGCGATGTCCACCGCGAACACCTGCCCGTCGGCGCCGACGGCTTTCGCGAAGAGCCGCGTGTAGAGGCCGGTCCCGGCCCCGACGTCGGCGACTACCATCCCCGGCTTGAGCTTGCACGCCTCGACGACCTTGTCGCGCAGCGCGTAGACCTCGCGGCTCTCGCCCTCGAAGGTCTTGGCGTACTTCTCCACGTCCGGGTTCTGGAACGGGTCGTTGATCCCCGGCTTGACGCTCTTCTCCTGAGCGACGACGGCCACACACGCGACCGCCGCGAGTGCGACGCTGAACACCGTTCGTCTCATCGGCTCCCCCAAGTTGATCGCGGCAGCGCCGACTCTGGGCACTGCTCGCGTGCCGTCTGATATATCCGTCGGCTGCGCGCCGCACTGTCCGCGTTCGCACATCGATTGCCGTGGCCGCACAGCGTTACTGTTGCTCCGTCGCTCTGCGTGGATTTTCGCGCGGGAGACAGCAGCACATTTTCCCTCGAAATCCGCGGGATTTTGGCAAATTCGACGTTGCACCCGGTGACGGAACAGGCGCTGCAAAAGGCGGAGCGATACGAACCTCGTGTTCACTCCCAAGCTCCAACTCCGAGTGACAGCCACGCTGTTGAACCGCTCCGCCCGCGCCCGCACCTCGAATCCGCAGAAGACTACGTTCGCGGCTTTCAAGCCCAGTCTCACGCTCCTTGATGACCGCTCCGTTCCGGCTGCGGCCGGGGCACCCGATCTCGCGTTCGGAGGAACCGGTCTGGTTCAGACGGACTTCCAGGCTGGCACCGACGAGGCGCACGCCGTCACGGCGGACGCGCACGGCCGGTACGTCGTCGGCTTCACCAGCCCCGAGACCGAGACGGAAGACGGGCCGCCCGCTGATGCGGGCGGCGGTGGCGGCGGGGCGAAGAGTCGGCCCCGAACGCGCTGACGGACTTCGCCGTCGCCCGGTACAACGCCGGCGGCACGCTCGACACCACCTTCGGCCGCGACCGGGTCGTCGTAACCGACTTTGGGCTGACGCAGAGCGACGAGGCGCTCGACGTCGAGATCCGGGGCGCTGCGGTCGGCGACGTTGCTGCCGGGAGTCGGCGGGGTGCATGTCGCCGCCGGCGACACCGACGGTGACGGCAAGGCCGAGGTGATCGCGGGCGGTGTCAACGTGCCCGTGGTCGGGGTATTCGACGGGGTTACCGGAGCCGTGCGGTCGGCGTTCTGGGCGTTCCCGATGGGCCGGGGCGGGGCGACCGTGGCGGCCGGGGACATTGACGGCGACGGGCAGGCCGGGATCTTCACCGGCACGACCGGGGTGGGCGTGCCGGCGATTGGCGTGTACCGGCCCGACGGTTCGCTCGTCGGATCTGCGATGTCGTTCGGTCCGTCAGCAGTCCCGGTCGGGGCGCGGGTGGGGGCTGGGGACAGGGACGGCGACGGGCGGGCCGAGCTGATGGTCGGGACCGGTCCGGTCGCGCCAGCGGTGATGATGGCGATGGGCCCCACCACCCTCGACCCGCTCTTGGCACTGCTGCCCTTGTCCCCGGCTTCTTCGGCGGCATCTGGGGCGGATAAGCAGCGGTCAGGCGGCTCTGCCCTCCCGCCGGACGATCATCGTCCGGCGAGAGGACATGTCTCACCGCTCGCGGCATTGTCATGGGTGTAAACGCTGAAGTCACCAATGCGACCCAAGTTCAAGAGGAGGTCGCGAGGCTTGTGCGTACGGTCTTCGGGGAACCCTCCGCCTCATCTACTGGTCGCAAAGCGTCAGCAGCGAGTCCACGGCCGATGTGAGTGAGTGCGACACGGAGACACTACAGAAACCGTCCGTCTCTGGGGTCGGACACGATGTATGCACACAACGCAAACACCGTAGTAACCAGTTTGTGCAATCAGATTTTCGCGCTTTAGCGACAAGCCTTCAAGCAGATTCGGCCGCCACCTCGCCCGCGAGTAGCCGATCAGTTCCTTGTCGTTGCGGACGAAGACGCACTTGTCGGCGAACGCCGGGTGTATCCACACCCCAACCGCTCGTGGGCGTCAGATCGCGTAATCGCCCTCGAAGATCGTCGCGCTTTTCGGTGTGACGTACACGGTGTCGTTCGGCTTGAGCCCCAGCGCCTTGTACCGGTCGGGGGTGACATCGACGTTGAGCATCAGCCCGAAGTCTTCCGCCATGAGCCGCACCTTCACCACCGACCCGGCCGGGTTGATGTGAACGATCTTGCCCAACAGGCAGTTGCCGCCGTCGGCCGTGCGCGAGATGTCGAGTTCGTGCGGGCGGATGTAGGCGTCGGTGCGGCCGTCGCCGCCGTTGAATAGCCGCGCGGGCAGCTCGACGGTGCCGGTTTCGCCCAGGAGCGCGCGCCCGCCTTCGACTCGCACCGGCAGCTTGTTCACGTTGCCGAGGAAGTCCATCACGAACTCGTTGGCCGGGTGCTCGAACACCTGGATCGGCGTCCCGTGTTGCTCGACTCGCCCCTTGTTCAGCACCACGACGCGGTCCGCGACCTCGAACGCTTCCTCCTGGTCGTGCGTCACGAAGATGCTGGTGACGTGCAGCTCGTCGTGGAACCGGCGGAGCCAGTCGCGCAGTTCGGCCCGCACCTTCGCATCGAGCGCGCCGAACGGCTCGTCGAGCAACAGCACGTGCGGTTCGGGGGCGAGCGCGCGGACGAGCGCGATCCGCTGCTTCTGCCCGCCGGAGAGGTTAGCAGGGTACTGCGATGCCTTTTCTTCGAGCCGCACGAGGTGGAGTAGTTCCCGCACGCGCTC
>CAZBXY010000064.1:0-29864 GCA_964495365.1 uncultured Frigoriglobus sp. | reverse complement strand
GAGGTCGGTCGCCGGCGCCGCGGCCGGCGGGTCGGCGAGAACCAGCGTCGCCATGCCGAACACCCCCATCAACGCGCACACGCGGAGCATCGCACCCCTCCCGGCGGGATCGTCGGACGGTTTCGGGTGGCGATATGGCGAGCCGTGCGGCCCGCGTCAACCTCAATCGCGGTTGCCCGAACGAACCCGTCCGGTAGTTGTGCGCTGACCGCGGCTGAGATGGGAATCCGATCGCGCAACGGAGGTGGTTCTGGTGGTTATCCGTTCAATTCGACCGCCTCTTCCCAGTGTTGATACAAGAGCGCCAGGGCGTCTTTCGCCTTCTCCAGGTCGCTCATGGTGTCGCGGACGCGGGTCGCGTCGCGGTACACGTCGGGCGACTGGAGAGCCGCCTCCAGGTCGGCGACCTTCTTCTCGGTCGTCGCGATGTCCGCTTCCAGGTCCGGCACCTTGCGGTACGGGAACTTCCGCTTCCGCTTCGCGGGCTTGGCATCGGTTGCGGGCGCGCCGGGCGGACTCGGCGGGCTGCCGCCGCGTCGTTCGCCGGAATCGACCGCGCCACCCCCGGACTTGCGTCCGGGGTTCGCCTGCTCCCGCGCCTGGCGGAGCAACTCGTAGGTGTCGTAATTGCCGTAAACAACTTCCGTCGTGCTGCCAGCGAAGACGATCAAGAGGTCCGCGACGCGGTTCAGGAAGTACCGGTCGTGGCTCACCACGATACAGGTGCCCTCGTAATCCTTGAGGGCCTGTTCGAGCGAGTCGCAGGCCCAGATGTCGAGGTGGTTGGTCGGCTCGTCGAGGATCAGCAGGTTCGCCCCGTTCACCGTGAGCTTCGCGAGCGCCGCGCGGGACCGCTCGCCGCCGCTGAGCGACTTGATGGGGTGCTCGATGAGTTCGCCCTGTAGCCCGAAGCTGCCGAGCAGGTCGCGCATCTTCTGCTCGGTCTGCTGCGGGTCGTCGTCGGGCCACACGGCTCGCATCACGCTCTTTTCCGGGTCCAGGATCGCGAGGTGCTGGTCGAGGTAGCCCGGGAAGACGAGGTGACCGCGATGCACCTCCCCGCTCGTCGGTTCCTCGTCGCCGAGCAGGATGCGGAGCAGCGTCGTCTTGCCGCACCCGTTGGGCCCCATGATCCCGAGCCGCTTGCCGCGCGGGAGGTCGAAACTCAGGTTCTCGAAGAGCGTCTTGTCGCCGTACCGCTTGGTCAGTTCCTCGACGTGGAACACGTTGTCGCCGGACCGGGCCACCTCGCTGAACGCGATGTGCGGCCCGCTGACCTTCGTCGGTTTTTCGAGTCGGTCGAGCCGGTCGAGCGCCTTGACCCGTGACTGGGCCTGCTTGGCGAGTTGCCCGTAGTGCGCCCGGCGGATGTACTCCTCCTGTTTCTCGATGTACTCCTTCTGTGATTCGAATTCCTTCAGTTCGCGCTCGTACTTTTCGTCGCGCAGGCGCACGTACTGTTTGAAGCTGCCCGGGTAGCTCGTGATCTTTCGCGCGTGCAGCTCGAACGTCTTGTTCGTCACCTTGTCGAGGAAGTAGCGGTCGTGACTGACGACGAGCATCCCTTCCGGTTGTTGAGCGAGGTAGGATTCGAGCCACCGCGTGGTGTCGATGTCGAGGTGGTTGGTCGGCTCGTCGAGGAGCATCACGTCCGGGGCCGAGAGGAGCACTTTCGCGAGCAAGAGCCGGCGCTGCTGCCCGCCGCTGAAGGTGTTGGCGTCGCGGACGAAGTCCTCGGCCTTGAACCCCAGTCCGGCGAGTACCCCTTCGACCTTGTGGTCGAGTTCAAAGGCGTCGTGGTGGCGCAAAAGTTCGCTGAGCCGGTCGAACTTCGCCGCGAGCTGCTTGTGTTCGGCCTCGTCGGTCGATTCGGCCAGTTCGTGCGCGACCTTCTCGAACTCGCGCTGCGTGGCGAGCAGTTCGTCGAACGCGGATTTCGCCTCTTCAAAGAGGGTGCGCCCGACGGGGAACTCGGCGACCTGTTGGAGCAACCCCAACCGCGCGCCGGCGTGGAGCGTCACCTTGCCGCTATCGGGTTCGTCGAGTCCGGCGAGGATGCGGAGCAGGGTGGTTTTGCCGGCTCCGTTGGGGCCGACGAACCCGACCCGCTCGCCCGCGTGGATCTCGAACTCCACGCCGTCAAAGAGCGGGGTCGCGCCGTACCCGCGCGACAGGTTGGTGCAGGAAAGCAGGAGCATGCGTCAACCGTGGGAAGCCAATACGAAGGCGGGACTCGTTCCCGCCTGTGATGGATTGTAGCCCCGGAGGGGCGACCGAAGTTAGCCCGGGGTGAGCGAGTCTTCGAGCACAACCCCGGGTTGAAGATAGCAATCACACGAAGCCCCGGAGGGGCGACAGACCATCTGGGGAGGTTCTGTCGCCCCTCCGGGGCTTGTGATTTTCTTCTGTCCGCGTTCTCAGGGTTCCGTTCGCTGCGCGAACTCACCCTGGGCTAACATCGGTCGCCCCTTTGGGCTGAAGATAAAGCCGTCGTGATCCGGGAATTGTGTGCCACACCACGGGCAGAAGCGGATACGAACGGATGCCGGCCCGCCGTCGTGAATCATCAGACCGAAGGTGCCGCGCGGCGAACGGGTCACCAGACAGTCGGGGCAGTCCCAGCGGTCCGGGTGGAGGTCGCAGGTGCGCTCGACCTGGGCGCGCATTTCCTCGCAACAGAACGCCATCGGCATTCCCATTCACGGCAACTTGAACAGGGCGATCGGGCCGGGTTCGGGGAGCCGCTTCTCGGCGGCGCGGAACAGCTTGTCGGCGGCCTCCTTCTCCCCGCTGAACCACAACTGGTAGCCCAGCAGGAACTCGAGCGTCGCCTGCGCGGGGTTATCGTCCACCGCCTTCTTCAGCGCGAGCCGGTGGACGAAGAACCGCTCCGGCTTGTCGCCGTAGAGCGCGACCGGATCGAACTTGCTGTCGGGCCACTTGAGGTCGCGGGCCAGCCCCTCGCGGATGCGGGCGGCGGCCTCCGCGAACTGCCCGGCGGCGAACTTCGCCTGCCCGTGGAGAAAGTACGCCAGCGCATCGCCCGGGTCGGCGGTCGCGGCCCGCTCGAAGTGCTCGGCAGCGCGCCCGTACTCGCCGGCGGCGAACGACGCCCGGCCCAGCTTCAACAGCCGGGCGGCCTCCTTCTTCGGGTCCGCGTCCGGGGCCTCGACCTTCACCGGCGTCGCGACCGGGTCGAACATGACGACCGGGCCGGGGCGCACGTCGGCGGGGCGCGGCAGCTCGGGCACCCCGTTGCGCTGCGGGGCGATGACGAGGAACTCGCCCGGGGGCGGCTTCGGCGCGGGGACGGCCGCCGGCGCCGCGGCGCCGACGACGTTCGGGTCCACGTTGCCGACAACGACCGGAATCGGCACCGGTACCGCGACGACCGGCGGCCCGTACCCGTACCCGCGGTAGCCGTAATAGCCGTAATAGCCGGGGTACGGCGCGGCCGGCACGAACCCCACCGGGCCGAACGGCCCGAACGGGGTCACCGGCACGAGCGGGGGCGCGACGAACGCCGAGCGCGTCACGAACCCGCCGTAGAAGCCCTGCACCCGGAAGTTCGGCCCGCCGACCGCGAACCCGAACCCGCCGCGGGCGGAGTATGAGTACCCCGACGCGCCGAACGGCCCGCCGTGGAACTGCGCGCGGGCCGGTGCGAGTTCGGACCAACCGAGCAGGGCCAGCGCGGCCAGAATGAGTCGCGTCACGGCGTTCGCCTCCGTCGCGGAGTGATGACCCGATTATCCGGCATAATTGGCGGAACCGCAACCGGAATGGGGCGTGCGCCTGAAACGACCGAAGCCCGCGCACTTGCGCGGGCTTCGGTGCGGATCGGGGTTTTTGGGCCGCTTGCGGCTCACACGGCGGCCGGGGCGCGGCGGGTCCAGCGGGCGCGGCCGAGGAGCGCGAGTGCGCCGATGCCCGCCAGCAGCACCGCCGGCGGGGCCGGCACAACACCCTTGGGCCGCAGGATGAGCTGGTCCTGAACGAAGTCCTGCGGCTTGGCCGGCTGGGTCGCCGGGGCCAACAGCGCGATCAACTCGTACCCGCCGAAGTTCTGGTTGAACGCGTCGCTCCCGTTCAGACTGTTGAGCATGTTTTGCGCGGTGGTCGTGTAGGTGCCCAGCCCGGGCGCCTGGAAGTTGCCGGTGGCCAGGTTCTTGCTCGCCGCGCCGTCATAGACCAGCTCCCACAGGGCCAGTTGGAACGCGGCCGAGTCCACCGACCCGTGGAACGTGTTCTTGTCGTTCCAGGCCAGCTGGTAGTACCGGCCGTACAGCTCGGCGATGGCCGCGATCTTGGCCGGGTTATTGCCGATCGTCGGCGCCGCGTTCGGGTTGACCACCGAGAATGTGGTGTTCGAGCCGATCGGCGGCAGCGGCTGGCTCTGGTCGAGTTCGATGCAGAACGTCGCGATCGGCGGCGGGAAGTTCGTGTTCGGCGGAACCTGGTTCTGGTTCCAGTAGAACGGGCCGACCGGCGTATTCGGGAAGGCCGTGCCGTTGAGGGTGACGGCCAGCGTCGGGTTCCCGGGGCTGGTGGTCTGCCCCTGGTAGTTGAGCGTCAGCAGTTCGGCGGAGGCCCGCGGGGCGAGGGCAAAGAACCCGGTAACCGCGAGGACCGCTGTGGTGAGGCGGGTCAGGCGAGATAACATGGGGCGTCTCTGAGGGATGTTGTTGTGGGAGTTACCGGCGTGCGATGACAAATTCACCCGATCGGTATCTCCGGCGCGTCGTGCGCATTTCTCGCACCGGAAATAGTTGTAATGGCGCGCCTGATCCGAGTAAACCAAAGAACCGCTCCAAAGCGCGAAATTTGCGTATTATTGTGCCGCATGAAGCGCGCCTGTAGCGATTGTGTGGGATGGCGGTCTGGGTAAAATGGCGAACGGATGGCGTTCCACTGGCCGACCGGCGGAAGTTCGTTCGTCGGGCGATTTTCGGACGGTATACTGGTCGGTACACCCGTACCGTGAGACGCGCCATGGCCGAAATCACGCGGCAGATGCTCCGCGACTATCTCCACGACGCGCTGCCCGATGCGGAACTGTCGGCGGTGGAGAAGGCGCTGCGCGAGTCGGCGAAACTGCGGACCGCTTACAAGGAGGTGGTCGAGCAGGAGGACCGCGGCGAGCACACGGTCGGGGCGATCTGGCGCCGCGAGCGGGTCAGTTGCCCGACGCGGGACCAACTCGGCGGCTACGTACTCGGGGCCGGTGACCCGGAACTGCTCGACTACATCGAGTTCCACCTCAAGACGATCGGGTGCCCGTACTGCCAGGCGAACCTGGACGACCTGAAGAAGGCCGCCAAGCCGCCGGCGAAGAAGTAGCGCGTAACATCGCCCTCGCGCCGCCGGTATCCGAATTGCCCTTCCGCCTCCTACCCCACCGGCGGGCTGACGCTGCGCCGCTCGCGAATGTCACCGGCCGAATCCCTCGTCAAACTGGACGTCGAACACCTGCTGTTGCCGGTGCTCGTGCAACTGGTCGTTATCATCGCCGCGGCGCGCCTGTTCGGGGCGCTGGCCCGCCGGGTCGGGCAACCGAGCGTGGTCGGCGAGATCGCGGCCGGCCTGTTGCTCGGCCCGTCGCTGTTCGGGTGGCTGTGGCCGGAAGCGTTCGCCCTCGTGTTCCGGCCCGAACTGCCCGGCGTCGAGCAGGGACTCGCCGACGCGGTGCTGCCGAAGATCTTCACCGTCGTCGCGCAGTTCGGCCTGATCTTCCTTTTGTTTCTCGTGGGGTTGGAGTTCGAGTTCGATCACGTGCGGGCGCACGGGCGGTCCGCGGTGCTGATCTCGATCACCGGCATCCTGGTCCCGTTCGCGCTCGGGGCCGGGCTGGCCCAACTGATCCACCCGCACCTCGAACCGCACCCGAAGGCCGGACCGGTGTCGCTCCTGGGGCTGACGCTGTTCCTCGGTGTCGCCCTGGCGATCACCGCGATCCCGGTCCTCGGCCGGATCATGATGGAACTGAACATCACGCGCACCCGGCTCGGGGCGATCACCATCACCGCCGCCGCGGTGGATGACGCCTGCGGGTGGATCCTGCTCGCGAGCATCACCGCGGTGGTGAAGTCGAACTTCGACCCGCTCGAAACGCTCCGCATGGTGAGCCTGACGGTCGGCTTCGCACTGGTGATGTGGTTCGCGGTGCGCCCGGTACTCGTGAAGTATTTCACGTACTCCTTGCGGGCCAACCGGGGGCAGTTGAGTGCGACGGCCCTGGCGGTGTTGCTCGTGTGCGTGCTGCTCGCGGCGATCGCGACGAACCTGATCGGCATCTTCGCGGTGTTCGGCGCGTTCCTGCTCGGCGCGATCCTGTCCGACCAACACGACCTGGCGCGGGCGGCCCACGCGAAGGTGTACGACCTGGTCACGTCGTTCTTCGTGCCGGTGTTCTTCACCTACACCGGGTTGCGGACCGATATCAGCAGCCTGCACGGCCTGACCGCGTGGCTCATTTGCGCGGCGGTGGTGGTTGCGGCGGTCGCGGGGAAACTGGCCGGGTGCGGGCTGGCGGCCCGGGCCGGCGGGTTCACCTGGAAGGAAGCCGGGATCATCGGCGCGATGATGAACGCCCGCGGGCTGATGGCGCTCATCGCGATCAACCTCGGGTACGAACTGGGCGTCGTCCCGCGGAGCCTGTTCTGCATGTTGGTCATCATGGCACTGGCGACGACCATGCTGACCACACCTCTGTTGCTGTGGCTGCGACGCGGGACGGAGATCGAGGAACCGATCGCGCGGAGCGGGTTCCTGGGCGAAATGGCGAACGGCCGGCGTCAGCCGGCCGGTGAAACGTTGTCGCTCCCACCGGCCGGCTGACACCGACCGTTCGCCCTCACAAATCGGTGCGGTACTGCGCGCCGTAGTGGCGCTCGCCGCCGACCGATTGCACCCGCGCCAGGCGCAAGAGGATCGCCTGCCCGGCGACCGTCGGGACGCCGGCGAACGCGGCGTACGCGTACTTCGTCTGGAGCGAGACCGTGGTGGCGAAGCCGATCCCGCCCAGCGACACGTCGCGGCTCTTGACCGAAACGGCCGGGTCCACGCTGCCGTCGCTGTGGATCGGGTAGAGCGTCAGCCCCAGCGTGCAGGCGACCCGCGGGTGCCGGCGCCGGTCCTGGACGTTGGCCAATTGCGCCCGCACGTCGAGCAGGATTTTCGGCAGCAGGTCTTGCACCTCGCGGGCGAACTTCGCGTCCGGGGTGCCGAACGGGCGCCCCAACACGGTCACCTCGCCCACCGGCTTGCCCCCGGACGGTAGCAGCACGGTCACCTCGTAGCCGTACTTCTTCCCGCCGAAGAACCCGCCCCCGCCGGCGGTCCGGCGCATCACGATCTGGGTCGGGTTCGGGTGCTCGACCGACACGCCCCACCCGTCGCGCACCACCGCGAGTTTCAGCGGCACCACCGACACCGGCACCGTGGACGGAAACTGACACACCCACGCCCCGTCGGCCAGCCGCCCCACGTCGCCGGGCAACTGGGGCACGTGCCCGCCGAACGAGGCGGCCCGGACCACCGCGTCGGCGAACGACTGCGGGTCGGTCGTGGGTTCTCCGGGCGCCGTCCCGGTCAGCGCCGCGACCGGGATGATCGAGGCGATGTGTTCGAGCCGCACGAACCCGGTTTCGGCCTCCTCGGCCACCGGCATATCGTGATCGACCGCGTTGTGGGCGGGCGGGAAGTGCAGCGCCCCGGTCGAGAGCCGCGACCGGGGGGCGTACGTCTGAACCCCCGACGCCGACCGGGGCGGCGGGGTGGGCACACGCGCGCTGGGCGCCGGGGTCCGGGTCGGCGGCGCGGGCGGCGAGGCGGCCCGACTGGTGCCCGTCACGAGCGGTGGGAGCGACCCGCCGCCGCGCCCCGGGAGCGTCGGGTTCAGTTTGCTCGGCAGCGTGAAGCTCTGGGTCGGCTCCGGCAACTGCAGGTGGCCCATGTGCGTCGCGTCGGCCCGCCCGCTGACCGAAGACGTACCGCCGGGGTAGTCCTCGGCCGAAGCGGCCTGGTTCATCTCGGCCACCGACCGATCGACCCGCGCGCGGCGCAGGTTCATCGACGCGTTCGGGATCGCGGTTCCGACCCCGGCCGCCATCAGCGCCTGCACGAACGCCAGACACGACGGGAACCGGTCCTCCGGCTTCTTCGCCAGTGCCTGCCCGACGGTCGGCTGATCGGCCGGCGGCAGCGCCGCGAGCGTCGGCAGCCCGGAGACGTGCTGGAGCATCAACTGTTGGGGCGTCCGCCCGGTGTACGGGAACGTGCCGGTGAGCAACTCGCAGTACACCAGCGCCAGGCTGTACTGGTCGGAGTGGCTGCTGGGCGTGCCGTGGAGCACCTCGGGGGCGACGTAGCGGGGCGTGAGGCCGCGGTTGCCCGCGTCCGGCCCTTCGAGCTGCGCGACCAGGCCGTAGTCGCCGACCTTCACGTGCCCGGAGACGAGGAACAGGTTGGCCGGCTTCACGTCGAGGTGCTGGAGGTTGAACTTCGCCGAGATCACGTCGAGCGCCTCGGCGGCGTCGGCGAAGTACGACAGCAACTCGTCGCGCGGAATGCCGGGCAGCCCGCAGTTGATGCACTCGCGGAACCGGTCCTGGAGCTGCCGGTCGGCCAACTCCATCACCATGACGAGTTCGGGGCCGATGTGCTCGACGCGCTCGAGCGTGAGCAGAAACGGGTGTCGGATCGCCTTGATTTGCTCGAACGCGGCGAGTTCTTGACCGAACCGCTCGCCGCCGCGCCCGTCCTCGGACTCGGACGTGACGAACTTGATGGCTTTGTGAAGGCCGCCGGGGGCCTCGCACTTCCACACCTCGCCGAACCCGCCGCGGCCCAGGGGCGAAATCAGCTTGTAGCCCGGCAGCGGCTCGGCGCCGGCGAGTTTGGTGTAAGCGCGGTAAGTGCCGCTGTCAGCGGTCGGTGCCGGGGGCATGGGCAGGGCGCCAGCGGTAGTGGCGGAATCAAGCGTTAGTGAACGGTAGAACGAGAACGGCACCCGCAAATGAAAATTGCGGTGTACTGCTGGGCGAGAATTCAGGGCGGGCGCAACGGCGATCAGAGGTCCAGATCGAACACCACGACCGCGCCGCGCCCGCCGGCGGCACACGTGAGGCCGTCCGGCGCGAACGCTACCGCCTCGGGCTTGCCCTGCTTCCAGTCGAACTGCGTCAACTGCTTGCCGGCCTCGGCGTCCCAGAGCGTCACGGCCGATTCGGTCGCCACGGACGCGATGAGTCGGCCGTTCGGGCGGAACGCGAGCTTGCGGAACGCGCGTTTGGCGCGCAGTTTGTGCCGCAGCGCCCGCGAGGGCACGTCGTACACCCACAGGTCCATTTCGCGCCCGACGGCGAACGTGGTCGTGTCTGGCGAGAGGGCGGTCGCACGAATGCCGCTGCCGTTCGGGGTCAGCGCGCCGACCTTCTCACCGGTGTCGAAGTTCCACAGTTCGAGTTCGTTCGTCACCGTGTGGTAAGTCAGGAACGTCACGCCGTCGGCGAGCATTGCGTGATGGGTAATGTCGCGAATCGCGCCGAGCGCGCCGGGCACGGGCACCCGTGCGCCGGTCCGCAAGTCCCACAGCGCGACGCGCCATTCGGGTTCGACGCTGGTGACCCGCTTCTCGTCCGGTAGCAGGTACTTCCACCACCCCCAACTGTTCTCCTGCTGAGTGAGCAGCGGTTTGTCTTCCGGGCGCAGAGCGTCGATCAACTGACCGTCGTCGGTCGTCAACAGGCGCGTGCCGTCGCGCGTGAGCCAGAGGTTGTGAACGCCGCGGTTGCCAATTATCGGCTGCGGGCGGAACAGTTCTCGATACTCGCGCGCTGCGACATCCCACGCGAGTACCCGCCCCGCGGAGTCGCCGGCGTAGAGAGTGCGCCCGTCCGGTGCGAACGCGAGCGCCGTTACCGACGAGCGCTTTTCGGGCAGGTGGCCGACCCACATCGCGAGTCCTCACACGTCCACGTCGAACACCGCGAACTGCTTGTTGCTCCCGCCGACCGCGCACGTCAGCCCGTCCGGCGAAAAACATGCACACTGGACGTACCGCCCCAGCGCGAAGTCGAGCGAGCGGAGCGGCTCGCCCGTTTCGAGGTCGAAGAGGGTGAGCACCTTGTCGTGGTTGAGCGCGGCGAACACCGGCGCGCTCGGGTGAAAGTCCACGAGAACGCCGAGAACGGGAACCGTCGCGCGCACCCGGCACCCGCGCAGATCCCACAGGAGCAACTGGTTGGGGTGGAGGATCGCGAGCGTGTTGCCGTCCGGGGAAAATCGCATTTGGCTCCCGCCGTAGACCGGGTTGGGGAGGCCCAGGCGCTCGGCGTGGCCGGAGCGAGACGGGACGACGAGATAGACGCTCCCGCTCGCACCGGCCACGGCTATCAGTCGGCCGTTGGCGGACAGCGTCACGAACCGCACCTGTTCTGGTGTCGCCCATTCCGTGTAATCGGCCGTGTATTCGCCTTCCGCATAGTCCCAGCGCCGGACGGCGCCCGAGCCGACGACAATGATCGTCGGGGCGACCGGTTCGGGCTGGGTTCCGTACGTTTCGGGAGTCGAAACGAGCCGGCCGCGTTCGGTATTCGCTCCGAGATCCCAGATCAGCCACTCGCCGGGGAGCGGGACGTGGAAATTCGTCAGGTTGTGGACGCCGAAGGCAAGGAGAAACCGACCGTCGCCTCCGACCGCGAACCGACTACAGAAACCGGGCTGTGTGGGATAGGTTTTGAACAGCCGGGTGCCGGTGCGGATGGCGACATCCCACGCGGTTACCCAGGTGCCGCCGTCGAGCGTGTAGAGCGTTCGGCCGTCCGGCGCGTAGGCCAGAAACTGCACCCCGCCCCCGCGAACCCTTTGTATCCACATCGCCCGCCCTCGCTACTGCTCGCCCCCTCCGTCATCGTCTTCGGGTTCGCCCTCCTCCGCAATGTCGGTCTTCATCACTTCCGCGAGCAAAACTGTTGCGTAGCTGCCGGCGGGGAGCGTGAAACTCAGGCGCAAGCCGTCCGGCTCCCACGCGGCGGCGAGGTCGTCGAGGTACACCAGGTTGTGCCGCCGGGTGCCCAGCACCAGCTTGCCGAACCCGCCGAACGAGCCGATTGACAGCCCGTTGTCACTCAGCACGACCGCTTCGCGCTCCGCGGCGACTCCTTCGGCCGGGTAGGTTTTCTTCCCGAACATCGGCCCGGCGGTCACGGTCTCCTTCGCATCGAATCTCGCCTGCTCGGCGGGCACATCCTTCGCGACGAACATCCCGCCGAGCGGCCACTTCGCCATCACATCGCCGGCGAGGACGGTGCGGAACAGTCCGTCGCGCATCCGGCGCGAAAGGTAGTCGTTGAAGAGGAGCGATTGCACCGCGGAGAGCGCGAACCGGAACAGGAACGGGCGGATGCGCCGCGGGGCCTTGCCCGCGAGGCACTGCAAACCCAAATCGACCGTACCGCCGTCGCGCCCGAACCGCTGCGGACCGTAGAAGTTCGGCATCCCGTTCGCGCGGATCCGGTCGAGTACCGAACTCACATCCGCGGCGCGGTTGGCGTCACGAATGAGGATGCGGAACCGGTTGCCGCGAAGGTGCCCCGGTTTGAGCTTGTTCGTGTGCCGGCCCGTCTTCAGAACGCGGATTCCTTCCCCATTAAGCTTTGCGACATTCGCTTCACACTCCTTCGGCACGCTCACCCACTGGCGTGTGACCGCGTGGCGGTCCTTGAGGCCCGCGGTGCCGACGTTGCCGGGGTGCGTGCCGAGCCGCTGCGCGACGGTGCGCGCGAAGAACTCCGGCGCGACCCCGCGCTTCTCGATCCACAGGTAGAGGTGATCGCCCGAGCCGCACGGCTCATACGACGGCACCTCTTCAACTTCGAAGTCCTCATCGCACGCGCGGATGCGCCCGCCGACCCCCTGGCAGTCGGCGGTAAATAAGGGCGGCCTCATCGCGGGGTGATTCATGGTGGCGGCCTCGGAGGAAGTGCCATTCTACCGAAGCGAGCTAAATGGAGTTGACATCTTCGCAAATTGCGAAGTACCATCAAAAACGGATCGCTGGAGCCGGCGTCGTGGCTCCCGAGGGTCGTATGCTCGTTGCACGTCACCTCGATGAAGAAACTCCGTGAACTCCTCGGAGGGTCGCCGGAACAAGTACCGCCGACCGTAACATGCATGTCATCTCGAAGAAGAAGCTTCGCGAGTTTTGGGAAGAACACCCGCGGGCCAAGTCCGCGCTTGAGGCATGGTATCAGGCCGCCAAGAACGCGGAGTGGGAGAGTTTTGCAGACGTCCGCCAGACGTTCAACACGGCCGACCAGGTGGACCGTTTCACGGTATTCAACATCGGCGGGAACAAGTACAGACTGATCGCGGTGATCCACTTCAACCGCGGGAAGTTGTACGTTCGCCATGTGTTGACACACGACGAGTACGACGAAGAGAAGTGGAAAGACGAGTGAGTATGGCCAAGAACCGAGACACAACTTCGACGCGGGCGCTCTACGGGAAGCGCGCGGACCGCTACCTGGAACTGATCCGTCAGTTCCCGCTGCGCCCGCTACGCACCGACGCCGACCTCGACGCGGCCGTCGCGGTCGTTGATGCGCTCATCGATCAGGACGACCTCTCCGCGCCGGAGCAGGACTATCTCGATGTGCTCAGTGATCTGGTCGAAGCCTACGAAGAAGCCGCGGTGCCAATCAAGCCGGTCGGTGATGCGGAGATGCTCCGCTTTATGATCGAAGCAAAGGGTATCACGCAGACTCAAGTCGCGAAAGCCGCCGGGATCGCAGAATCCACCATCTCCGAAGTGCTTGCGGGTAAGCGGAAGCTCAATCGCACACAGGTCGGCAAACTCGCGCGCTACTTCCACGTCGAACCGGGTGTTTTCGCATTCGCGGAGTAACTTCGTCAGCGGCCGAGGGTCGGGACCACGTTGAACTGGTACCACTCCGGCACCTCGTAGTGACCGACGCCCTGCGGGCCGAGGTCGATGTACCGCACGAAGCGCCCGAACGGGTTGGCCACCGGGACCGTCCCCAGGAAGTTCACCCCGATGAACTGCTCGGCCGTCGTCGTCTGGCCCGGGATGACGAACGTGGTCGCGTTCCACGGCAGCCGCTGGAAGTACACCTCGGCCTCGTCCACCGCGGCCGGCACGAACGCCGGCGGGTCGTTCGCCCCGGACTGGAACAGGAGCGTCAGGACCGCGAACTGCCGCGAGAACTCGCGCGACGGGTCGAACGAGAACTGACCCACCTGACTCACCGCCTCGGTCCCGCTCGCCGTCAGCACCTCCAGAAGTCCCAGTTCCACCGGGCCGAAGTTCCGCGCCACGTGCGGGTCGAGTAGCGTCTGCTTGAAGTACCCCAGGCTGAGCGCGCGCGGCCCGGGGTCGAGGGTCAGGCTCTGGAACGCCTGCGAGACGACCGCGGTCCCGCGGCTGTGCCCGATCAGGTGAACGTCCACTACGTCGCCTGGCCGGGGCGCCAGGACCGTCCCGGCGAACCGGACGAACTGGGCGAGCGTCTGGCCGGCGATGACGGTCCCGTTGGGCGCCGGGATCTGACTCAGCGGGGTCCACACGAACGGGAACGCAAAATCGTACCCCTGCGACTGCACCTGCGCGGCGAACGGGGCCAGCCACTCGATCGGGTTGCCGGTCACGCTGAATCCGTGCGTCACGGCGGCCACCGCGAACTTGCGGAACGACGCAGTGTTGTTCGTCTCGATCGACTCGTCGAACTGATTGTTCGGATCGGCGACGATCAGAACGAAGTCGCGGCCCGGGTCGAGCGGGAGCTGCCCGCCCAGTACCACAGCCGACGAGGCGAAGCCCCCCTGGCCCGCTGTAGGGAGAAGCAACGCGGCGCCGACGAGCTGGTCGCCGGCGTCGAACGTCGCGTCGGCCGACCGGTACGCGCCGACCGGGATCACCGCCGGGTCGTTCATGAAGTAGTTGAACCGGATCAGGGTCGGGCCTTCGAGCCGGGCGGTGAACACGTTCACGTCGAACGTCGCGGGCACGACGCGGTCGTCGAGCACTTCCACCCCGAGCCGGGCACGCAGCGGATCAAATGGTGCGGTCACAGCACTTCTCCTGATCGGGGCGGATACGTTCGAGGGTCTTCGCATGCAAAGCCCGCGCCGGGGCGGGTCCGCTTGTCGTCACTCCTTCACCCACAGCACCAAACCGATCGTGCCGATGCCGCCACAGTTATCGAACTCGAACCCGCCCTTGTCGTCGAAGCGCTTGCCGAAGATGCCGACGACGAACTCGCCGTCGCCGTTGCGCAGGTCTCCGGGTAGTTTGCGCGTCGGCTCACCGTACCAGTCACTGACGTAGGAGTCGCCCGCGATCAGGTGCTTCTCGCCGCGGCGCATGAACGTGAAACAGATCCCCTCGATCGCGCCGCCGTCCTTCGTCCGCATCCCGCCGATCGCGTAGCCGTCGCGGGCCTTGACGGTGGCGATCGGGTTCCGGGTGCGCCCGTAGGGCGTGCCGTACTCCTCGCCCCGGGCGGTCAGCCAGATGGGGCGCAGGTAGGTGACGACGGCGGTATCGGGAACCGCGCCCAACCCGATCTGGAAGCCGATCAGGACGGCCCCGTCCGGGCGGTACTCGCGGTAGTCGTTCTGAGCAAATATCCCGCCAATCGGTGACGTTTCGCGCAACCCGGGCCTGAGCGCAGGCGCTGCGGGGCGAACGGGCGCGGGTACGAACGGGTTGGGTATGATCGGCGCCGGTCGGTTGGGGCCAGTGGGTGCGGGCCTCATTGTGTCGGGCGGTACGGGGCCGAGCGAGTTGCTCTCGGCCGGCGCGCTCGGTCGGGCCGCGTCCGCCCGTTCCCGTTCGTTCCTCTTTCTTACCGCGAGAAGAACGACAAAGAAAACCACGAACAGGCCGATGATTCCCGCCCCGATGGCCGGCCCGATCCACGTCGGGAATCCGCCCGACGACCGGGTTCGGCGGATCGGGGGGAAGAAGTCGTCATCGTCATCGACTCGCCTCATCGGTGCCCCCGATTCTGGTGCGCTTCGCCGTGGTCGGCGAAGCGCGGTCGCCCCGATTCCCCACAAAGCCTTACAATACACTCAATCAGTTTACTCACAACACGGAGCTGACCGCGATGTCCGCAATGACGATGACCGAAAAGATTCTGGCCCGCGCCAGCGGCAAAACCCGCGTGGCCCCCGGCGAGAACGTCTGGGCCAACGTCGATGTGCTGATGACGCACGACGTGTGCGGCCCGGGCACGTTCGGCGTGTTCAAGAAGGAGTTCGGCGCGAGCGCGAAGGTCTGGGACAAGGAGAAGGTGGTTCTCATTCCCGACCACTACATCTTCACGAAGGACGCGATGGCCAACCGCAACGTCGATGTGTTGCGGCAGTTCGCGAAGGAACAGGACATCAAGTACTTCTACGACGTGGGGACCGAGCACTACAAGGGCGTGTGTCACATCGCGCTGCCGGAAGAGGGCCACACGCGGCCGGGCGAGGTGCTGCTCGGCACCGACAGCCACACATGCACCGCGGGCGCGTTCGGCGAGTTCGCCACCGGTATCGGCAACACCGACGCGGGGTTCGTCCTCGGCACCGGCAAGCTGTGGCTGAAGGTTCCGCCCACCATGCGGTTCGTCTTCCACGGCAACCTGCCGCCGTATCTGATGGCAAAAGACCTCATCCTCGCGGTGATCGGCGACATCGGCGTGGACGGGGCGACCTACCGCGCGATGGAGTTCGACGGCGACGGCGTGTACGCGCTCAACATCGAGGAGCGCATGACCTTGTGCAACATGGCGATCGAAGCGGGCGGCAAGAACGGCATCATCGCCGCCGATCAGGTCACGTTCGACTACGTGAACAAGCGGAACGCCGGCGGGAAGCCATATCAGGCGGTGAGGACCGACCCCGGCGCGAGCTTCGTCTTCGAGAAGGTGTACGACGTGACCAAGATGGAACCGGTGCTCGCCAAGCCGCACTCGCCGGACAACAAGGCAAACGTCTCGGAGGTGAAGGGCACCAAGTTGGACCGCGCGTACATCGGGAGCTGCACCGGGGGCAAACTCACCGACTTCAAGGCCGCCGCGGAGCTGCTCAACGGCAAATCGGTGAAGATCGATACGTTCGTGGTCCCCGCAACGACCGAAGTCGCCCGCGGGCTGGACACGGAGATGATCGGCGGGAAGTCGTTGCGGAACATCTTCCTCGCGGCCGGGGCGAAGATCGGCGAGGCGAGCTGCGCCGCGTGCCTGGGCGGTCCGTCGGACACGTTCGGGCGGCTGAACACGCCGATCAGTTGCATCAGCACGACGAACCGCAACTTCCCCGGTCGGATGGGCCACAAGGAAGCGCAGGTGTTCCTCGCCAGCCCGCTGACGGTGGCCGCCAGTGCCCTGGCGGGCACGATCGCCGACTGTCGCGACCTTCTGGTATGATGGAGCGACCCGAACGGAGGACCGAGCGATGAGTATCACCATCACCGACCGGACTCTGTTGTCCGGGTTGGCCGCGAATCGCGGGTTGGTCGAACTTCTGGACTCCGGGGGCGAACTGGTCGGCCGCGTCCTGACGACGTGGCCCGCACCGCGCCCGGGTCCGCCCGAGATGCGCGCACTAGTTTCTTGGGCCGTCACGGATCCCGCGCTCCTCGCCGCGTTCACACGAGTGAAACGTGAGGCGCTTCTGTTCGACCCGCACGGCGAACTGGTCGGGCTGTTCGAGCGCGACTGGTA
The DNA here is from genome assembly GCA_964495365.1 of uncultured Frigoriglobus sp. Lineage (GTDB taxonomy): Bacteria > Planctomycetota > Planctomycetia > Gemmatales > Gemmataceae > Gemmata. The sequence goes on along the minus strand of CAZBXY010000064.1, from coordinate 13,128 downwards.
CGGGATGCCGTTGACCCCGGCGCGCCTCCGCGAGATCGAAGACCGGCGCCGAGCGGCGAGGAAGGGAAAGGGGCACACGCTCGCCGAGGTATGGAAGATCATCCACGAGAAGTATGTGGGCGCCGAAGTCGAACCGATCGTCGTCATCGAGAGCTTGGATTCGCAGGCTTCCGGGTGACGGGACACGCAATCAACTCGAACGAAGACGACCAACCGAGAGGGAACCGCTCATGACCGAACGCGTTTCGCGCCGCGCGGCGATGGCCGCGGGGCTGTCCGCAGCCGCTGGGCTGGCGAGTTGCAGTCGCAAGGCCGCCGATGACGACGGTGGAGGTGAGAATCGCAACAAGTGGGCGGTCGGGCAGATCGTGCTGCCGAAGAAACCGGACCCGTTCGCCGCCGATCCGGCGCTCGGACCCGAGGGTGAGGCGGGTGAGGCGGGTCGCACGGTGGACGGGGCGTCGTGGGAGGTCAAAGCGGAAAAGGGCACCCGCGTTGAGGTGTTCGACACTAACGGATCAGCCTTATGGATACAGAAGGATCTGCTCGTGCCGCTGGCCGACGCGGTCGAGTTTTACACGAAGGAAATCAAGGACGACGCGACCGACGCCTACGCATACAACTCCCGCGGGTGGGCGCAGTATCTGCTCGGCAAGCCGGACGACGCTCTCAAGGATTTCAGCGAGTTCCTAAAACTGGCCCCCGGACCCGGTGCGGCCGGCCCGCGCGGTGCCCCGAAGCGAGCGATCGGTCTGAGCAACCGCGGGCTGGTACTCGCTGAGACGGGCAAGTTCGATGCGGCGCTGAAGGATCTGGACGAGGCACTAACGACTGGGTACGGCTTGGCCCGGGTCAACCGCGGCTGGGCCTACGAACTGAAGGGCGACTACGACAAGGCAGCGAAGGACTTCACGACTGCGGTCGAGTGGGACGCTGGCGATTTGTTGGCGGTGAACAACATCGCGTGGCTGCGGGCGACGTGCCCGGACGCGGCGTTCCGCGACGGCAAGGAGGCGGTGAAACTCGCGAAGCTGGCGTGCGACCGCACCGGCAACCGCGAGGGCAACTTCCTCGACACGCTCGCCGCAGCGCACGCGGAGACCGGCGACTTCGCTGCCGCGGTCAAGGCGCAGGAACTGGCGATGGGCGACGCGGGCTACATGCGCAAGTACGGCGACGACGCCCAGAAGCGGCTGCGGCTTTACAAGGACAAGAAGCCCTACCGGAGCGAGCCAGTGAAGTAGTCTGTCGCGCCGGGCCACTCGCCAGGGCACACATGTTCGCGTATCAGCCGCACAAGCGTGCCGTTCAGCAACTCGCGTTCTCGCCGGACGGCGCGTCGCTCGCGACGTGCGGCTCGATGCCGGGCGCGTGCGTCGCGGACCCGGTCACCGGAACGGCCCGCTGGCAGACCGGCCGCACGCGCTATTCCGTCAGCGGGCTGGCGTACTCCCCGGACGGCACACGACTCGCCGTCGTGGAGTGGAACAAACTGAGCGTCTTCGACGCGCACACGGGCGCCACCCTCCACGAGTGCGTCGGCCGCGGGCCGGCCGTCGCGTTCACCCCGGACGGCCGATCCGTCGTCGCGGGCAACACCTACCCGACCACGGGCGCGAGTCGAACGTTTCTCGCGACGGGCCGCTCCGAGCCGATCGGCGCCCTCGTCGCGGTCCACTTCTTTCACCGGTTCCGCTATTCGCCCGACGGCCGGTGCCTCGCCGCTCTCGGCGATTCGAGCCTCACTCTCGTGGACGAGACCGGGGCGCTGATTGCGTCCCGGCCGCTCTCGCACCCGACCGGCGGGGTCGGCGCGCTGGCGTTTCACCCCACAGCGCCCGTGCTCGTGTACACGGCCGGACCGAAGCTGATCGTTTACGACCTGGAGGCCCAGGCGCCGGTCGCGGAGCGGAAGCGGTCGAAGAAGTACCCGCAGGACGCCGCGTTCACGCCCGACGGGAAGCACCTCGTTACCGTCAGCAACGAGAGGACGGCCGTATTCTGGGAAACGGCCGGGTGGACGGAAGTGCGGGAGTTCGCCTGGGACATCGGGCAGTTGAAGGCGGTTGCGGTTGCGCCCGACGGGAACCGCGCCGCCTGCGCCAGCGACCGCGGGCGCGTCGTGGTGTGGGATCTCGATCTGTGATGTCGCCGAGAACCTTTCCGCCCCGCGGCGTGTCCTCCTCACATCCCACCGCGGAGGGTTTGCCATGCCGGAGCCACGAAAAGAGTTCATCGCCGACCGTGACGACCTGTTCGTCGTCCACGACTTCCTCACCCCTGAAGAGTGCGAACATTACACCGCGCTCAGCGAGTCGGTGGGCTACGGCGACGCGCCCATCACCACGTCCGCCGGGTTCGTGATCCGCAAGGACGTTCGCAACAACGATCGCGTCATCATCGACGACCCGCAAATCGCGGAGGCGATGTGGGAGCGACTGCGCCCCTTTTTCCCCGAACGGGTGCAGTTCTGGGTGCCGGTGGGCCTCAACGAGCGCTGGCGGTTCTACCGCTACGACCCCGGACAGCAGTTCGACTGGCACTTCGACGGCGCCTACGAACGCTCGCCGCTAGAGCGCAGCGCGTTTACGTTCATGATTTACCTCAACGGCGGGGTCGCCGGCGGGGCGACGGAGTTCAACCTGCGCGGAACCGGTCGGGTGCGGGACGAAGACGCGAGCGTTCGCGTGCAGCCGGAAGCCGGCAAGGCGCTGGTGTTCCTGCACCGCATCCTGCACCGCGGCGCGCCGGTGGCCGACGGGCGCAAGTACGTGATGCGCACCGACGTGATGTGCCGCTGGGCCGAATTGCCCAAGTGAACCGCGACCGGTTCCCGGACATCCACGCGGCCCGCGGTGCGGTTTCGGTTGACTCGATCAGGTATTCGTCGCAGAGTTCGTTCGACACAAACTCACGCGACGGGCGCTCGTTCACGTCTCGCATGAACGGGCGGCCGGACTTAACCGGGACGTTCGCCCCATGTCTACCAGGGTTGCACCTGCGGTCCCCAAAACCGTTCCGCTCACGATCGGCCGCTACGCGGTCATCGGCCGGGCCGTCACTGGCGTTCCCAACGCGTACCGCGCCCGCGACCCGGACGGCGCGCTGGTTGCGGTGTACCTGTTCCCCCCGGACGCGGTCGCGAAGGGCAAGTTGCTCGACCGGCTCGCCGGCGCGGTCGAAGCGTGCGCCGCGATCGAACACCCGAACCTCTTGCGCGTAATCGACTTCGGTCCCGAAGGGGCGAGCGGGTACCTGGTCACCGAGTGGACCGAGGGCACGACACTCGCACGTCTGATCGAGCTTCACGGGCGGCTGCCGGAGTCGAACGTCATCCGGTTCGCCGCGCAAATCGGGCAGGGGTTGGACCACACCCGCGACGGGGAATCGGCCCTCTGCCGCCCGACGCCCGCGAACGTGCTGGTTCGCCACGACGGACTGACGAAGGTGATTCCGTTCGGCCTTCCCACGGAGAACGCGAACCCGCCGGTCCGGTCGGGGGTGCTCAAACCGGAGTTCGCGGACGCGCTGAGCGCGGACCACGCCGGGGTGAAGCCGGTGCCGTTCGGCGAGGCGGTTTTTTCGCTCGGGACTCTGATTCACGAGGCGCTCACCGGGTCGGCGTGGGCGCTGCCGGTGGAGCCGCCCGCGGGCAAGCGCCGGCGCCCGGCGCCGCGCCCGGTGGGGTTGACCGACCGCACGGAGCGCGCACTCCGCCGGGCGACGGACCCGGACCCGGCGAAACGCCCCGCGACGTGCGCCGAGTTCCTCAAGGTGCTCCGCGGGCGCCCGATGACGGCCGGGACGCCGAAACCGGACGTGCGCCCGCCCGCGGAGGCCGACAACCGCCGCGGGTGCGTGCGGTACTCGCTCGGCGTGGGCAGCAACTGCACGATCAACACATCGGTGTTCGACGCCACGTTCGATTCGCAGGAAGAATGGCCGCTGGTGGTGCAGGACGTGTCCGCGACGGGCATCGGGCTTCTGCTGGCCCGCCGGTGCGAGCCGGGGACGGAGTTAGCGGTCGAAGTGTCGGTCGCGGGTGCCGACCGCGAGGTGCGGCGGCTGCCGGTGCGGGTGGTGCGGGTGCGGAAGGACCACTACGGCCACTGGACGCACGGGTGCGCGTTCCTGGAACCGCTCGACGACGACGCCCTGACCGCGCTGTTGGGCCACCTCGGCAAGAGCGAGGGTGTGTGACCGCCGTTCGATAGTCGATCGGGCCACGACCCGGATTGAGCGCCGCGCATCGGGTGTGGTACAACTCCCCACAGGAGGTTCCGCGTGGCTACGACCACGACAGCCGCGCCGCCCCGGCACCACTACACGGCCCGGTCCTCGTTCCGCAAATTCACGCTCGCCGAATACCGCAAGATGATCGAGACCGGTGGGCTGGTCGGTGGCGAACCCAACGAACTCTCCTCGAAGGCCACCTAATACACAAGACATCACGCGGGACGCCCCACGACCCGGCCACCATCACCGTGGCGGAGGTGTTCGGCTGACTACAACTTCACCTTCTTGCCGAACCGCTTCTTGAGCATCTTCTTCGTGGCCGGTTCGAGCGGCTCGAACGTTCCCAACTCGTGGTCGGCGTGTTCGTTGTCGGACACATCGAGAGATTCGAGGTTCGTGAGGTATTTAGAATCGCACAGCGCCCGGCACCCGTGTTCGGCGAGCTGGTTCCCGCTCAGGTCGAGTACCCGCAGTCGGCTCACCCACGGCTGCGCCGTCAGCGCGCTGAGTTCGCCGCACCGCAGCCCGATGTTGTGGAGCCGCAGCTCGCGGAGCGATGTCATCTTCTCGCCGAGCCGCCACAGCAGCTTTCGACACGCGGTTTGTTCGCGCGCCGGGGCGTACTCGCCGAACATCCAGTTATCGCTGATGTCCAGTCGTTCGAGCCTCACGAGGTGTCGCGTCCCAGCGAGCGCCCGGAGGCCACCCGCGTCGAGGTGCCCGTTATCGTCGTTGCCGCGGGCGATGAGCGTCGTGAGGTCGGAAAGGTATTTCGAGCGAAACAGCACCGGCACGTCCGTTCCGTCAGTCGAGAGGACCGCCCCGGCGAGGTTCAGGGTGCGTAGCCTGCGCAGCAGGTTATTTGGAGCGAGTTCGTCGAGCGCCTGGCAGTCCTGGAGGATGAGTTCGCGGACCGGGGCGAGCGCGAACGCCTCTTCGGCCCGCTCGTTGAACGAATCAACGTCCATCGCGATCGCATCGACAAACCCGCGGCGAAACGTGACCGGCGGGCCGTAGTGGTGGGCGTAAATCCCGCTGTAGTAGTACGCGAAGTACGGCTTGAGCGGCTCGGCCCACTCGTCGCGGTGGGCGTCGAGCAGTTCATTCTCGCGGGCCTGCCGCGTGAGTTTCTTCTTGCCGTCGGGCAAACCCGCGATTTCGATCTGGAGCCGGATGAACTCGGCGCGCTCTTCCTCCCCGTGTTCCTGGAGCCAGTCGGCGAACACGAGGCGCGGGGTGTCGTCGTCCGGGTTGTCGCACACCGCCTTCAGTAGCGCGTCGCGCTCGTTCACGGCTGTTTCTCCTCAAGCGGCCGGTGCTGTGGGGCGATCGCCACGACCGGCAGCCCGAGCAACCGCTTCAGCGGGATGAACTCCCCCACGTCGTTCCCCTCGATCCGGTGCCCGACCCACTGGAGCAGGTAGCCCAGCACGATCGCCCCGGCGCCCCAGTACCACTCCGCGACGAACAGCAGCCCCACGCCGGCGACCGCGAGCGGGATGCCGAGCATGTGAATCCAGAAGTTCGCCGGCGTCTGGTGCCGGTCCAGCCAGTTGCGCCGGGCGCGGCCCGCGAACCGCAACAGCGCGCGTGCGATGGGGAAACTCATGGGGACAGTTTCAAGTTCCGGGGTCCGAGTTTCAAGAGTTCCGTGCCGCGCGCCCACCGCCGCACACCGGGGGTCCGCCCTGTGCAAAATACGACGGCCCCTCCGGGGCGAAGACAGGAGGGGCCGCGTGTGGTCTTCTGTTTTCCGTCCGGACGGCCGGCTTTCGTAGCACCGGGCAGAAGCGCGGTGACCGTTAACGAACGCGACGACCTCTTGCAAACGCGCCCCAAACCGGCACACTGTCTTTAACTTGGAACCTGGAACTCTGGAACTTGGAACTCCTCCCATGTTCATCGCACCTTCCATTCTGTCCGCGGACTTCGGTCGGCTCGGCGAGCAGGTCCGCGAGGTCGAGGCCGCCGGGGCCAACCGGATCCACGTCGATGTCATGGACGGGCACTTCGTCCCGAACCTGAGCATGGGGTCGATCGTCGTCAAGGGCCTCCGCCCGGTCACGAAGTTGCCGCTGGAAGTTCACCTGATGGTCGAAGACCCGGGGCGGTTCCTCGACGGGTTCGTCAAGGCCGGGTCGGACTCGTTCATCGTCCACCTGGAGGTACTGCCGGACCCGCGGCCGATGATGGAGCAGATTCGCGGGCTGGGCAAGAAGGTCGGACTGGCGTTCAACCCGGACCTGCCGGTCGAGAAGATCGAGCCGTATTTGCGGGACATCGACCTGGCGCTGTGCATGACCGTGTTCCCGGGGTTCGGCGGTCAGGCGTACATCCCCGAAAGCACCGAGCGGCTCCAGAAGTTGCGGGCGCTGGTGAACAAGCACAACCCGGCGTGCGAGATCGAGGTGGACGGCGGCATCAACGCTTCGACGATCGCGACCGCGGCGCGGGCCGGGGCCAACGTGTTCGTCGCGGGCAACGCGGTGTTCCTCGCCAACGGCGGCCCGGCCGCAGGGGTAAAGCAGTTGGAGGCGCTGGCGAAGGGGTAGCGATTCCGCGGGAAAAGCCGCCCAACCGGCTGACGCCGGCGGGGTTCTTCTTGTTCCGCATTTCCCGCGCGCAATCGGCGCGCGAGCGTGTAGCATATTCCCCGGTTCGCCCCGCGTCGGGGCGCCGATCACCCGTTCACCCACAACCGAAATCGAGCCGCACATGGCACAGCCGCTCACCGTGGTCATTTTCGGCGCCTCCGGCGACCTCACCTGGCGGAAGCTGATCCCGTCGCTGTTCGCGCTGGCGCAAAAGGGCAAGTTGCCGGACGGGGCGCGCATCGTCGGCGTCGCCCGCACCAGGTACGACGACAGCGCCTACCGCGCGGAACTCGAAGACAAGATGAAGAAGGAGGTGCTCAAGGACAAGTTCGACCCGGCCACGTGGGGCGCGTTCGCCAGGCGGATCCACTACGTGAGCACCGACGCGACCCAGCCGGGCGGATGCAAGGCGCTGGCCGAGTGGTTCCGGGCCAACGAGACCGACCCGGACGCGCGCCGGCTGTACTACTTCTCGATGGCCCCGAAGTACTACGCCGCGATCAGCTCGGCGATGGCCGAGGAGGGGCTGAACAAGGGCGCCGCGACCCACCGCCGGCTCATCATCGAGAAGCCGTTCGGCACCAACCTCGCCACCGCCAAGAAGCTCAACGACGAGATGCACAAGCACTGGGACGAGGCCCAGCTCTACCGCATCGACCACTACCTCGGCAAGGACACGGTTCAGAACATCCTCGTGTTCCGGTTCGCCAACACGCTGTTCGAGCCGCTGTGGAACGCGCAGTACATCGACCACGTCCAGATCACGGTGGCCGAGAAGGTCACGGTCGAGGGCCGGCTCGACTACTACGACGGCAGCGGGGTCATGCGCGACATGATCCAGAACCACCTGCTCCAGGTACTCACGATGGTGGCGATGGAAGACCCGAACAAGTACAACGCGGACAGTTTGCGCAACGAGAAGATGAAGGTGCTCTCGACCATCAAGGTTCATTCCGAGGCCGACGCCCCGAAGGTGATGGCGCTGGGCCAGTACGACGGCTACCTGGAGGCGCTCGAAGCCGAGAAGGAGAAGCTGAAGGCGAAGGGCGAGGACGTGTCGAAGAAGGCGGGCAAGAACTCGCGCACCCCGACCTTCGCGGCGATCAAACTGGAACTGGACAACCGGCGGTGGTACGGGGTGCCGTTCTTCCTGCGCAGCGGCAAGGGGCTGAAGGGCCGCTACAGCGAGGTGCTCATTCAGTTCAAGTGCCCGGCCCGGCTCATGTTCCCGCTCCCGCCCGGGCAGATGCTCCAGTGCAACCGGCTGCGGATGGTGATCCAGCCGAACGAGTCGATCTCGATCAACTTCCAGACCAAGGTGCCGGACGTGGATGGGGTGTCGCTGAAGCCGCACGACCTGACGTTCGACTACAAAAAGTCGTTCCCGAACCAGGCGATCCCGGAGGCCTACGAGCGGCTGATCCTGGACGCGATCCAGGGCGACGCGAGCCTGTTCATGCGGGCCGACGAGATCGAGCGGGCCTGGGAGATCATGGACCCCTTGATCGCCGCCGCGGAACACGCCGCGCAGCAACCGGAGAAGTACACGGTCGGCTCCGACGGCCCGGCCGGCGCCAACAAGTTGCTCGACTGCTGGCAGCCGATCGGATAAAGGCAAACAAGGAGACAGGAGACACGGAGACGAGAACCTGCTTTCTCTCCGTGTCTCCTCTCTCCCTGTCTCCTTGTCTGCTCTACCCGCCCAGAGCCGCGAAGCCGCCACCGTGGCGGGCGTTGAGCGGGTCGCGCAGCGCCCGGAGGCGCTTCTTGGCGTCGGCCGCCTTGCGGTTGGCCGCCTGGAACGTCCCGGCCAGTTCCCGCGACGACCGCAACGTCCCCGCGTCGTTCCCGGCCACCTCCGCCACGCGGAGTACTTCTTCCTCGCACCGGATCACGTCGTTCACCGCTGCGACCAGCGTTTCGTCCACGCCATCGGACGAGAGGTCGCGGAGCGCATCGGTTTGGACGCGGACCGTCTGCAACATGCTCTTGAGGTCTTGCCCGGCCGGCCTTTGCGAAAGGGCCGCGTTCACGCCCTGCCAGTAGGTGTGGGTGACCGTCCGCTCCCGGGTCGGCATCTCGCAGACGTTCCCGCTCAGCGAGAAGCACCCGACCGCGAACGCCACGACGCACACCGGCGCCGACCGGAGCGTGAATCCGCGCATGACTCGCCCGCCTGTGTATGTGGAGGCCCGCGGTATACCGCGAACCCCGGCGGGCACAACCCCAGCCGCGCGGCGTGTTACTTCTTCTTCGGCTCCACTTTCGGCTCCAGCTTGCGTTTCTGGGTTACGGTCAGTTCGATCTCCGCGTCAATGTTCGCCCACGTCCCCGACGCCCGGAGGATCATGACCGCCGTCGAGTTGCTTTGCGGGGACGTGCCGTCGAGAACGCCGGTGCCCGTACACGCGTAATCCAGCGTGCCCTCTTTGACCTTGAACTGGACCTTGTCCCCGCTGACGAGTTGAGCCTTGATAGTGACCGAGACGGTTCCGGTTTGTTTGGGGTCGGGCTTGCCCTTTTCGGGCTTCGGCAGCTTGTCCAGTTTGACCAGCGTGCCTTCGCCCGAGGGGTTCGTGATCTTGAATTCGGCGTCGGTCAGCGCCCGTTTGAGCTTCTCGGAATCGAGCTTCCACGACTCGCCCAATTTGACGGGCTTGGGCGGGGCCAGGATCTCGACCAGCGCTTCCCGGTTCCCTTTCGCGAACTCGCTGTCGAGTAGCGCGGTCGAGTCCTCGTCGATCGGTTTGCCGTCGACCGTGTACCTGAAGACGTCGCCGAACTCGTTGGTGATCTGGACCGTCTTTCCTTCGATCTTCAGCGCCGTGTTGCCGATCGCGGCCTTCGTGTAATGGCGCTTCACCCGCGTCGGCAGCCGCTCGTTGGACACGCCCTGGATCTCGTCTTCGTACGCGAGCGCCCTGGTTTTCTTCTCCGTGACCGGATCTTTCGTCCCCTTGATCGTGACCTTGAGTTCGGTCGTCTCGTCCAGGGTGACGGTCACCTTTTCGCCGTTCTTCGGGAACGCGGTCTTGATCGTGACCGGTTCATCGGCCCCCGCGGCCGCCATCGTCACGAGCGCGACGAACACGCCGGCGAAGGCGAACGGTTTCATGGACGAACCCTCGCAGACGAGCCGCTCACTTCTTCGGCAGCGGCTCCGTGGTGACCGCGGTGCGGGTCTCGACCGCGTAGACGACCGTGGCCTGATCGGAATCGAGCTGGATCCGCGACGACACCGCCGACACGCCCTTGCCCGGGGCGCTCGCGCCGTCCAGCGCGGCCTCGATCGTCTCCGTGTAGTTTAACACGGCCCCGGGCTTGAGCTTGTACCCGTTTTCGGCACCGAAGTCCTTCACCGGAAGTTGCGCCACGAACTCGACCGACCCGAACACGCGCCCGCTGCGCACATCTGCCTTCAGCAGCTTTCCGGTCATTGTGCCCTTGTCGAGCGCCAGCGGAACCTTGCCCTCGCCGCCGTAGCCCTTGAACACGTCCACCGGGTCGAGCTTCCAGGTTTCGCCCGGCTTGACGGCCTTCGCGGGCGCCACGTTGTCGCCGCGCATCCCCTGCTTGCGGGCGAACTCGGACTCCAGCACCGCGACCACCTCCCGCGCCAGCGGCTTGCCGTCGAGGGTGTACGCGTACTTCCCGTCCTTCTTTTCGATGGTGATGGGCGTGTTCAGGGGTGGGGCGGGCTGGGCCTTCCCGTCGAGACTGGCTTCGTATTTCTCGTAGGTGCGAACGAGCTTCTCGCGCCCGCCCTCCGCGTCGAGCGGAATCACGTGCTCGTCCACGAAGGTGGCGCGGAACACCTTCTTGGTGGTCGTCTCGCTGTCCTTGCCGAACACGCGGGTGGTCTGGACCGCGGTCTGGGTGCTATCGACCGTGACCCGCACCCGGTCCCCGGCGCGGGGTCGGGCGAACCGGATCTCAACCGGTTCCTGAGCGACCGCGACCCCCGGCCAGACGGCGAGTGTCGCGAGGGCGATTCCGAACACGCGCATAGGCCGACTCCGTTCGTGGGGCAGACGCGCCCCGGTCAAGCAACCGGGGCGGCGACCGCGGTTGGGTTATTTCGCGACCTTCACGGTCTTCGTCGCGACCATGCTGGCATTGATCTTCACGTCCGTGCCGTCTTCCTTCGCCGTCACGTCCATTTTGATGTTCATTGTCATGGTGCCTTCGCGGGAAGACCCGTCGATCGCCGTGTCGAGGGTGCCGTTCATCTTGACGGTTCCGGTCAGACTCCCCTTGCCCGTTTTGTCGTTCACAACCAGATCACAGTCGAGCGCGATGACGCCCCACTGCTTGCCGTCTTTCGTGTACGCGCGTGTCAGCTTCCCGGTGATCTTGCTCTTGGCGGCGTCGATACCGAACGGAATCTCTCCGGCCAGCGCCTTGAGCGCGGCCGGTTCGACGGTCCACGTCTCCCCGATCTTTACCGCCTTTTTCGGCATCAGTGCATCAATCTTGTCATCGGATCCTTTGGAGAACTCGCGGGCCAGGTCGAACGAGTCCGCCGGGTTCATCTTCTTGCCGTCGATCGTAAACTCGTAGGCGCCGCCCTTCTTCTCGATCGCGACCGTCTTGCCCTCGTACGCCAGCGATTTCATCGTACCGGTCTGTTTGTCCTGTTGCTTGGCGACCTTGTAGGTGCGGGTGAGCTTGGTCGGCTTCGCGGCCCCGGCCGGCATGTCGATGACGTGTTCGGTGTACTCCAGCTTTTTTTCTTCTTTCTCCGTTTCCTTCTTCCCGCCGACGGTGATGTCCGAGGTGCCGCTCTCGGTTTCGGTCTCCTCCGTCTTGTCGCTGGCTTGCTCGGCGCGAATCTTGATCGTGTACGCCGCGCTCGGGTCGCTGTCGATACCCACACCGCCGACGGCCGTGCCTCCGCCACCGGGCGTACCTCCGGCGACCGCGCCGCCGCCACCTCCGGTGTCCTCGGTTTTCTTCTTGCAGCCCACGACCAGCACAATCGCCACCGCCAGCGGGATCATCTTGCGGAACATGGGGCAACTCCGGGAAGGTTCGTGTGACCGTTGCCCATGTTACCCGCGACGACGGCGGTCGCAACGCTCTACTTGCTACGAACCGAAGCCGCCCGCCGTCGGTGGCGAGCGGGAGTTCGCGCCGACCCGGCCGGCTCACTACTTGCCCAGCGGAACGGACGACTTCTTCTGCTCCACGTTGGCCACGACAACCAGGTCGATGCCCATCGTCGAGCCTTCGATGGTGATTTTCATCTTCGACTGCTGGGATCCGGCCGTCATCGTCCCGTCGATGTTTCCGTCGCCGGTGATGGTCATCGACATGGTACTCGCCGGCTTCACCGTCACCGGGGTCTTCGGCCCCAACCCCTTGATCGGTAGCTCGGCCTTGACCTCGAACACCCCGAACGTCGCCCCGTCCTTCTTGTACGTCTTCGTCAGTTTCCCGGTCGCGGTCGCCTTATCAATGTCAATTTGGATATTATCGTTCGACAGGCCCGCGAGTGCCTTCTTGGGGTCGATCTTCCACGAGTCGCCCGGCTTGACGGGCGTTTCGGGGAAGAACGCCGGCGTGCCGGGGCCATCGGGCTGGTTGAACACCCGGTCCAGTTCGCGCGCCACCGGCCCGGTGAGCGCCTTGCCGTCCACCGTGAACTCGTACTTGTCCCCCTTCTTCTCGATCAGGACCGTTTTCCCGACCACGCCCGCGTCCTCGGCCTTCCCGTCCTTGGTGATCTCGGCCTTCTCGTAGGTCCGCTTCGACTTCAGCGCCTTCTTGCCCGCCCCCGCGCCCGCCGTGACCACCTCATCGACGTACACGAACGTCTTGGAGAACTTCTCCTCCTTCTTCTGGTCCTTCCCCCCGACCTGGAACGTCGTGGTGGTCGTCGCCGTCTCCTCTTCCGTGACCCGGGACTTATCCCCGGCCTTCGCATCGGCGAACTTGATCGTGACCGCGTCTTGCGCGGCCCCCTGCACGGCCGCAACCGCGGCCAGCACCAGTACCCCGAACACGCGACGCGGCGTCATGGCAGCCTCCGAGAGAGGGATCGTCCCGTCGCGATTGTACGGCGCCGGTGGTCGTTGGTCCCTTCGGGTGCCGCGCCCGGCACCGGTTCATAAGCTATTCGGAGTTTGCGCCGAACATTCCCCATCGGGCCGTCACACCCAATGCCGAAACGCACCGACATCCAGAAGATCCTGCTCATCGGGTCCGGGCCGATCATCATCGGGCAGGCGTGCGAATTCGACTACTTTTTTTCAAGCAGAAGACGGCATACGAGATTGTGAAGAGTGACTGGAGTTCA
>CAZBXY010000063.1:0-30042 GCA_964495365.1 uncultured Frigoriglobus sp. | reverse complement strand
ACGAGGCCAAGACGCCGCTCATCATCGCCAACCCGACCCGCCCGGCCGAGCCGGAGGAGCAGGTGGTGTTCAAGTGGGCCGACAAGCTGGCCCGCGACATGAAGCGCGACGAACACTTCCTGATGAACGCGAAGAAGGACAAGATCGAGCTGACCGACGCCGGCAAGCAGTTCATCCGCTATTCCAACCCACCGACCGGCAAGCACGCCAAGGCGATGGACAAGATGCACGAGGCCGTGGAGCGGGGCTTGCACGCGCACTACCGGTTCATGCGCGACCACCACTACATGGTCAACAACGAGGGCAAGATCGTCATCATCGACGAGGGCACCGGGCGCCCGATGCCCGACCGGCACTGGCGCGACGGGTTGCACCAGGCGGTCGAGGCGAAGGAGGGCGTGCAGATCAACATGCCCAGCTCGCACGCCGCACAAATCACGTTCCAGAACTTCTACCGGCTCTACGAGAAGCTCGCGGGCATGTCCGGCACGCTCATGCCGAACTTCTGGGAACTGCGCAAGGTGTACCGGCGGTGGACAACGAAGGTGCCGACCAACAAGCCGAACCGGCGGACCGTACTGCCGGACCGGGTGTACCCCACCGAGGCCGCGAAGTTCGACGCGGTGGCCGCGACCACCCAGCAGATGCTCCGGAGCGGGCGCCCGGTGCTGATCGGCACGCGCACGGTGGACGCCTCCAAAAAGGTGAGCGCCCGGTTGACCGCGCTGGGCATCACGCACCAGGTTCTCAACGCCGAGCAGAACGCGAACGAGGCCGAGATCGTGTCCCGGGCCGGACAGCCGAACACGGTGACCGTCGCAACGAACATGGCCGGGCGCGGCACCGACATCAAGCTCGGCCCGGGCGTGGCCGAGGCCGGCGGCTTACACGTGATCGCGACCGAGCGGCACGAGGCCGAGCGGATCGACCGGCAGCTCATCGGCCGCGCCGGGCGCCAGGGCGACCCGGGCAGCGCGCAGTTCATGCTCTCGCTGGAAGATCAACTGCTGGAAGGGCTCGGGGTCGCCAAACAGCGCGAGCTGGCCGAACTGGGCAAGGCCGGCGGCACCCGCGACTGGGACTCGTTCGCCCCGCTGTTCCGCGTCGCGCAGCGGAAGGTCGAAGCCCGGCACTACCGGCAGCGGCTCGACCTGATGAACTATGACAAGCAGCGCCAGGAGATGCTCCAGGACCTGGGCGCCGACCCGTATGTCGATTGAGCCGCGGTCGGCGACAGAAAGGAACTCACATGGCGCCCGCCGAAGTGCTCATCCGCATCGACCGCCTGTTCGCCGAGCGCGGCGGCGGCGAGTACCACGGTGAGGCCGTCACGCAGCTCGAACACGCGCTGCAGGCCGCCCGCATGGCCGAACTCGACGCGCGCCCGGCCGCGTGGATCGTCGGGGCGCTCCTCCACGACATTGGGCACCTGCTGCACGGGCACGGCGAAGACCACCTCGCACACGGCATCAACGACCGGCACGAAGACCTCGGCGCGCGGTTCCTGGCCTCCGCGTTCGACCCCGTGGTCACCGAACCGATCAGGCTGCACGTCCCCGCCAAGCGGTATCTGTGCGCCGCGCGCCCGGGTTACCTCGACACGCTCTCCCCCGCGTCGGTTCGCAGTCTGGAGTTGCAGGGCGGCGCGATGACCGCCGGCGAGGTGGAGGAATTTGAGGCGCACCCGCACTTCGCCGCCGCCGCGGCGCTCCGCGAGTACGACGACCGCGCGAAGGCGGTCGGTCGGGTCACGCCACCGTTTGCGCACTTCTGCAAGTACCTGGAGGCATCCCTCCGTGCCGAATCCGCTTGAAATCAAGCTCGTCGTGTTCGACTGGGCCGGGACAACGATCGACTTCGGGTGCATGGCCCCGGCCGGCGCGTTCGTCGCGGCCTTTGCCGCTCGCGGCATCGCGGTGACGCTGGCGGAAGCACGCGGGCCGATGGGGCTTCACAAGAAGGACCACATCCGCGCGATGCTGCGCACCGAGAGCGTCGGCGCGAAGTGGCACGAGGCGACCGGCCGCGCCTGGACCGAAGCGGACGTGGACGAACTGTATCGCGCCGTGACCCCGCTCCAGGTGGAAGCCGCCGCGAAGTACAGCGAACTGGTTCCCGGCGTCGTCCACACGATGAACGCGCTGCGGGCACGTGGGATCAAGATCGCCGCGACGACCGGCTACTTCCGCGCGGCCGCCGATGTGGTTCTTGCTGCCGCGAAGCGTCAGGGGTACGAACCAGATTTCGCCATCTGCGCCGACGACGTGCCCGCGGGGCGCCCGGCCCCGTGGATGATCTTCCGCTGCATGGAGGCGCTCAACGTCTACCCGTCGGCCGCAGTACTCAAGGTGGGCGATACCGTTGTTGATATCGAGGACGGCCGCAACGCCGGTTGCTGGAGCGCCGGCGTGATCGATTCGAGCAACGAAATGGGCCTGCCTGCGGCGGAACTGTTCGCGCTGCCGGTCCCGGAGCGGGAGGCGCGGCGTGAACAAGTGCGTCAGCGGTATCGGGCCGTCGATGCGCACGTGTTACTGGGCCTCATCAACGATCTGCCGGCGGTGATAACCGAACTCAACAAGTGGCTGACGGCGGGCCAGCGACCGTAACGCAGTTCGCTCCCTATCATCTCTGGATGCCTGCCGAATTCTGGACGTATGCGTTCCTCTGTGTGTCCGCGTTCCTCGCCGGGGTGATGAACTCCGTCGCGGGCGGCGGTACACTCCTGACGTTCCCCGCGCTGACCGGTGTCATTTCGCCCGCGATGGCCAACGGAACCAGCACCGTCGCGCTTTTGCCGGGGTCGTTCGCCGGCGCGCTCGGTTACCGCAAGGAATTGTGGGAGTGTCGGCGGTTTGTGTTCCGAATGCTGGCGCCGAGCATCGCCGGCGGGTTCCTCGGCGCGTACCTCGTCGGCAAGGATCAGGATCTGTTCAAGATACTCGTGCCGTGGCTCATCCTCACGGCCGCGCTCTTGTTCGTGGTACAGGCGCCGCTCTCGAAGTGGGTGAAGGCGCGGGCCGCGGTCGAAGGCGCACAGCCCGAACACCACGAACCCGGCACGCTGACGCAGGCGCTCGTGATCGCGTTTCAGTTCCTGGTCGCGGTGTACGGCGGCTACTTCGGCGCGGGGATCGGCATCCTGATGCTCAGCGCGCTGGGCTTCATGGGCGTGGGCGACATCCACCGCATGAACGCGGTGAAGACGTTCCTCGCGGCGTCGATCAACACCGCGAGCGTGGTCGTGTTCGTCCGCGACAAGCTCGTGAACTGGGACTACGCGCTGCCGATGGTGGTCGCGGCGACCGCTGGTGGGTACACCGGAGCGCGAGTGGCGCGGCGGCTGCCGGCGAGTTACGTGCGGTACGCGGTCATCGTGATCGGCTTCGGGCTGGCCGCGTACTACTTCATCAAGGAGTACGCGAAGGGCTGAACGTCAGCCACTTCGGCGCGACCCCGACCGCGCGCAGCCCCACGAGCACCCGCTCCGCGAGCCACGTGCCCGCGAGCATCCCGGCGAGCATCCCAACTGTCATTCCTGCGTAGCTCAATGCCACCGCAACTGTGATACTCGCCGCTTCTGCTGGTGCGGCACACCAACCGCCGGCGAGCATCCCGGCAACCATACCGGCGTTCCCGCCGGTGTACATCGCCAGTGAGTGGCACCCGGACGGCGCGGGTGCGCGGCCGAGCCACCGCATGGCGATGTTCGCGAAGGCGAGCATCCCGACCCACATCCACGGCTTCCGCACGTCGGCGCACGCGCAGTGCGCGCACGCGAGCGCCGCGAACCCGTTGTCGGCCCACCACCCGAGCAGCATCCCGAGGTTGCCGAGGGTGAGCATCCCGAAGCCCATGTCCGCCGCGTGCGGCAGCGCGAACCACCACCACACGAGCGCGAGGGCCGCGCCGCCGGCGGCGAACGCACCGAGAACGAGCGCCGCGCCGAGCGGTTCACGCAGCTGCGCGACGAGCAGAAGGAACACGACCCCTTGCAGCGCAAACGCGAGAGCGTGGGTGAAAGCGGAACCGGCCTTCTCCGTTTGAAAAAGTTGCCACGTGGCAACTTTACCCATCTTAACATTTCCAGCGAGCGGAGACGGGGCGACAAGGTGTGCGGTCCCACACCCGACGCGCGTGGACGAAAACACCAGGGTGAGGCTCGACACCACCATCAGGAGCGCCGCGACGACCGGGTGAAGTACCCCGCACGCGGCGAGCGTCATGCCGACGAGGTTGTAGCACAGCGCGCGATACAGATTGCGGCGCACGGCTAGCACAGCAGCGCGGCTCAGTTCGACCGCCCACGGTAGTACCCGCAGGTCGTCGGTGTAGAGCGTGACCGGGGCCGCGCTCACCGCGAGGTCCGTCCCGCCGGCGAGCGCCACTCCAACATGCGCCGTCGCGAGCGCGGATGCGTCGTTGATCCCGTCGCCGACAAACAACGGTTTCGCTCCGCTGACTTTTGCAGCTTCGACCGCGGCCCGCTTGTCGTCCGGGAATAAGCCGCCGCGCGCCGGCGGCAGACCGAGCGCCTCGGCGCGCCCGGGCGCGTCGCCGGTGAGTACCTCGACCGGCAGGCCGAGTTGCTCGAAGTGTGCGAGCGTGTGCAACGCGGAATCACGCAGGCGCTCGGCGACCGTGGCGATCGCGGCGAGTTCGTCGTCGATGGCGGCGCAGACTGTCTTTCTCCCTCTTCCCTTCAGGGAGGGGGGTAGGTCTTGGGCGACCCACTCCGGCGTACCAATCTTGACCTCATGTCGTGTGCCATTTACTTCGACCAACTCCGCTGCCACCCCGCAACCGGGCACCACCACGAGCGACGCCACACGCGGTTCTTCGCCCGGAGCGAACGGGCGGGGCAGTTCCGCGAACGGTTTCGCAACAGGGTGGTTGCTCTGCGCCTGCACCAGTGAGAGCCAGCCGAGCACCTTCGCGCGCTCGGCGCCGACCGCAGCGGTTTCGATGTCCACCAGCGCGAACCGGTCTTCGGTCAGCGTGCCGGTCTTGTCGAACATCACGCGATCGACCTCGGCCAGGCGCTCGATCGCGGCGCCGCTGCGCACGATGACCCCGCGCTCCGCGAGGCGCCCGAATGCGGACCAGATCACGATGGGTGTCGCCAACCCGATCACGCACGGACACGCGACGAGCAGCACCGACATCGCGTTGAACAGCCCGGTCTCCCAGCCCGCGGCGAGTGCCCAGTAGGCGAAGGTGCCGAGCGCGGTGAGCACCACGAACGGGAGGAACCACCGGCCGAGCGCGTCGGCCCGCGATTGCAGTGACAGTGGCTTGTCACGTGCTTCTTCGACTGCTGCGAGCAGTCGATCGACCTGGCGCCCGTTCCCGGGCGCGGTCGCGGTGACGCGGAACGTGGCGTCGCAACTCGCGGACCCGGCCAGCACGGGGTCGCCCGGTCGGCGCACGACCGCGAACGGCTCCCCGCTCACCACCGCTTCCGACACGAACCCCGTACCCCCGCGCACGACGCCGTCCACCGCGATCAGTTCACCGGGATGCACTTCGACCACGTCGCCGGGCCGCACTTCGGTTACGGGCGCAGTTCGTGTGCCGCTCGCTTCGACGAGCCGGCAGACGGAGAGGCGATCGGCCCACGGGCGCGCACTCGCGAGCGCTGTTTCACGCAAACGTGCGCCAATCAGTTTCCCGAGCGTGTAAACGACGAGTAGAACCGACACAACTTCGAAGTAGATCTTCCCGCGGCCGGTGAGGTGCGCTTGCAGCGACGCCGCGAGCGCGCCGGCCGCCGTGATCACGAACAGCGCTTCGATGGTGAGCCGGCCGCGGCGGAGTGCGGCCCACGCGGCGCGCACGAGCGGCCCACCGAGTAGCACAGCGACCAGCACTGTACCGCCCAGAATCAGCCACTGTGTTATTGCACGCGCCGCTGCCGGAACGTCGTCGTGCAGGTTCAACGCGAGGCCGAACACCATCGACTGACCGACGACGAGAACGCCGACCCCGAGTCGTAGACCGATCCCGTCGAACTTCGTACTTGGCGCGGAACACCCGCCGGCGCACGCAACTTCACCGAGTTCGAGGCACCCGAAGCAGCAGTACGTTGCGCCCCCGCGGCCGGCGTGCCCGGTTCCGGTGATCGGCCCGCGGCAGTGAGTGCAGGAGGACATGGGAAGCAGGAATCAGAGGACAGGAGTCGGAGGTCAGAACGAGGCGCCCGTGGGTGATCGGATTCACCGCTCGAACCTTTCGGCCACCCCTACCATCATTGTCCGCTCCCGCTCCCCGTGATGGGATGTCGGTTGTGATGCGGTCACTTCTTGCCGTCGGTTTTCGGCGGTTCGGTTTTCGGCGCCCCCGCGTCCTTGCCGGTGTCGGAGTGCGTCAGTGGCAGCTTCAGCAGCTCGGCGTGGCTCATCGGCTGCGTGCCGTTCGCCTTGCGATTGCCCTCCTTCGCGCGCGCCGCCTTCACCTCGTCGGCCGTCACGGCCGGCTTCGCGGGGTCCGGGTCGGCCTTGTTGCCCCAACTGTTGCGCACGTAGGTGATGACGCCGGCGATCTCGTAATCCTTCAGCACGTTGCCCTGCTGCGGCATGATCGCGCCGCTGTACGTGCGCCCCTTCACCGGAATCGGCCCGGTCAGCCCGTACAGGAGGATGCGCGACAGCCGCGGGGCCGACGCTTGATCGCCCGCGACCCATTCGGAGCCGTCGAGCGGCGGGATGTTCTGCGCCGGCTGGCCCTTCCCTTCGGGGCCGTGGCACGCCGCGCAGATCGTTTGATACTTCTGCTCGCCGACCCGCTTGAGGTCGTCCACGGTCCGCGGGTTCGGGTCCGGGGCGGCGACCGCCGGCGGGGCCACGTCGCGCAGGTCGGCGCGGTCGAACACGTCCTCGCGGAAGTCGGCGGTGTACGAGCCGATGTAGTACCCGCCCCACGCGAGCAGCGCGCTACACACCACGGCGACCCAGAACGGCACCGGCTCGAACCCGTCGCGCGGCTCGGCCTGCTCGCGCATCACCATCTCGTGAAGCGCCTGCACCGAGTCGCCGGCCCCGGGTTCGTCGTGCGCCGCGTCGTCCACGCCGTCGGCGGTGAGCATCACCGGGTCGTTCTGCTGCGTCATGTGCGCGCGGTGCAGGTCCAGAACGCTGTCGGCGCCGGTCGGAACCACCGGCGCGTCGGTCCGAATTGGAGCGGCCGTGAAGCCCGGCTTTGCGGGCGACAGGTCGCGAGGTCCGGTGCCATCAGGTTTCGGCTCGTTCATTCCTTCGCCTCCGGCAGCGGCACCTCGGCCTTGCGGAGTGCCAGCAAATACGCGACCAGCGCCTCACCGTCGGCGGTCGGGACCACCTGATAGTCTTCTTCGGGCGTCGTCAGCCAGAAGTCGAGCAACCGCTTCTTACCCTCGGGCGATTTGATGTCGATCGCGTCCGGTTGCCCCGCGAGGATGCTGTCGCCGCGCTCGCGGAGGATCGCGTCCCATTCTTTTGCGCTCGGGCGCCACCGGTAGCCGGGATCGACGGTCCACTCGCGGGCCAGTGACAACGCCTTGTCGCTCCGCACGCCCTGCACCTTCTCGCGGGTGTAGAGGAACGGGAACGACGGCATGATGCTCCACGCGTTCGCGCTGCGCGGGTTCAAGAGGTGCGTGTGGTGCCACGGTTCGGACGGGTTTCGTACCCCGATGTTGGCGAGGTCCGGCCCGGTGCGCATCGTGCCGAGCATCGTGGGGTTGTCGTAGATGTAGTCGCGCGACACGGTGCGGCGCAGCCCGTAGCTCCGTTTAATGTCGGACCCGGTCTTCTGCTCGCCGTTGTGATCCCACCAGTTGCCGAACCGCTCGCTCCGCACCTGCTGGCTGTGGCAGTACATGCACCCGTTGTTCTGGTAGACGGTCTTGCCCGCCAGCGCCCGGCCCTGGAGCGGCTTGGGGTACGGCTCCTCGCCGTCCTTGGTGTACGGCGGCTGGTCGCGGAGCTGCCAGAACGGGAACAGCACCAGCCCCAGCCAGCTCGACGAGAACGTGAGCAGCGCGCCGAGGAAGATCACCATCCCGCGATCCATAACCGAACCTCAAAAAAGAGGAGCCGCACGATAGACGCAGATAAAGACACGATAAAGACACGATAAAGACAGAAGGCTGAGTTCAATTCAATATTCTTTTCCTCTGATCGTGTCTTTATCTGCGTCTATCGTGCGGCTAATGTCGTTGGTGTCGTCGGTTCCACGAAGAACGTCGGGCCGCCGGTGCGCTGTTTGCCCCAGCCAGCCAGGTTCATCACGAACGAGATCGCGAACGCCACGTGCCCGGTCGTGAGCAAGATTCCGGCGAGCGATCGCGTGAACAGGTGCGGCTGCAAATACGCCACGATCTTGCCGAACGCCACGTCCGGGTTGTTCATCATGCGCCCCTGCCACCACCCGCCGATCGAGAGCGCCGCAAAATACGTCGTGATGCCGATCGCGGCGCACCAGAAGTGAACGCGGATCAACAGCGGGCTGGCCCACTCGCGCCCGGTGAGCCGCGGCACCATGTAGTAGAACAGCCCGAACATAATCATCGTCACGAATCCGTACGCGCCCAGGTGCGCGTGCGCCACTGTATAGTGTGTGAAGTGCGAGACTTCACTAAAGTCTTTGAGTGCTTCAAACGACCCTTGAATGCTCACCGCGGTGTAGGCGATCGCGCCGAACACGGTGAACCGGAGCGCCGGGCTGTAACGGAGTCGGTGGAAGTTGCCCCGCAGCGTCATGTGGTGATTAATGGCCACCGCGAGCACAGGAATAATCATCATCATGCTGCCGACGGTACTCGCGCTCGCCAGCCACGCCGGGATCGGGCCGCCGATCAGGTGGTGCATCCCCGCCCACGAGTAAAACAGCGCCAGCGACCAGAACCCGATGATGCTCAGGTAGTAACTGTGAATCGGGCGCCCGATGATCTTCGGGATCAGATAGTACGCGGTGCCGACCGCGACCGGCGTGAACCACAATCCGAGTACATTGTGCCCGAACCACCAGTTCACGATCGGCTGTACAACGCCCGTCGCGGGACTCCAGAAGATCATGAATACCGCGATCGTATAGATCCACGGGAACCAGAACACGGCGCCCAAGATATACCACTGCGTGACATACACGTGCGGCTCCCGCCGCCGGCGGAACACGGCCACGACCCACGCCGACACGATGCCCAGCGCCGCGATGAAGAACGGCGGCGCGTAGGGCGGGGCGTCGAGCCATTCGACCGATTGCGCGTCGCCGAAGATGATGCCGAACACCGCGAGGAACACGCCGATGTTCCACAGCGTCGCGGCGAAGTACAGGAGCCGCGGGTAGATCAGTTCCGCCCGCGACAGCCGGCACATCTGCCAGACCGCCGCCGCGATCGCCGCCAGCGACGCCCACCCGATACCGACCGATTGCAGGTGCGCCATCCGCATCCGGCCGAACGTCAGCTCCGGGCTGCCGGTGAGGAAGTACGGGCTGTGCAGCTTGATCGACGCGATGAGTGCGAGCGCCGAGCCGACGAGCAGCCAGCCGACGGCGCTGCCCGCGAAGTACAACACCGGGCCGCGGCACGACGCGTCGATCGCGGCGCGCTCGGCCGCCGACTTCGCTCGGTCGTGCTGGGGGAGGTCGGGTGCGGTCCAGGCCATGTGGTGAGTGACCCCGAAGCAAAGAATGATCGCGACCGGTGCGAGAACGTCAGCCCGGACCCGTCGCGTCCCAGGCGCTATTCACAACCACCTCAAGGGCACGATCGATGGCGTCCTTCGAGCCGCTCGCGGTGTCGGCCGGGTTCACACCGGGGAACGCGTCGGTCGGTTCGCCGATCGGCTCGTCGGGGCCGAAGATCGACTTCGCGCCGCGGTCGAAGTTCTCGAACTGCCCGCTCTTGAAGGCCCAGCCGAGCGCCAGCACGGCCGCGCCGCCGAACAGCACGATCGATCCGACGACACTCGCGAACAGGGCGATTTCGACCGCGGTCATGGCTTCTTCCCCTCGTCTTTCTTGGTGTCCGGCGCGGGCGCGGGCGCGGATGCGGTCGGCGGTTCGGGCGTCGGGAACGGGAGCGTGTCGTTCGGCCCCTTGAGCGAACCGAGCAACTTGCCGTGGGCCTCGCGGAGCGGCATCTTCGCCCCGACCCCGTCGAGCGCGGCCTGATTACGACCTCTCACCTCGTCGAGCTTCGGGGGCGGGTCTTGCTTCGGCTCGGCCTTCGCGTCGAACGCCCGCGGGGCCAGCGGGTTGGGCAACTGCACGAAGATCCACATCATGGCGAGGAACGCGAGCAGCACGATGCCCGTCACGCCCACCGTAAAGAGCGGGAACGGCTTCGGTTGCGGGGCGCTCGGGTCGTCAACGTTCGCGTCGGACATTTCTATTTCCGGTCATTGGTCATTGGTCATTAGTGTTGCGCATCGTGCGGCGTATGGCGAAGCTTGAGGCAAAGGACTAATGACTAATGACTAATGACTATGGAGTTTCGTTCTCGTAACCGATCGTCTCGTTCAGTCTGGCGTCGCGGATCGGGATCAGCGGGAGCGTCATGAAGCCCCACACGGTCGATCCCAACAACACGCTGAACGTAAACACCGGGGCGACGAAGTCGAGCCAGTGTAGATGAATCGTGTCTTGATGGAGTACCGGCATGATCTGCCAGTACAGGTCATAAGCGTGCATCAACAAGATCCATATGCAGATGAACGCGAGCCACCGCGGGTTCCTCTTGTGCGCCCGCGGGAGCAACAGGAAGAACGGGATCACGAAATACAGGATCGGTAACAGGATCGTCATCGGGTACCACGCGCCGTTGCGCCGCAGCAAATAGAACTGCGTCTCCTCCGGCATGTTCCCGTACCAGATGAGGAAGTACTGGGCGAACCCGATATAGGCCCAAAACACCGTGAACCCGAACATGAGCTTCGCCACGTCGTGCAGGTGTTCCATCGTGATCGTGTTACGCAGGTACCCTGCGGCGCGGAGTGATAACACCAACAGCACGCACGTCGCGAGCGACCCACGGATGCCGCCGACCCAGAAGTACACGCCGAAGATCGTGCTGAACCACGAGTATTGCAAGCTCATCAGCATGTCGAACGCGAAGAACGTCGAGGTCAGGGCGAGCAGGATGACGCCCGACGGCGCCCACCACTGCATCCTTCGCGTCAGGGCGGCCCCGCCGACCCGATCCTGCTTCGTGGACCAGTGTCGCATCGCGACGGAATATCCGATCCACACCGCGAAGTAGAGCGCGAGCC
The DNA here is from genome assembly GCA_964495365.1 of uncultured Frigoriglobus sp. GTDB lineage: Bacteria > Planctomycetota > Planctomycetia > Gemmatales > Gemmataceae > Gemmata. Next base: position 18,793 of record CAZBXY010000063.1, on the reverse strand, counting down.
GCGCGAGCAGAAACGGCGTCGCGAAGTACGTGTGCTTCACGTGCCACAGGTGTTGCAGGTGGCCCTCGGTCGGTTCCCGGCCGTGGACGAAGGCGTACCACATGTGCAAATGGCCGGAAAATAGCCCGATCAGTACCGGGGCGAACAGCACCGTGAGCGGCAGGATCGCGCGGTTCATGTTCTCGAACACCCGGCGCAAGCCGACCGACCACCCGGCGTCGGCGACGTGGTGGATCAGCGTCCAGAACAGCGCGCCGAGCGCGATGTCGAGGGCGAACACGTAACCGAACAGGTACGAGTGGTAGAACTGCTTCGGGTTCGCCCGCGCGCCGACGACGAGCAGCACAGCGGTGCCGAGTATGATCCCGACCAGGACGCGGACGGCCGACGCGAGCGCGGCCCCGCCGAGCGGCGCGACGCGGTCGGGCAGCCCGTCGGGGTAGGTGAGTGGCGGAGGGCCGCCGGCGTCGTTGTTAGTGAGACTCGCACTCATCAGGCGCCCTGTCTCCCACCCCCGACCTTGCGGTCGGGGTTCGCCAATTACTTCTTATCCACAACCGGGTTGCCATACGCGAACTGTAATTCGCGCACATGAGCCACGATCGCCCACCGATCCAATACATCCTTCAATTGATGCCCGTAACCCGGCATCTGGCGGACACCGTTACTGATCGTGTTGAATAACTGGCCGTCGGGCTGGGCCTGAACCTCCGGCGTGAGCATATTGGCCGGCGCCACACTCAAGCCATAAGCGCCAACAATTCCATAAGCGACGTCGCCGGCCCCGCCGCGCCCGCTCTGGCCGTGGCACACCGCGCAGTGCCGGTTGAACTGCGTCTGCCCGCGCTTGAAGAGCGCTTCCCACCCGCCGGCCCGCTCCACCGCGGCGGGCGGGATGTGGTTCACGTAATAGCCCTCGCCCACCAGTTTGCCGTCCGCCCACTTCGGTTTCGTGAGCATCTCGACGCCGTCCTTGTCCTTCTCTTTGGCGTCCGGGTTGGCGACGCCGAAGAAGTAGCGTTTGTCGGCCTTCAGGAAGTCCGGGTTGGGCGCGCCGTGCGCGCCGGCGTCGGCCTGATAGTCGGTGCCGTCGAACGGCACCGTGTCCGCCGGCGGGAGCCGGCTGCTGCGCCCGTCGGCGAAGTATCGGCTCTGGCCCTGGCTCGTGTACTTCGCCTGGTACTTCATATCGAGGAAGAAGTGCCACGGGCGCTCGCCGCTGGTGCCGCCGCGGAAGCCGAACAGTGTGACGACCGCCCCGAACGCGAGGAACAGCGTGGTGAACATGTACAGGTACGAGGTTCTGCGCCCGCGCTTGCCCGTCAGCGCCGCGAGCGCCGAGCAGCCGAGCAGCCCGGCCGCGGTGACCAGGATCACCGCGACGACGGCGTTCATGAACACGTTCGCGTCGATGTAGTACATTACGCCTCCACCACGGCCACGTGCTTGCCGCCGAGCACTTCCAGGTACTTGCGGGTTCCGTCCACACTGAACGCCGGGTCGGTGGCCTCGATCGTCAGGAAGAACCCGCTTTGCGTGCTGCGGTTGAACGTCGGGTGGCTGTCGAGCGGGTGGAAGAACTTTGGGAGGCCGCACAAGCCGATCAGGCTGAACAGCGTGAAGAAGCCCGCCATGAGCACCGTCAGCTCGAAGAAGATCGGCGTGAACGCCTCCCACGCCCGGTACTCCTTCCCGCCGACGATCGTCGGGTAGTAGTACGCCATCAGGTAGAACTGGAGCGTCGCGGCTGTGGCGAGGCCGGTGAGCGCCCCGGCGAGCGTGAACAGCGGTAAGCGGCTCCGCGTGCGGCCGATCGCCTCCTTCATGCCGTGGACGTAAAACGGCGTCCACGCGTCCACGTGCTTGTAGCCGATCGCGACCACCTGCTTGGCCACCGCGAGCAACTCCGCGCCGTTGGCGAACTCGGCGACGACGCCCCACGGCTTCCCGGTGCCGCCCGGCGACGGGATAAATGGGGGAATCGGTTCGTTATGTGGCGGCACCTCGGCTGTGGGGCGCGACGGCGGTCCGGCCGTCGCGGCGAGCGCGTGATCGGGCGTCGGGTACTCGCCGTTCTCGCCCTTGAGATACTCCGCGTCCGGTTTGAAGGTGTGGTGCGGGTTCGCCATTGGCAGCACGCCCTTCACCTCCGCGATGGCCACCATCGGCAGCACGCGGATGAACAGGAGCGTGAACGTGAAGAACAGTCCGAAGTCGCCGACCATCATCAGCCAGTCCACCCACGTCGGGTGATACTGGCCCCACGAACTGGGCAGGAAGTCGTGGTGTAGTGACTGCACGATGATGACGAACCGCTCGTACCACATGCCGACGTTAACGAATGTCACAACGATCAAGACGAACCACGGAGTTTGCCGACACCAGCGGATCCAAAACACTTGAGGGATGAACAGGTTACACGTCATCATCACCCAGTAGGCCCATGCGTAGTCGCCGGTGAACGCGCGGTTCTTGAAGGTCTGCCATTCATACGGGTTGCCGGAGAACCACGCGATGAACAGTTCCATGCAGTACGCGTAACCCACCAGCGTGCCGGTCGCGAGGATGAACTTGCACATCACGTCGATGTGTTTGATCGTCACCACATTTTCGAGTTTGTACGCGGCGCGGGCCGGGATCATGCACTGGAGCACCATCGCGAACCCGCCGAAGATCGCCCCCGCGACGAAGTACGGCGGGAAGATGGTCGTGTGCCACCCCGGAATCATCGACGTGGCGAAGTCGAAGCTCACGATCGAGTGAACGCTGAGCACCAGCGGCGTGCTGAGGCCGGCGAGCATCAGGTACGCGACCTCGTAGTGCCGCCAGTGTCGGGTGCTGCCGCGCCAGCCGAGCGAGAGGAACCCGAAGATCATCTGCCGCCGGCGGGACTTCGCGCGGTCGCGGAGCGTGCCCAGGTCGGGAATGAGGCCGATGTACCAGAAGATCAAAGAGATCGTGAAGTACGTCGAGATCGCGAACGCGTCCCACAACAGTGGCGAGCGGAAGTTCTGCCAGATGTGGTTGGCGTTCGGGATCGGAATCGAGAACCACGCGTACCACACCCGCCCGACGTGCAGCGCCGGGTAGATGAATGCGCAGATCACCGCGAACAGCGTCATTGCCTCGCTGAACCGGTTGATGCTCGTGCGCCACTTCTGCCGGAACAGGAACAGAATGGCGCTAATGAGCGTGCCGGCGTGGCCGATGCCGATCCAGAACACGAAGTTGGTGATGTCGAACGCCCACGCGACCGGGACGTTGCTGCCCCACACCCCGACGCCGGTGGAAATGAGGTACGTGACGGCCAGTACCCCGCCGCACAGGAGCGCCGACGTGATGAGCAGCGCCGGCCACCACCAGTACGGCTGTGATTCCTCGGTGATCTCGCTGATCTGCGCAGAGACGGTGTCGTAATCGGCCGGCCCCCACACGAGCGGAATGCGCGGCAGCGGGTCCGGGAACTTCGGCCCGTGCCCGTGCTGCGTGTCGTGCGTGGTGGGAGTGGTCGTGGTCGCGGTCATCGGTCTTTCAAAGTAGTAGGCACACGCCGTGTGCCGTTGGTTTCCGATTCGTGTAGCGACGGCACACGGCGTGTGCCTACTACTTTCAAGCCATCTCCGCATTCAAGTTCCGCACCCGCGGCAAGTAGCTCGTGCGCGGCTTCGTGTTCAATTCGCCGAGCAGCAGGTATTCGCCCTCTTTCAGCTTCTGCTTCGACACCGCGCTATTCGGGTCGAGTACGTTGCCGAAGGTAATCGCGCGCGTCGGGCACGCGGACTGGCACGCGGTCACGATGATGCCGTCGGGCACGATCACGCGGCCGGTCGCGTCGAGGTCGTACCCGGCGGCCTGCGGGTTCTTCGGCTTCTTGTAGGCCGACACCGAGCCGTCGGCGGGCTTGAACGCCGGGTCCACCTCCACCACGCGGCGCCCCTGGGCCACTTCGGCCGCGGCGATCTTCGCCCCATACTTGCCGCGCTCCAGGCGTTGCACGCAGTAGGTGCATTTCTCCATCACCCCGCGCATCCGCACCGTCACGTCGGGGTTCTTCTGCATCTTCAGCGTTTCGGGCACGCCGGTGTCGCTGAAGCCCATCCCCGCGGCGGCGAACGGCGTCGCGACGCGCAGCTCGTCGAGCCGGCGCTTGTTGAAGTCGAACCAGTTGAACCGGCGGACCTTGTACGGGCACGTGTTCGAGCAGTATCGCGTGCCGATACAGCGGTTATAAACCTGGAGGTTCAGTCCTTCGGGGCTGTGAACGGCCGCGTTCACCGGGCACACCTGTTCGCACGGGGCCGCCTCACAGTGAACGCACGCGACGGGTTGCGTCACGATCGTCGGCTCGGCGTCGATCTCGCCGGGCGTGGCCTTCGACGAGAAATAGCGGTCGAGGCGGATCCAGTGCATCTCGCGGTTGCGCTTCACCTCGTGCTTGCCGACCACCGGGATGTTGTTCTCGGCCTGACACGCGATCACGCACGCGCTGCACCCGGTGCAGGCCGAGAGGTCGATCACCATGCCCCACTGGAACTGACTGTCGAGCAACTCCGGGCGCGCCAGATCGAGCGGGAACCGTTCCTGCTTCCGCCGGGCGGGGGCCTGACCCTGTTGCGGGTTGCCGTACCCGCCCTGGAACTCCTTCTTCAGTTGTTCTTCGGTGAGGTGAGCGTCCGGGGCAAGGCCGATCGTCGGGCCGTGCGAACTGTGGTGCGACTCGTGCGAATGCGGGCGTTCGTGCGTGCCGGCCTTCGTCTCGCGCACGATGTCGCGGCCTTCGGGAATGACGCCGTGCTCCTGAGTGGTGACCAGATCGGCCTTGCGGCCCGTTTTCCGCAGCCGCGCGCCAGTGGCGAAGTGCATCGCGTTCGACGGACGCAGCGGGAACACGTTCGTGCCGCCGCCGTGCGGGACGTGCGCTATCCGCATTTCACCATACTGGCCGAACGCCAGCGCGATCGACCAGTCGGCCTGCCCCGGCAGCACGAACACCGGCACCGTGATCGACCGGTCCTCGACGCGAATCTCGACCAGGTCGCTCTGTTTCACGCCGAATTCGGCCGCGGTCGCGGGGCTGAGGAGCGCGGCGTTGTCCCACACGAGCTTCGTGATCGGGTCGGGCAGTTCCTGAAGCCACGGGTTCATCGCGAACCGGCCGTCGGCCAGTGCGTACGACGGATGGAACGTGACTTCGAGTGCGTCCTTTGTCGGAGCCGCGACCGCGCGGGCCGCGCCGATTGCCTTGGCGACTTCCGCGGCCTTCACGCTCACTGGCTTCGGCGCGCGAACCTTCGTGTCGGGCGCGGCGAAGCCGAGCTTCTTCGCCTGCTCCGTGTCGAGCGGGAAGAACCCGAGTTGCTTGTAGCGGTTGAACGCGAGGTCGAAGTTCGGATCGGCGAGCGCGATGCCGCTGCGGTCGCTGAACGCCTTCCTCACAAAGCCGTAAGCGGCCTGTTGCGCGGCACCGAACGACGCGACCGGTTTGCCGTCGGCCCCGGTTTGCGTCAGCAGCGCGAGAATCTCCAACAGCGTGCGCCCGCCGCGCGCCGGGGGCGCGATGTCGTCCGGTGCGGCCTTCCCGCTATTGAGCGGCGCGAGGAGCGGCTGCACGCAACAGAGCGAGCCGTCGCCGGCTTCGGTATCGCCCCAGCCTTCAAGGAAGTGCGCGAGCGGGAGGTGCCAGTCGCACTTTTCCGAGGTGTGGTCGTGGTAGAGGCCGAGCCGCAGCTTCTTCGCGACCTTCTGTAGTTCCTCCGCGAACCGCAGATCGGCCGGAGCGTTGAACACCGGGTTGCCGCCGACGATGAGCAGCGTGTGTACCTTCCCGTCGCGCATGTCGGCGACGAGTTCCCGCAGGCTCCTGTCGAGCAACTCGGGCGGCGCGTCGCGGAACTCGACACGTCGCCTGAGCGGTTCGATTAATTTGGGGAGCGGGATCGCGAGAGCGTCATTGACCGCGTGCGCGAGGGCGTGAACCCACGCCGGTTGCCGCGGCCCGACGACGATGAGGCTTTCGTGACCGTGTTGTGCCAAGTCCTTTGCAACCGCCTTCACCCATTTCTCAGGGAACTCGGGTGTGGCCGGCAACTCTGCGGGAATCGCGTTGTCCCCCTTGAGCCTTCCCGCATGAGTATTCTTCAGTTCGCGCGCGACCGCGATGAGATACGGTCCGATTTGCGCTGACGCGAGCCGCAACCGGTGGTCGGCCATCGTACCGGTAACGGTGTACGTCGATTCCACAACGTACAAGCGGTTCGGGAGAAGGACTTCAGGTTCCCGTACTTCCCGGTGCTCACCCTTGGGGCCAATCTCAAACCAGAGCGGAGCGCGCGGCTTTCGCCACTCAGCAAACCCGCGGCTGTAGAACACGCCATCGGCTTCGTTACCGAGGAAATCGCTATCGAGCGCGAGGACGCGCTCCGCCTTGTCGAAGCGGTAGCGGGCGACCAGGCGCGCCCCGAACGCGATCTCCGCGCCCTTCAGCACCTCGCTCGTGTCGGCGGCTTCGTAAGTGTGCCACGACGCCTGCGGGAGCTTGTCCTTGACCGCGTCGCGCAGCGCGCGCACCGCCGGCGAAGTGGTCTGCTCCGCCAGGACGTAGAAGCCCTTTCCCTTCGCCCGCCCGATGCGATCGGCTTCGCTGCGCGCGAAGCGGTCGAAGTCTTCCCACTTTCGCGGCGCGCGGCCCTCCATCACGCCGGGATACCGGTCCGACATCACGCGGTCGGGGCTGTACAGGTCGAGGATGCACGCCTGCGCGTGCGCATCGGTCGAGCCGAGGCTGCACGGGTGCTGCGGGTGGCCCTCGATCTTCGTCGGGCGCCCGTCGTGACTTTCGACCAGCACCGGCAGCGCGCCGCCGGCGCGCGGGATGCTCGTCGCGTAGAACGTCGGCTTCCCGTGAACGATGTGGCCCGTTTGCTCGTCCGGCACCGCGGCGAACGGGAGAATCTGAATGTCGGGGCGCCGGCAGCCCGCCAGCCCGGCCATTCCGAGCGCCGCGGCCGAGAGCGCGAGGAAGTTGCGGCGGTTCAGCGTGTCGTCGTCAGTGTCGCCCTTCGGTTCCGCCTCGCCGAGCGACTCGTACACGTTGGCGAAGCCCGGGAACTCCTCGCCCGCGAACGCCCGGAACTCCGGCGTGTCGGCGAGCTGTTCGAGGCTGCGGTAGTATTCGGGTCGCTGGTTCATCTGCATCGCGCTCGCTGGTCGAACGTCGCCGATCGTATCCGGTGTCTTCACTCTTCAGCCCGCAGGGCTGGGACAACATAGCCTGGGGCAACGCCCCAGGTTCGGAGCGGTATTGTCTTCCAGCCTGAAGGGCTGGGACATCTTCGCTCAGCGTGTCGCAGCCCTTCAGGCTGCATTACCTTTGCGGTGCCCACCCGGGGCGTTGCCCCGGGCTAAGTTATCCGACCCCTTCGGGGTCAAGAATCGCTCGGCCGCGCCTCTGCTCTGATCTTTGCTTCTGCCCTCTGTGGATCTGTCCTCTGTCTAGCGGTGGCACGCCTGGCAGTTCATCGGGGCCTTCACCTGCAAGTCCTTCTGGATGCCGGCGCCGACCTCGCTCGCGGTCCGGCCGCCCTCCGGCTTCCACGTCAGGTTCGTCACCTGATCGACCGGGCGCAGCGCCTCGTGCGGGTCGTTGTGGCACTTCAGGCACCAGCCCATCGTCAGCAACTGGTCGTGCCGCACGATCGGCATCTCGTTCACCTGACCGTGACACGACACGCACGACACGCCCTTGTTCACGTGTACCGCGTGGTTGAAGAACGCGAACTCCGGCAACTTGTGAACCCGCTTCCACTCCACCGGCTTGCCGGTGTCGTAGCTCGCCCGCACCGGAGCGAGCAGCGGGCTATTTCCCTTCACGTTCGCCTTCTTCGGGTCGTGACAGTTCATGCACGTGCGCGAGGTGGGCACGGTCGCGTGCGGCGATTCGAATACCGACTGGTGGCAGTACGCGCAGTCCATGCCGAGCTTGCCGGCGTGCAGTTCGTGCGAGAACGGCACCGGTTGCTCCGGCGTGTAACCCACCCGTGTGTAGCTCGGCAGCGCGTAGTAGTACCACCCGACGGCGACGAGACCGACCGCCACCATCGCGCCAATGGCGATCTGGCGAACAAGCCCGTCGAGTGATCGCGAGAAGATGGCAGGCACGCTCAGATTCCTCGCAAACGCCAGCGAATCCGGCCGAATCTCGACTTTGTGAAATTTTTCACAAGCCCAACGTTATCGTATGAGTGGAGCCTGTCGTATGGCAAGGGACTAATCCGGCCCGCGTACCGCCGGCTTCACGTCATTCAAGAAGAACTCGCGCAACACCCCGTGGACATCGCTCGGCAACGGCGCCAGGTCACTGGCGGAAGCGTTGGCGAGCGCCTGCGCGCGGTTCCGCGCGCCGGGAATGATCGTCGTCACCGCGGGGTGATCGAGGCACCACCGCAGCGCGAGCCGCGGCAGCGCGTAACCGGTCGGCAGGAGCGACTTCAGCATCTCGACCAGTTCCAATCCCTTCTCGAAGCCCAGCCCGGCGAACGTCTCCCCGACGTTGAACTTCTCGCCGTTGCGGTTGATCGTGCGGTGGTCGTTCGGGCCGAACGTGGTCGCCGGCGTGTACTTCCCCGCGAGCAGCCCCGACGCGAGCGGCAGCCTCACGATGATCGCCACTCCACTCTTTTGGCAGCGGTCGAGTAGGCCGCACGTTTCGGGCGTCTGGCGGAAGATGTTGAAGATGATTTGCAGCGACGCACAGTCGGGGTGAGTCAGACACTCGTTCGCTTCCGCCACCGATTCAACGCTGGCCCCGAACCGCGCGATCTTGCCTTCTTTCTTCAACGCGCGCACGGTGTCCCACACTTCTGCGTGCTGAAGATACCTCATCGGAACGCAGTGGAGCTGCGTGAGGTCGAGCTGCTCGACGCCGAGCCGCCGGAGCGAGTTCTCGGTGTGTTCGCGGATCGTCGCGGGGGCGAAGTTGCCCGGCATCCCGGGCCGCGGGAACCGGCCGAACTTCGACGCGATGAAGAACTGCTCGCGCGGGTAGTCCTTCAGGAACCGGCCGATGAGTTCCTCGCTGCGCCCGGCCCCGTACACGTCGGCGGTGTCGAGGAAGGTGACGCCCGCTTCGGCCGACGCGCGCAGCACCTCCAGCGCGTCATCATCCGACACATCGCCCCACTGATCGCCGCCGATCTGCCAGCAGCCCAGCCCGACCTCGGAGACGCGGGCGCCGGTGAACTCGCGGTGCTTCATGCTGCGTCCTCAGTTGTCCAACGAGCCGCGACCGCAAGGGAGCGGGGCTACAAAATACAGAACCGTGTTGCGGATCTCCAATGCGTATCCCGCTCCCTTGCGGTCGCGGCTCGTATTGAAGCGACCTACGGCTTCCCCAGGAACCCGTACAGCAGGAACGGCGTGGCAATGATGAGCGGGACGGCAAAGATGGTGAACAGCACCAGCCCGGCGTGCTTCGCGTACTTGTTCATGTGCGGTCCTCGGCGCGTTGCACACTACGTTAGTGATTCGGCGCGGGCGCGGCGCGGCCCCGCGCGCGATTATCGAACACGTAATACTCAGGGTCGCTGAACCGGCTCTTGCGGGCCGTCTCGCCCCCGATCGCGCCGCGCGGGCCGAACTGCCCGGCGCGCCCGCTGCGCGCGATCGTGCCCACCCGCACGAACCCGGCGCGCTCGAAGAACGGGTTCGCCCGGCCCATCGCGGTCAGCGTCTCGATCCAATCGACGGGGCAGCTCTCGCACGCCCGGCGCACGAACCGCGCCGCGATCCCGGCCCCGCGATACGCCGGGTGCAGCACCACGCGCTGGAGCAACCACAACTGCTCGTTGAGCGCCGAGAGCGCGACCGGGGTGCGTGGGTCGGTGAGGCCGAAGTACCGCGACCGCAGCGCCAGGCTCGCGGCCGGCGCGGCGAACACGCAGATCCCGACCGGCTCGACCCCGTGCCGCAACAGCACGACGCGCTTCACAAACGCGAGCCGGTGCCCGCGGTAGTGCCACTGCGCGAAGTGTGGCCAGTCGCGCGCGGCGCCGTCCGATACCCACAAGTCATCCGCGAACGAGATACGCCGCCCGGCCGTTCGCTCGCCCCGCTCGACTTCGACGTGCCCCTCTTCGCACCGCACGAGCACATCAGGGTCGAGGTCGTCAATCAGGTCATCGTGCGTGGTGGCCGCGAGCAACCCGACGCCGGTGCGCGACACGAGCTTCCGCACGTTGAAGGCGACAACTTTGGCGAGCGTGCGGTCGAGCGCCGCGGCGAATTCATCAGCAGCGATAAAAGGCGAACGGCCGGTGTCAGCCGGCCGGTGGGACGTTGACACCCCACTTGGCGCGTCGGTTCCACCGGCCGGCTCACACCGGCCGTTCGCCAGAGCCAGGCACAGCCGGAACCGGTACCGCTGGCCCTCGCTCAGTTCCGCCGGCGTGCGCAAGAGCAGCCTCGCCTCGGACAGCCCGCACGCGGCGAGCTGCGCGAGCCCGTCCTCCACTTCGCCCGGCAGCGCGTCGATGAGCGGCACCTCGGGCAGCGGCAACGCGAGCGCATCGACGGCGCCGAGCTGCGCCGCCGCGGCGCGCAACAGTGACGACTTCCCGCTCCCGCTCGGCCCGACGAACAGCACCAGATCGCCGGCGCGAATATCGAGCGCGAGGTTCTCGCAGATCGTGTGCGGCGGCTCGCTCTCCGCGAGGCCGAACAGGTCGCCGACGATCGCGGTCGCGAGGCTCCGGCGCCGCGGGCGGAAGTCGTGCCGAATGGTGATCGGGGCGAGCATGGGAAACCTCGGATAGAATCACGTCGCCGCGACGCGCAGCGGAGCGCGAAGCAGCGACGAGGAGTAGCAGAGTCAATCGCCTGACAAATTGCCGCGACTTGCTTTTTGAAGGAGCTACGTCGAACCGGCTTCGAGCCGTTCCATCAGGACGTGTTGCACGCGAAGCAGCTCCGCGTCGGGGCCGCCGTCCCACGGGGCGATCGCGACCCACCGCTCGCGCTGGTCCGGGCGGACCCAACCCGCGTCGTCATCGACCAGAAGCACTTCTTCCGGCGCCGCGTCCGGCACGAACGCCAGATCCTTGTACTCGCCACACCACGACACGTACTCCAACCGCTCCACGAATTCCGTTGATGCGTAACCGCGCTCGACGAGTTCTTGCAGCACTTCCCGCGCGTCGGGTTCCTCTACTGTTGTGAACAGCACGACGCGCGGGAAGTGCTCGTGGCAGAATGCGAGGAACGCCGCGAGGCCGGGCCGCGGGTCGGCGCGGTTCGCGTCGGACACGAGCGTCCGTTCGAGATCGAGCGCGAGCACAGGAATTGCCATCGTCACTTCTTCGGTTTCGGCTTGTCCTTGTTCGCGGCGGCGCGTTTCGCTTCTTCCTCCGCGGCCGTCTTCACCGCGGCCCGCTGGTCGTTGGTCAGCAGTCCGTCGAGTTTCTTCGCGAACGCCGTCACGATCGCCTCCGCCAGCTCCTTCTTTACCGCGGCCAACTCCTCGGCGTTGCCTTTGGCGGCCACGAACTTCGGCGCGTACTCCTCGCCCAGTTCCGACACCACCTTCGCGTAGGCGTCGTTGATCTTCTCGATCAGCCCCTTCTGGTCGGTTGTGAGGATCGCGTCCACTTCCTTGAACAGCTTCTCCGTCGCCTCGGCCCGCGCGGCGGCGGCCTTCGCGAGTTCGTCGGCGGTGGCGTTCGGGTCGTTCTTCGATTTCAGCGCGCGGATCTCCGGGCTGTCGATGGTCGCGGCGCGGGCGGCGAGGAGCTTCTCGACCTGCGCCGGCGTCAGCGCGAGCGCCGCTTGAAGCCCGGGCACGAACGCGCGGGCGTGCGGGTTCTTCGGCGCGCTCCAGAACGGGAAATCGGTCAATTCGGCCTTCTTCTGGGCCGAACCCGGCGCCGCGAGCAGCGCCGCGGCGACGAGTGCGAGAACGGTACGTGCGAACATGCTGTGATCCTCCGCGGGACGAAATGCCCCTGTACGTAATGCCGCGAACGCCGACCGCGGGTCCGCTATTTTCGATTCACGCCGTCCCCAGTCGTTTGCGCAGAATGGCCCCGTGGTGGCGCGTGTGGCCCACCAGGATGTACGCCACCGCGCGAACGCTCATGGGGTTGTTGCTCGCCTGGCCGACGCGGTCCCACGCCGCCGGCGGCAGCGCGCGGAACAGCAACAGGTTCGCCCGGCGCACGGCCTCGTACTCGTTCACGATGTCGGCCAGCGCGAGCCGCGGGTACTCGGCCTTGCGCGCGTATTCGTTCTCGTCGAAGCTCGGCAGCAGGGTGGCGTCGCCGCGCGCGAACCGCAGCCCGCGGTAGCCGAACACGCGATCGCAGTCGGCGAGGTGCCCGATCACGTCCTTGATGGTCCACGTGTACGGCGCGTGCAACACGTTGGTCTGCGCCTCCGGGATCGCGCGGTAGAACGCGACTTCCGATTCCAGTTGGGCGGCCATCGCCGAAAGCACGTCCGCTTCCGGCACGAGGTCGATGTACTTGCCGAAGTACGGGGCGTACTCGGTCGGGTTCGGTCGCGGCATGACGGTCCTCCGTTCCGCTGCGCCTGCTGCGCAGTCTTGCTTGTGACACGCGGGCCGCGTGTCCTACATGAAACTACAACTCCGCTCGCGTGCCCGCCACCGTCACCAGATGCGCGGGGCGCGACGGTCGAGCAGGAACGCGCACCCGGTTGCCGCGGCGTCGATCAGGTCGTCGTGCTCGCCGAACGGGAACGTCGTCATCTCGTTGAACAGCTCCTGTTGTCCCGAATCGACCACGCCGTCCTTGCCCTTCAGCCGGAACGCGCCGTTCTCCACCGCGACACTGAACGCCGCCACCCGCGAACCCTTGTCCGCCGACTGCGTGACGCCCTTGAGCTTCGGCCCGAACTTGGCCTGCCGCGCGAGCAACTCTTTGATGCCCAGGAACGCCGCGTTCGTCTCGAACAGGATCACCGCGGGGTTCCACTGGCGATCCAACTCGTCGATCAGCTCCACGAGGTGCGGGGTCGGTACGCGGCGCGCAGTACAGGCCAGTACACGCACTTCCGGTGCGCTATCCAGAGCCGTGCAACCGAGCACGACGAGTGCCGAGCGATCGGCCCGCGCCGACGCACTCACGGCCGGATCGATCGACAGCACCGTCACGTCGCGAGCATCCTCCCCGTTCCAGAACCGGATCCACGCGGAGCGGATCGGCGTCTCGTCGTCCGCGATCGGCACCAGCCGATACCCACGGGCGAAGGACGCGCTGCCGATCTCGTCCTTGCGGGCGCGGAGCCGTTCCGCGGGCCATTTTTCTGGCCACACCGGCTCGAAGTTCGGGCCGACCGGCAACCGCAACACCGGGTACGCGGCGGACTTCCGCAGCCGCGCGTTCAGGTCGTCGGAGTGCCACGGCGTACACAGCCCCCAGAACCGCCCGTCGGGTTCCAGGAGGTTCATCAGGTTGTTGGTGAAGTAGTCCGCGACCCGCTCGCGCTCGGCTCGGCTGTGTAGCGCGCGGACATCGACAACATCATCACAGATGAGCAGATCGGCCCGCGTGCCGGTGCTCCCAGTACCGACGCCGAACGCCGCGACGCTCGGCCCGATCGTCTGCGCGGCGCGTGCGATCGTGAACGCCCCGGCGGTCCACGGCCGGGCGCCGCGCAGCTCCGGGAAGGCGGCCCGCACGCGCGGGTTGAGTGTGATCGTGTCGCGCAGGAACCGGCTGCGCTCGGCCGCGACCGCGTCGGTCGCGCACACGATCTTCACCCGCAGCCCCGGGTTCTTCGCCAACTCCCACAGCACGCGGCAACACACCTGGAAGCTCTTGCCGTGGTCCCGCGGCATTTCCACCAGCCCCTTCGGGTGCGCGCCGAGGAACGCTTGCACCGCGCGGTGAACCTCACCCTGCTTCACCGGCGCGCCGCTGGCGTCGGTGAAGCAGGTCTCGATGAACTCGTTGATCTCGAACCGGGACAATTGGACCAAGCCGCCCGACGTGGGCGGTCGCGGTCCGCACACCGGGCCGGTCTGGGCGCAGTACATGGGCACCTCCCCGCGACGAACTCGCGGTGAGTAAGTTGAAGTGTGTCGGTCGCGCGAACCGGGCCGACAATGGAAGTATGCGTGAATAGTGAACTATTGTCAACTAATTTTTTCTGGATTTTTCTTGACCGGTGCGAAATGGCTTTGACTGTGCAACCACACGCCGACGGAGCGACACTCGCACTGCGGGTTCAGCCGAAGGCGAAGCGAAATGCCATTGTGGGCGAACAGGCCGGCGCGCTGAAGGTGAGCGTGACCGCCCCGCCGGCGGACGGCCGCGCCAACGACGCGGTGCTGGCGCTGTTGCGCGAGGGACTGGGGCTCCAGCGATCGCAGTTGGAGTTGCTCAGCGGGCACACGAACCGGAACAAGGTGGTGCTGGTCCGCGGGGTCACGCCGGCGGAGTTGCTCGCGCGGATCGAAAGGCAGGAGAGAGCGTAACTGCCCGCTCCACCGTCTTCAGCCCCGGAGGGGCGGCCGATGTTAGCCCGGGGTGGAGCGCCGGCCGAAGGCCGAAGCGCAACCCCGGGAAGGCGCACAGAAGAAACCTCAAGCCCCGGAGGGGCGACAGCAACCTCTGGCGAAGGCTGTCGCCCCTAACGGGGCTTCAGTTCATTTGGCCGTCGATTCCTGGGGTTGCGCTGCGCTCCACCCCAGGCTAACTTCGGTCGCCCCTCCGGGGCTGAAGAAAGATGCTGACTTTGCAAACCGTTCGAGTAGCAATACCGCGCACGCATACGGCCCCAACCCCGCCACGATTCCCAGCGCGATGCTCGCCCAGGTCGGCTCCGCGGGGGCGAGCAGCCGCCAGATGAGCGCCGGCGCGCACGCGCAGCACAGCGGGTTCAGCCAGCTCGTGAACAGATACGCCCGCAAACCGATGTCGAGTGTGCGGCAGGCGTAGCCGATCACGAACAGGCAGAACAGCACGTTCGGCACCGCGACCGCGACCGCGACGCCCACCAGCCCGAACGGCCCCACCAACAAGAGGCTCAGCGCGAGGTTCAGCGCCGCTTCCACGAGCGCGAGCCGCGCGAACAGTCGCAATTTCCCCAGCCCGTACAAGATGCGCGACGCGACCGACTGCGCGACGCCGATCGTGAGCGTGGCGGACAGCACGGCCATCGCCGGGAAGCACCACTCCGCGTATGGCGGCCCGACCCACCGCGCGAAGAACGGGCGCCCGAACGCGAGCAACCCCAGGTGAATCGGCAGCACGAGGTACAGCACCCATCGCGTGCCGTCGAGCAGCACGCGGCGAACGCCGTCGAGGTCGCCGGTTGCTTCGCGCTCGCTTACCGCCGGCGTGAGTGTGGTCGTCGCGGCGCGGAGCAGGTTCTTCGCCATATCGACGAGCCGCGCCGCGAGCGCGTAATGCGCCGCGGCGGCCACTGTCAGGAACCCGCCGACGATGATCGCTCCCGTCTGGACCGTGATCCGACCGGCGAGCATCGCGAGGAACGCATCGACGCTGTAGCCCTTCACCTCGCGCAGCGTTTCGCGGGTAATGAAGCTGCGCGCGAGCTTCAATCCCGGCAGGAACCGGAAACAGAGTACGGCCATGAACGCGTGTTCGAGGAGATTCGTGACGGTGAATACCAACGCGAGCGGCAGAAGGCCCGGTTGCGTTTCCATCACCCACACGATTCCGCCGACACGCAGCGCGAGGCAGACGAGCCGCACGGTGCTCTTGGCTCCGAACCGCTGAAGCCCGTCGAGGATCGTGGGGAACGCGCTGAGCGGGAGCGTGACCGCGAGGTTCGCCAGCATCAGCAGCATGAACGGCAGCACGTCGCCCGGCGCCCCGAGCTTCCGCTCCAGCCCGGGCGCAACGAACGGCGTGATGAACCCGCCGAGCAGAAGCACGCAGCCCGCGGCGAGGGTAAACAGCCCGAGGCTGGCCGAGACAATCCGATTGAGGTCCGCGCGCTCGCCGGTTGCGTGGTGCTTCGCGACGAATCGCACGAGGCACGCGGCGATGCCCAGATCAAAGAGTGTGAAGTACGCGAGAATGCTCTCGACGACGCACCAGACGCCGTAGCGCGCATCACCGAGCGACCGGACGAGGTACGGCGCGAGGAAGAACGACACCGCGAGCGCCGCGGCGAACGCCAGCCAGTTCGTGACGGCCCCGAGCAGCAGCGAGCGGTTTGTCGAAGCGCGAACGTCCATGTCGCCTCAAAAGCGAGCCGAGCAAGAAGCAGATTGGCCACAAAAAAGCACAAAGAGCCACAAAAAGGAAGCCGAAGATGAGTTCCACACTCTATTCTTCTGCCTTCTTTTTGTGGCTCTTTGTGCTTTTTTGTGGCCAACTCTTCGCGGTCACTCCGCAGACTTGCCGCGCTTCTTCTTGGGCGATTCCACTTCCTCGCCGATCGCGGCCAGCGCCGCGGCGGCCTCCTCTTCGTCCTTCGCCGCGGTCGCCTCCAGCGCGACCGGATCGACCACCTTCGGCGCCCGCTTCTCCTTCACCGCCGCCGCGATCTCGTCGCGGACCGCGGTGTTCTCGCGCAGGTACTCGATCGCCTTCTTCTCGCCCTGGGCGATCCGCTCACCCTTGTACGAGTAAAACGCGCCGCTCTTCTCCAGGATCTCGTCCTCCACGCCCATCGACAGCACCTCGCCCTCGAAGTCGATGCCGCGGTCGTTGATGATGTTGAACTCGGCGTTGCGGAACGGCGGGGCGATCTTGTTCTTCACCACGCGCACGCGGGTTTCGGAACCGATGATCTCCTCGCCGTCCTTGACGTGCGTGATGCGCTTCACCTCCATCCGCACGCTGGCGTAGAACTTCAGCGCCAGCCCGCCGGTCGTGGTGTTCGGGTCGCCGTACATCACGCCGATCTTCTGGCGGATCTGGTTGATGAAGAACAGGCAGGTGCGGCTCTTGTTCACCTGCGGGTTGAGGATCCGCAGCGCCTGGCTCATCAGTCGCGCTTGCAGGCCGACCTTCGTGTCGCCGATCTCGCTGTCCTCCATCTCGTTCTTCGGAACGAGCGCCGCGACCGAGTCCACGACGATGAGGTCCACCGCGTTAGACTTGATGAGCATCTCGGCGATCCGCAGCCCCTCTTCGCCGTAGCTCGGTTGGGAGACGAGCAGGTTGTCGAGGTCCACGCCGAGCCGCTTGGCCCAGCTCGGGTCGAGGGCGTGTTCGGCGTCGATGTACGCCGCGACCCCGCCGGCCTTCTGGCACTGTGCGACGGTGTGCAGAGCGACGGTCGTCTTGCCGCTCGCCTCGGCGCCGAACGCCTCGATGACGCGCCCGCGGGGCAGGCCCTTGCCGCCGAGCGCGATGTCCAGCCCGAGCGAGCCGGTCGAGATGCACTCGACGTCGATCGCGCCCATGTCGCCCAGCGACATGATCGACCCTTTGCCGAACGTCTTTTCGATCTCGGCCAGAGCGTGTTTGAGTTCCTTGTTTTCCTCGCCCTTGCCTTTTGTTTTGTCCAGTTTGTTGCCCTTTTCGGCCATGATCCCGTCTCCCGTAACGCAGTTAGTGTGGGTCAGTCGTAACCGAGGTGAAGGGTACCGCGCCGCGGGGGGCGAATTGAAGGTCAGTAGCGGGGAAAAAGTGGCGAAAAGCCACCGTGGGCGAGCGGGCCGAGAAAAACTCCCGATCTGTCGAACTTCTCCCGTTCGCGCGGAACGGTCTACGGAACTGCACCGCCCGGCGCTGCAACCACCGAGCGGTCCAACGGTCGATCCAGACCGCCAACTGGAACCTACGGAATTCGGTATCACTTCCCCTGGTTCCAGTAGATGCGGCAATTCCCCGTCGCGCGGCCGACGGCGATGATGTCGATCTTGCCGTCGCCGTCGAGGTCGCCGGCGGTCAGGTCTTCCACCGCGACGCCGCCGTCGTCGAGGATCGTGCGCTCCCATTTCGCGCCCTTGCCGTCGGTGCATCTGTAAATGCGAACGCCGCGGCGCTCCTTGAACATGTCGCCGGCCTTCGGGTTCGGGTCGTCTCGCACCCCGATGATGAGTTCGTCGGCCCCGTCGCCGTCGAGGTCCGCGAACCACACCCCGTGGCCCCACCGCAGTTGCTCGTCGATGACGTGCCGCTCCCACAACTTCTCACCGGCCTTCGGCGGCGTGTATGTCACCACCTGGTTTCCGTGCCACGGCTCGATGGTCGCGATGACCCCGGCCTTGCCCTTCGTACCAACGCCGCCGTCCTTGATCTCGCTTGCCCCACGGTTGCCCTTCGGGTTCGCTTGATTCCCGACCCCAATCTTGGTGGTCGTCCATTTATCCTTGTCGTGCCGGAGTACGTGAACACCGTCGTAACTCGTTACGAAGATATCGCTGACGAACGTGCCCCGCCCTTCGGTCGAGACGATCTCTGTCGATTGCCAGAAGTTGTGGCACACGTTCAGTTCCTCCGACAGCACCTGCGTCTTCCAGTTCTCCTTCTTCTCCGGTTCCTTCGCCGGAACCTTCATGGCGATCACGCGTACTGGCTTGCCGTCCACCCACAGCCCCTTCGCGCTCGACCCGCGGCCCATCAGCGGGACGTGAACGATCTCCGGCTTGCCGTCCCCGTCGATGTCGAAGCAACGGACGCGGTGAACCGTCGGCTCGTCGCACGGCAGTTCGTGCATCGTCCACTCTTGTGTCACGTCCTTGCCGCGCTTCAGCCACACGAGTTGTGCCGCGGTCGCGGTGTCGAAGGGCTTCCACGCCGCGCCCACCACAAACTCTGGTAGCCCGTCGCCGTCGATGTCAATGGCCGCGATGCAC